>DATASE010000084.1:0-5480 GCA_036269375.1 Solirubrobacteraceae bacterium
CGGAGCTGCTGGCGGCGCTGCGCGAGGCCGGAGTGGTGGACGCCGGCGGCTACGGTCTGACTGTCATCTTCGCTGGTGTCGTCGCCGCGCTGCGCGGCGACGACGCGCCCGAGCTCGAGCACCATGCACCTGCGCAGGTCACACACCCCGAGCACAGCTCGAGCACCTACCGCTACTGCACGAACTTCGCGGTCACCGGCAGCGACCTGCGCGCCGCCTCTTTCATCGAAGCGCTCGAGCGGCTCGGCGACTCGGTGCTGGTGGTCGGCGACGCGCAGACCCTGAAGGTTCACGTACACACCGACGAGCCCGATCGGGCCACGGCCCTGTTCGCCGACGTCGGTGAGGTCTCCCACCTGGACGTGGCCGACATGCGCGCCCAGGTCTCCGAGCGCGAGATGCGGCTGGCGGGAGTCGCGACAATCGGCAACGGGAACGGCACCGGCAACGGTAATGGCACCGGAGGTCCACGCGCGGCGCGCTGCGCCGCGCTGGCGGTGGTGAACGGCGACGGGTTGGCCGAGATGTACCGCGACCTCGGCGTCCATACCGTCGACGGAGGGGCGACGATGAACCCCTCGACAGCGGAGCTGCTCGCCGGCATCCACGACGCGCCGGCCGAGGAAGTGGTGGTGTTGCCGTGCAGCCCCAACGTCGTGATGGCGGCCGAGTACGCCGCCGAGCGCTCGGACAAGCGAGTGCGGGTCGTCGCAGCGACAAGCCAGCAGGCCGGGCTGGCCGCCGCGGTGGCGCTCAGCGGCCAGCGCGACGTGTTCGAGAACGCGCAGGCGATGCAGGAGGCGGTGCAGGCGCTGCGCGTCGGTGCGGTGGCGCCCGCGGCGCGGGCCGACGCACAGGGGCGCTTCCAGCCGGGGGAGGCGGTCGGTCTGCTCGGGGAGGAGGTGATCGCCTGGGGCGAGCCACGCCAGACGCTACGGGCCGTGCTGGCGGCGCTGGCGCCTGACGCCGAGCTGATCAGCGTGATCTCCGGTGCGGACGCGCCCTTGGAGCTGTCTGAGCTCGACGGCATGATGAATGGCGATGTCGAGCTCGAGCTTCGCCACGGCGGCCAGCCCGCCTACTGGTGGCTGCTCGCCGCCGAGTAGCGAGACGGCGCCGAGAGCGTTCGCCACGGGCGAGCCGCTGTTGCCACGGCAACTGAGGGCGGCGCCGCTGCGTTGGGCGCAGCCCTCGCGTCTGCGCGAGCCGTTGCCGGGCGCGAAGGGCAAGCTCGCCAGCGGGCTGAGCGCGCTGCAGCTGCACACCGTCGGCGACCTGCTCGAACACCTGCCGCGCGACCGGCGTGAGGCGCGCTCGGTGGTCCAGCTGCGAGCGGGCGAGCAGGCGACGGTGGCGGTGGAGGTCCGCGCGATCGCCGGCCGGACGGTCCGTGCTCGAAGCGGGACGAGTCGGCGCAGCATGCGCGGGCTGGTCGAAGCGACCGTGTTCGACGACAGCGGCTCGATGCGTGCCACCTTCTTCAACCAACCCTGGCTAGTGGAGCGCTATCCGCCGGGGACACGCCTGATCCTGCACGGCAAGGCCGACGGGCGCGGGCGCTTTCGCGTCTCCCACCACGCGGTCGCAACACAGCTGGGTGGCGTCGAGGAGGAGGAGGTGGGCTCGGTTGCGCACTATCCCGCCACCGAGGGGGTCAGCTCGACGCAGATCCTGACGCTCGTGCGCGAGCTCCGCGAGCGTCTCGCAGACGTGCCGGACCCGCTGCCCGCCCGGATCCGGGCGGCCGAGGGGCTGCCGGCGCGCGGGCAGGCGCTCGCGGCGATCCACTTTCCGGTCGCCGATCGGCAATCGGCAGCAGGCCCAACCGGCCAGCTCGACGCCGCCGGCGCACTGCGACGGCTCGCCTTTGACGAGCTGCTGCTGTGCCAGCTGGCCTTCTTCACACGCCGGGGTGTGCGCGAGCGCGAGCTGCGCAGCGCGCCGCTTGCCGATCCGCCGGCGCTGAGCGAGCGCTGGCTGGAGCGCTCGCTGCCGTTCTCCCCAACAGGGGACCAGCTGACGGCGATCGCGCAGGTCGGCGCCGACCTTGGGCGCGCGACGCCGATGCAGCGGCTGCTGATGGGCGAGGTCGGCAGCGGCAAGACCGTGGTCGCGCTGTGGGCGATGCTGCGCGCGGTCGAGCACGGCCGCCAGGCCGCGCTGATGGCGCCGACCGAGACGCTTGCCCAGCAGCACTTCGCCACGATCCAGTCGCTGCTCGGCGGCGAGAACGTGGCGGTGGCGCTGTTGACCGGCTCGACCGCGGCGGCGCGGCGCGCCGACACGCTGGCCAAGCTCGGCAGCGGCGAGCTGGGGCTGGTCGTCGGCACCCACGCGCTGATCGAGCCGGACGTCGTCTTTCGCGACCTGGCGGTGGCCGTGGTGGACGAGCAGCACCGCTTCGGCGTGCGCCAGCGCACCGCCCTGGAGCGCGGCGGCACCGCCGCGGGCGGCCAGGACCTGCAGCCGCACGTCCTGCACATGACGGCCACCCCGATCCCGCGCACGCTCGCGGTCGCCCGTCACGGCGATCTTGACTGCAGCGTCCTGCGCGAGCTGCCGCGCGGGCGCCAGCCGATCGCGACGCGGATCGTCTCTGGCGATCGAGAGCGCGCCGAGGCCTACGCGCTGCTGCGCGAGCAGCTCGCGCTCGGGCGCCAGGCCTACGTGGTCTGTCCGCTGGTGCACGAGGCCGAGGCCGATCCAACGGTCGCGACGGGTGGCCCGGGCGGCGACGCCGGCGAGGCGCGCGCGGCCACGGCAGAGTACGAGCGGCTCGCCTCCGGAGAGCTTGCCGGCCACACGCTCGAGCTGTTGCACGGCCAGATGCGCCCGCGCGAGAAGCAGCAGGCGATGCAGCGCTTCGCCAGCGGCGAAGCGGACGTGCTGGTCGCCACCACGGTCATCGAGGTGGGGGTCGACGTGCCCAACGCGACCGTGATGCTGGTCGAGAACGCCGAGCGCTTCGGGATCTCCCAGCTGCACCAGCTACGCGGACGCGTCGGCCGGGGCGAGCACGCCTCGCTGTGTTTGCTGGCCGGTCCACCCGGCTCGGCGCGGCTGCGGGCGCTGGCCGAGCACAGCGACGGCTTTCGCCTCGCCGAGATCGACCTTCGGTTGCGCAAGGAGGGCGAGCTGATCGGCACCCGGCAGTCGGGGCTCGGACAGTTTCGCTTCGCCACGCTGCCCGACGACGCGCCGCTGCTCGAGCGCGCTCGCGCCCACGCGCGGGCTATCCTCGCTCAGGACCCCGCCCTGAATGGTCCCGTCCACGGCGCGCTCGGCGAGGCTCTGCTCGAGGTCTTTGGCGCCGACGCGCTCTCGCCGCTGCCGGCATGAGGCGCTCGCTGGCCGAGCCCGCCCTGCCCGTGGATCGGGGGCGCTGCGGGCCCGGCGTGGGGCGGGCAGGCAGATGCGGGTGATCGCGGGGCGCCTTGGCGGGCGGCGCCTGATCGCACCGCCGGGCACGGCGCACACGCGGCCGACCTCCGATCGCGTGCGCGAGGCTACCTTCTCGATCCTCGGCGACGTGGGCGGTGCGCGGGTGCTCGACCTGTTCGCCGGCACGGGGGGGCTGGGGATCGAGGCGCTCTCGCGCGGCGCCGCGCGGTGCGTGTTCGTGGAGCGCGAGCGGCGCGCGCTTGCGGCCCTACGGGCCAATCTGAACGCGCTCGAGCTCGGCGCGCCGCTCGCCGAGCTGCGCGCCGGCGACGCTCTGGCGGGGGTGGAGCTGGCACGCGAGCGCGGGGAGGCTTACGATCTGGTGTTCGTGGACCCCCCATACCGGGCCGCGCCCGAGCTTGGCGAGCCGCTTTCGGTTAGCTTGCCTGCGGTGCTCGGCGCGGGAGCGCGCGTGGTCGCCGAGAGCGATCGGCGCACACCGCTTCGGCTTACCGGGCTGGAACCGCTGACCCAGAGACGATACGGAGACACCTTGATCGCCATCTACAGCCACGGCAGCGAGGGCCTGCAGCGGTGAGCGCCGACGCGGCAGCTGCCGCCACCGATGGCGGCGAGGGCAAGCGGATCGCGGTCTGCCCGGGCTCCTATGACCCGATCACCAACGGGCACCTGGACGTGATCCGGCGCACCGCCGACCTCTACGACGAGGTCGTCGTGGCGGTCGTCAACCGCTCGGTACGCAAGGACAAGACGCTGTTCTCGATCGAGGAGCGGATGGCGTTCGTAGGCGAGGCGATTGCCGATCTGCCGGGTGCTCGTGCCGAGCCGTTTCGTACGCTGGTGGTCGAGTTCGCACGCAGCGTTGGCGCGCGCGCGATCGTCAAGGGGCTGCGTGCAATCTCCGACTTCGAGTACGAGTTCGAGATGAACCAGCTCAACCGTCGCCAGGATCCCGAGATAGAGTCGGTGTACCTGATGGCGAGCCCCCAGTACAGCTTCCTGTCCTCCAGCGGCGTCAAGGAGCTCGCGACCTTCGGCGGGCGGATCGACGATCTCGTGTTGCCGCGGGTGGCGAAGCGGTTGCAGGAAGAGTTGCAGCGGTGACGAACTTGTGGGGCGTGGAGCCGATGACCGGGACATCCATGAGCGGCCGCCCGCGTGCGTGGCGGACCGAGAGCCGGAGCGAGAACGGAGGTGAGCGCCGATGGACGTTCTGGTCCTGATCGACAAGCTCGACGACCTCGTCCACAACGCCAAGCCGGTCCCGCTGACCGACCAGGTGCGGGTGGACAAGGAGGAGATCTACGACATCCTCGACCAGATGCGCGCGACGATCCCCGAGGAGATCAAGCAGGCACGCTGGATCGTCAAGGAGCGCCAGGAGATGCTGGCGGAGGCAAAGCGCGAGGCCGAGCGGATCGTCAAGGAGGCGCGCGAGCGCCAGGAGATGCTGCTCAGCGAGGAGGAGGTCACCAAGCAGGCCGAGCGCGCCGCCGAGGACATCATCGAGGACGCCCGCGCCCGCGAGCGCGAGATTCGCCTCGGCGCCGAGGACTACGCCGATGAGATTCTCGGCACCTTGGAGGTCAATCTTTCGAAGTTCATCGCCGCCGTGCAGCGTGGCCGCGAGCGCCTGCAGGGCAAGGACGAGCCGGCCGAAGTCGCCTGAGCGACGGCGGCCGCGCCAGGCGCGGCTGGGCCGCTCGCTTGACGGCTGGGGCTTCGAGAACGCCTAGGAAAACAGGCGCGGTCCCGGCGGCTCGAGCTTCGTCCGCCGCCGCCCCGGCCGCGCGCCGGCCGCCGCCCCGGCAACGACGAGCGCGTCGACCTCCGCCAGGTGTTGGCGCACGCGCGCGCTCATCGCCTCGACGATCTCGCCGGCGCGATCGATCTGCGTCCGGGCGCCGGTCAGCTGGAGCTTGACCTTGCGGACGTCCTCGAGCGCCGTGACCGCCCGTTCGCACGTCTCCCGAACCGCGGCGCAGTCGACCTGCTCGCCGGCGCCGACGCCGCGCGCCACCAGCACACGGGCGCGAGCCAGCGAGTAGGCCACGCGCAGCGCCAGCTGGTCGCCGTCG
>DATASE010000085.1:0-43749 GCA_036269375.1 Solirubrobacteraceae bacterium
AGTGGTATATGGGCTCGAGCTCGGACGACCGTCCACAGGCGCCGGTAACGCTGCACCCACTCGCCACCGGCGCGCCGATCGCCGTCTCGGCGCTGCTCGACGGGCTCGATTTGAGCGTGCAGGCGGGCTCCGGCGCCCGCGAGCGGCCCTACACGCTGCTGAACATGGTCAGCACCGTCGACGGTCGGGCAACGCTCGGCGGGCGCTCGGGGGGGATCGGAGACGCCGCGGACAAACTGCTCTTTCACGGGCTGCGCACCGTAGTCGACGCGGTGATGGTCGGAGCCGGCACGCTGCGCGCCGAGCGCTACGGGCGACTGATCAGAAGCGCAGAGGGCCTCGCCGCCCGACGCGCAGCGGGGCTGGCCGAGCAGCCGCTGGCCTGCGTGGTCTCCGGGCGCCTCGCGCTGGACGAGAGCGTTCCCCTGCTTGCCGACCCCGAGTCGCGCGTCGCCGTCCTGACCGCCTCGCAGGCGAGCCTGCCCGCCGGCTGCCAGGCGCGGATCGAGTACCTGCGCTGCGCCCACGACGGTCAGCTCGACCTCGCCGCGGGACTGGCCGCGCTTGCGGGGCGGCTCGGCGTGCGCACGCTGCTGTGCGAGGGCGGGCCGCACCTGAACGCGAACCTGCTCGCCGACGGGCTGGTCGACGAGCTGTTCCTCTCGCTTGCGCCGACGCTCGCCGGCGGCGATTTGGGCGGCGAGTCGCTGCGCATCCTCAGCGGCGCCGACCTCGAACCCCCCGCGGCGATGACCCTTGTGAGCGTGCACGAGCACGACTCGCAGCTCTTGCTCAGGTATCGAATCGATCCTTGAGAGGAAGCCAACCGCACATGTGCGGTTGGCCGAGACGGCGCATGCGCCGTCTCGACGGAGTGGCGCATGCGCCACTCCGCGGCCCGCGCATGCGCGGGCCGAACGTCTCAAAAAAAAGCATGCGCGGGCCGAACGTCTCAAAAAAAGCATGCGCGGGCCGCATGCACCCAAAGAAGCATGGGCCGGCCGGAACTGTGAGCGAATGAGCGGTCAAACCACCGATCAACGTCCGTCCTGCCCCAGCCGCTCGCGGGCCAGAATCGCGACGTTGAGCACCACGCTGTTGGGCACCATGATCGTGCCCTCCTCGGCGGCGAAGGTCGTGTAGAGCAGGCCCAGCGAGGCGATCGTGCCTTCGAGCTGGCCCGCCAGCGGGCCACCCTGCAAGCGCACCACGTCGCCGACGCGGAAGGGGCGCGCGCTCAACAGCACGGTGCCGGCGAAGAAGTTGCCGAGCGTCTGCTGCGCGGCCAGCCCGACGATCACGACGGTGAAGGCGCCGCCGAGCGCCAATTCCTTTGGCTGCACGCCGATCACGCGCAGCGCGACGATCAGTGCCACGGCAACCGTCAGCAGCCGCAGCACGAAGCCGACGGTGCCGGCCGCCGCCGGCTCCATGCGGCGAAACAGCGCCGGGCCCAGGGCGCGGCCCGCGTCGCGCGCGATCGCCCAGCCGAGCATCAGCAGGATCGCCACCGTGACGAGGTCGACCGGGGTCTTCAGCCACGCCAGCTGACCTTCGCCGTGTGCCTTGAGGCCCAGCAGCGAGTAGCGCTGTTCGTACAGGACGACGACGCCGACGAACAGGGGGATCAGCAGTAGCGCGTGCCAGCGCGCGCGGCGCACCGCGCCCGGGCTGACCTGGTGCAGCAGCCCGGCCTGCTCCCAGGACTGGCTGCGCGTCTCGAACATCCGCTGCGGCGTCCTCAGCTGTGGGTTGCGGCGTGGTGGCATGGCTCAGAGCATGATGGCGATGGCTGCGCGCGTCGCCGGCGGCCGCCGGCGACGATTGCCCGTCGCCCGTCCCGATCGATCGGGCAAGACCAACGCCGAGAAGAGATGCCCGGTGGCGGCGGCGCTCACACTCAGGCGAGCGTGTACACGGACATGAACGCGCCGAAGGCCAGGCAGTAGATCGCAAACGGGATCAGCGTGCGCGTCTTGAACCAGCGCACCAGGAAGGCGACCGTGAACACGGCCGTGATCGCCGCCGCGATGCACCCCACCAGCGCCTGTCCGCGAATCCCGTTACCGAGGTGGCCGAGTACGTCGGGCAGCTTGAAAAGGCCTGCGGCGAGGATGATCGGCGTCGCCAGCATGAAGGCAAAGCGGGCGGCATCGCTGTGGTCCAGGCCGCGCGCAAGACCGGTGCCCATCGTGATGCCATCGCGGCTGATGCCGGCCACCAGCGCCGTGGACTGGGCCAGACCCACGACCGCGGCCTCGCGGTATTCGAGCGTGGCCAGCTGCCGGCCGCCCTCGGGATTCAGCCCCTCCCGTTCGGCCAGCTCGCGCACCTCCGCGCGTCGCCGGTAACGCTCGGCGGCGAGCAGGATCAGCCCGTTGACCATCAGGAAGATCGCCGCGACTTCCGGCTTGGCGGTCAGCGTGCGCAGCTGGTGCTCGAGCGCCAGGCCGATCAGGCCGGCGGGTATCGAGGCGATGATTATCAGCCACGCCAAGCGCTCGTTGGGGGTCTCGGCGCGACGCTTGCGCAAGGTGGCGAAGAAGGCCCCGACGATTTCCACCCAGGAGCTCCAGTAGTAGATGAGCAGGCCGATCGCCGAGCCCACGTGCAGCATCACGATGAATGCCAGCCAGAAGGACTCCGACTGGGATTGGGCGTCGACGAGCTTGTTCCAGCCAAACAGCGTCGGGAACAGCACCGTGTGACCGAGACTTGAGATCGGGAACAGCTCGGTCACCCCCTGCAGGACCCCGAGCACGATCGCCTGGAAGTACGTGAGCGCCGAGGAGGCGAGCAGCGTTGCGAGTGGTCCGTGCATGCGCGCGGCAGCATATGCGAGCGCGGAGACGACCGAACCAGCATGAGGCGAGTCTCATCTCCGGCGACTCGGCTTCGGCGGCCAAGCCCTACCCCCAGGAGACTCGGCGCCGGGCGCCAACGTCTCGTCTGCGGCTGCCACCGAATCTCCCTGCGAGTCGACGCTCGGGCGTGCAAGTCTTCGCCCGATGCCCTCGCTCGAGCAGCGCACGCAGCCGCCGCTGCGCACGATCGCACGCGAGTGGGGGCGGATCGGCTGCATCGGCTTCGGCGGCCCGCCGGCGCACGTCTCGCTGCTGCGCGAGCTGTGCGTGGCGCGCCGCGGCTGGCTGAGCGACGAGCAGTTCGAGCGGGCGCTGGCGGCGGTCAACCTGTTGCCGGGGCCGGCTTCGACCCAGCTTGCGATCTATTGCGCGTGGCGACTGCGCGGCAACGGCGGAGCGCTGCTGGGGGGTCTCTGCTTCGTCCTGCCGGGGCTCGTCCTGATCCTCGCGCTCTCCACCCTGTTCCTGGCCGGCTCGCCGCCGCTGTGGGTGCGCGGAGCCGGAATGGGCGCGGGCGCCGCGGTCCCGGCGGTGGCGGTGACAGCCGGCTGGGGCGTCGCGCGGCCGCTACTCGTGCGCGCCCGCGGGACGCGCGCCGGCGATCCGCGTGCCCGCGATCGGATGCTCGGGCGCGTGCTCGTGTACGGGGTCGCCGGCGGCGTCGCCGCGGCGACGGTCGGTCCCTATCTGGTGCTCGTGCTGCTCGCCTGCGGGGCGCTCGAGCTCGCCCGCCACACGCTGGCGCGGCGGCCGGCGCTAGGCGCGCATGCGTGGGCGCCGGCGGCCGCGCTGGCGGGCCGTGCGCACGCCTGGTCCGCACGGCGAGCCTCGCCATCCGGGCGCCCGCCGCTTCGATGGCTCGCCCGCGTCCCGCTGCTGGCCGTCGCGACCGCCGCACCAGCCAGCACCGCCGCGCTCGCCTGGACCGCCTTCAAGGTCGGGGCGCTTGCCTTCGGCGGAGGCTTTGTGATCGTGCCGCTGATGCAGGCCGATGCGGTCAACGCCTACCACTGGATGACCCACGCCCAATTCCTCAATGCCGTGGCACTCGGCCAGGTCACGCCGGGGCCTGTGACCCAGACAGTCGCCGCCGTCGGCTACTCGGCGAAAGGGCTCGGCGGTGGCCTGCTGGCCGCGCTGGTGGCGTTCGCCCCCTCCTTCTCCTTCGTGTTGATCGGCGCCGCGCGCTTCGAGCGCCTGCTCGTCGACGCGCGCGTGCTCGCGTTCCTGGCCGGCGCCGCACCGGCCGCAGCCGGTGCGATCCTCGGCGCCGCCGTGCCGCTCGCCGCCGCGCTCGGGGTGTGGTGGCAGTACGTGCTGCTTGCCGCCGCGGCCGTCGCGCTGCTGGCGCTGCGCCGCGGGATCGTGCCGACACTGCTGTGCGCAGGGGCCGTGGGAGCGCTCGCGGTCCTGGCGGGCGCGCCGGCCGTCCCCGCCGTTTGATCCATCCGACGTCCGATGTAGCGTGTTGTCTACATCGGGTCGTGTCGCAGCGATATTCTGGATGGGTGCGCACACTCGTCCTTGATCCATCGACAGCGGGCCTGGAGCCGATCCTCGAGCGCCGCAAGCGCTCGGGGCTCGACCGTTTCGACGAGATTTGGGAGGGCGTTCTGCACATGGTTCCTGCTCCATCTGGCCCGCACGGCGTGCTCGAGTGGCAGCTAGCCTGCGTGCTGAGACCACTTGCCAAGCGGGCGCGGTTGCACGCCTGCGCGCAATTCAACCTGGGCGACGGCGAAGGCGACTACCGCGTGCCGGATGGCGGACTGCACCGCGCGCCACCGACTGGCATCTGGCATTCGACCGCCGCGCTGGTCATGGAGATCGTGTCCCCCAACGACGAGAGCTGGGAGAAGCTCCCCTTCTACGCCGCCCACCACGTCGACGAGGTCCTGATCGTCGACCCGCAGCAGCGCTCGGTCGAGTGGCTGGGACTGGTCGACGGTGCATACCTGCCGATCGCCCGCAGCAGGCTGATCGAGCTGGGCGCCGACGCGCTGGCCGACGCGCTCGACTGGCCCGAGGTCGAATAGGCACCGCGCTCAGGCGCCGATCGCGCGCCTCAGCGACAGCGCCAGCAGGAGCAGGACCGCGGGCGGCATCAGCCACCAGGCGGATATCCCCACCACCGCCAGCAGCGCGACCGCACCGAGCGCGACGACGACCCCGAGCGCGGTGCGCCAGTCGTCGCCGACGACGAACTCCCAGATCCCCGCCGGCAACGCGCGCACCCGGCTCATGCGCCCAGCCCCGGCTCGGCGCCGGCCGATTGCGTAGCCAGCTCGGCGAGCGACGCACCCTCGGCGAGCAACACGCGCTCGGACCGGGTCCGCAGCCCGCGGGTCATCGCCAGCGAGCACAGCAATACCGCGAGCACGATCGCCAGCAGGGCGGCGTCGTCTCCCGGCCAGCTGGCGCCGGCGCCCGCGACGCCCCAGAACATTCCGAACGAGGTGAGCATCACGCCGACCGCGAACTTCATCGTGTTCTCGGGCACCCGCGCGAGCGGCGCGCGGACAGCGACGCCAACCAGGACGACAAGAGCGACCGCAACGACTGCCGCGAGCGCGGCCAGGGGGACGTCGTGCTGATTGGCTCCGAACGTGAGCACGATGAACGCGACCTCGAGACCCTCCAGCAGCACGCCCTTGAAGGCGATCGTGAACGAGTAGCCGTCAAAGCCGGCGCGCAGCCCGCCGGCGGCGCGCGCCGCCGCGGCCTCTTCGGCGAAGGTCTGCAGCTCGTCGTGCTTGGCCTTCAGGCCGGCGCCGCGCAGGATCGCCTTGCGCAGCCACTGCAACCCGAACACGAGCAACAGACCGCCGACCACCACCCGCAGCGCGCCGATCGGCAGCGCGGTCAGCGCCGGCCCGAGCGCGGCCACGACCGCCGCCAGGGCCAGCGTCGCGGCGCCGACGCCGGCGAGCGCCGAGGACCAGCCGCGCGTCGTGCCGACCGCGAGCACGATCGTCAGCGCCTCGACCGCCTCGACGGCGCAGGCAAGGATCACCGAGACGACGAGACCGACCTCGCCGCTGCTCATGCCTTGCCTTTCGTTGGCTGATCTCGCATAACCGCTTCAACGGGGATAGTGACAGGCGATCGGCCTCCCTCCGCCTTCACACCTCTTTCACACGAAAGTGCCGACCTGGTCACAAAAGCCGCAAATTGCGGGGAGAACCTATTCGCATACGAAAAAATGAGATCAAGGACGAGAGGAACGAAGATGAGTTCGACCACACGGGTCGACATGCACTGCCACTCAACTGCCTCGCAGGTTTCCAAGCTAGGCGTCCAGCGGGCCGTGGGGCTGCCGGAGTGTGCGACGCCTCCCGAGGAGGTCTACGAACTTGCCAAGCGGCGCGGGATGGACTTCGTCACCATCACCGACCACGACACGATCGACGGCGCGCTTGCGATCGCCGATCGCCCGGACGTGTTCGTCTCCGAGGAGCTGACCGCGCACTTTCGCGGCGAGCCGCAGGCCGTACACGTCCTCTGCTACGGGATCACCGCTGAGGATCACGAGTGGCTGCAGGCAAACAGCCACGACGTCGAGCTGTGCGCGATGTACCTGCAGGACGCGGGGATCGCCTGCGCATTGGCCCACCCCTACTACGCGGTCGGCGCGCCGCTGACGCGCCGGCACCGGCGTCGGCTGGGCGAGCTGTTCGAGGTCTGGGAGACGCGCAACGGCTCGCGCGCGCACCGGCTCAACCTTCCGGCCGCCACCTATGTCGGGACGCGCGACGGCATCGGCATCGGCGGCAGCGACGATCACGCCGGCGTTGACGTCGGGCGCACCTGGACCGAGGCCCCGCCGGCGGCCAGCCCGGCCGAGTTCCTCGATCACCTGCGCGCCGGTCGCGTCGAAGCCAAAGGCAAACAGGGCAGCGCCGCCAAGTGGGCGCACGCAGCAATCGCGCTGGCGGCGCGCTCGCTGTGGGGCGCGCAGGACGCCGATGGGAGCGCCGAGTCGGGTCTCACCTCCCCCGATCCCCAGCGCGTCATGCGCATGGCCCAGCGGCTGCTGAACGAGGGCGATGCGCGCCACGGGGCCACGGGCTCTGACCTCACACCGGCCGACGCGCGCTGCCTGCTGCGCGCCTGGCTGGTCGCCGTCGAGCTCGACCACCTCGACGAGCGCGGGCTGATCGCCTACATGCAGGAGGAGGGTTTCAGCCATTCCGAGCTCTATCGCAAGGCCGCTCGCCTGCACGAGCGCAAGCTGCGCGCGGCGGTCGAGCAGGCGCTGGGGGCGGTCACCGGCGACGGCGGGATGAGCGCGGTCGCCGCGGCTGCGGGCGGCATCTTCGAGAGCTGCATCGCCGCGATCCCCTACGCGCCCGCAACGGCGTTCCTGGCCAAAGAGCAGGCCAAGCTCGACTCGCGCAGCGACGACGGCGAGCTGCCGCGCGTGGCGATCGTCGCCGACGGGATCGGCTCCACCCATGGGGTGTCGCGCACGATCGAGGAGATCCGCTCGCGCGGGGTCCCGGGCTATGAGATCGAGGTCGTGGCGACCGACCCGCACGTCGACCGGCGCCTGGCGGCCGTCAGCGAGTTCGACGTGCCCTTCTATCCGGGGCTGCGAATCGGGGTGCCGTCGCTCAGCGCGGCCGTGCAGACGCTGACCGAGAGCCCGTTCGACGCGATCCACGTCTGCTCCCCGGGGCCGGCCGGGATCGCGGGGGCGCTGCTGGCCAAGGCGCTCGGGCTGCCGCTGATCGGCAGCTATCACACCGAGCTGACCGCCTATGCGCAGCTGCGCAGCGAGCGCGCCGCGGTGGCCACGGCCATGGAGACGGCGGTCGGCGCCTTCTACAACGCCTGCGAGCTGGTGCTCTCCCCCAGCCCCGCCTCCGACGAGGCGCTCGCCCGCGTCGGGTTGGCCGGCGAGAAGATCGTGCGCTGGGACCGCGGTGTGGACACCGCCCGCTTCGATCCGGCGCTGCGCGCCGAGCGGCAGGCGGTGGGATCGCCGAGCGGCGGTCGTGCGGCGGACGGGCGCACTTACGTGCTCTACGCCGGGCGCCTGACTCGGGAGAAGGGGGTCGAGCTGCTGGTCGACGCGTTCCTGACCGCGCGCGAGCGCGAGCCGAGCCTGCACCTGCTGCTGGCGGGCGACGGGCCCGAGCGCGAGCACGCGGCCGCCTTGCTTGGCGAGCACGCGACCTTCCTCGGCTGGCTTCACGGCGAAGATCTGGCGCGCGCCTACGCGCGCGCTGATGCGTTTCTTTTCTGCAGCCAGACCGACACCTTCGGCCAAGTCATCCTCGAGGCGCAGGCCTCCGGCGTTCCCGTCCTCGCCGTCGCCGCCGGCGGGCCGGCGACCCTGGTCGAGCACCGCAGCACCGGGCTGCTGTGCGAGCCCAGCGCCGAGGCGCTGGCTGCGGCGCTGCTGGAGCTGGCGGGCTCGCCGCTGCTGCGCGAGCGTCTTGCGCTTGCCGCTCAAGCCGCGGTGCGCGAGCGCACCTGGGAGCGCGCGCTGCAGCGACTGGCCGACGGCTACACGCGGGTCCTGACCGAGCACGCGAGCAGCGCGAACCCGACCGACGGGACTACCGCGAGCGCTCACCCGACAACCGTCCCGGGCTGGCCGCCGGGGTCGGGCGCCGAGCGGCTGGTCGCATGACCGCGGCGGCGCGCAGGACGATCGCCGTCGCGCTTCACGACGTGGAGCCGGCGACCTTCGAGCGCTGTGCGCTGATCCGCGATTGGCTTGACGACCACGGGATCGACAGGGTCACGCTGATGGTGATCCCCGCGCGCGACCTGCACCCGCTCGCCGAGCGCTCGCCGGAGATGGTCAGCTGGCTGATCGAGCGCGAACGGGGCGGCGACACGATCGCCCAGCATGGCTTCCAGCACCTTCGCCCCACCAGCGCGCACCGGCGCACCCCCGCGCGCGCCGGCGGCACCTATCAGGCGCTGCGCACGCTCAGCCGCGATCGCGACGGCGAGTTCGTCGGGATGGACGCGGTCGAGACGCGCCGCTCGGTCGACGCCGGGCGCCGACTGCTCAAGCTCGCCGGGATCGAGCCGAAGGGGTTCGTCGCCCCAGGCTACGCTTACACGCCGGCGCTGCGGGCAACGGTGAGCGAGCGCTTTGACTGGTGGGCCGCCCTGCTCGGCGTGCACCGTGCCGGGGTCTCCGCCGGCTTGGCCGCAGCGACCGGTGCGGACGGCTCGCGGGTCGACGATCGGGCCGATGGCGCTGGCTCGCGCCGAGCGCTCGCCCCTCCCGTGACCCTGTCCGGCGGCGGGCGGATGCGCCGGGCGCTCTCCCCGGCGCTGCTGCGCGCGCGGGGGGTGCTCGCAGGCGAGACGCTGCGGCTCGACGTCCACCCCGGCGACCTCGGCCGCCCGAGCCACATGCTCGCGCTCGAGTGGCTGCTGGCCCGTGCGGCGCACGATCGCGACGCCGTCACCTACGACCAGCTGGCAACGACCGAGCGCGCGAGCGGCGCCTCGGCGCTGGTCAGCCCGCTTTCGAGAAGAGCGTCGACGGTTCGAGTGCCGTAAGGCGACTCGAACCGGCGTAGCCCAGGTGGCTCAGACCGAGCTCGTCCTCGATTAGGCGCAGCAGCGAGTAGGTGTTTGCCGGTTCCTGGCTGGCCGACCCGGCTTTGACCAGCGGCGAGAGCAGCAGCGCGCCCACCTGACCGCCGCCGGGCGGCCGCAGCGGGGTCGGCGAGGCTTCTTCGATCGCGCTCTGCGGCAGGTCCGGGAAGCGCGGCTGGCCGCAGCAGCTGCTCGAGTCCGCCAGTTCGCCGCCGGCCGGCGCTTGGTCTGCGGTGATCACGATCAGACCGCCTTCCTTGTAGGAGGACGACGCGAGGATCTCCGGGACGACCCCCTTCAGGAACGCTTCGGCCGGCGCCGTTCCGGCCGTCGCACCGGGGGCGCACGGGGTCGGCGAGCCGTCGTGGCAGAGGTCGGGCGAGATGTAGGAGAAGGCAGGAGCGCCTCTTGCGCTCGTCAGGTCCTTGCCCAGGTTGGCAATGCCGACGTCGAGTGCTTGGCAGGATGGCGCGTCGATCAGCGAGTGGAAGTAGACGAGCGGGTTGCGAAAGGTCGCGTAGGGGCCCGAGATGGCGCCGGGGGGGGCACCCGGCGTCGCGGCGGTCGGCTGCGTCGCGGTGGGGGACGGGGCTGCACCCGCCTGAGGCGCGAGCGCTTCGGCAAACGAGCTGGGGTCCGGCTGACCGAGCGCCGGGTGCGCGCACGCCGGCAGCTTTGCCGGCGCTTCTTCCAGGCCCTGGATGTAGGCGCGCCAGCTCAGCTGCTTGGCGCGCAGCTGGTCGAGCAGGGTCTGCACACCCTCCGGGTAGACGCAGCCTTCGCCGCGCGCCTGCCCTTCGGCGCCGACCGTTGCGGGCGCCAGGTCGGTGTAGGCGGGGCAGTTCTCCTCAGTCTGCGGGGTGGCGCCCTGGCCGCTGAGCAGCGCGATCTCGCCGGCCAGCTCCTGGTGGGCGACCGAGTAGTAGCGCGAGAGCAGCTCGCCCTTGGACTCGAGCGTGTGCGCCAGGTAGGGCATTTTCGAGCTCGGGCCGAACAACGCCGCGTACGGCTGGTCGGCGAGCATGATCACGAACACGTGCTTGACGGTGGCCGGCTTGGAGCCGGTCGCTTCCGAGCCTCCTTCTCCTTCGCCGTTCTGCGGCGAGGATTCTTCGGCGCTCGTCTGTTCAGAGGTGCCTTTGCCGGACCGCGGCGCGCTTGCGCTCGGCGTCGCTTCGGCTTCGACGGGCGGCGCTTCTGAGGCCGAGGAGCCGGACTGCGAGGCCACCGACGCTTCGGCGGAGGGCGCCGCAGCGGGCAGCAGCAGCCGCTCGGGGCCCGACGCGGCCAGCGTTTCGTCCACGCGCGAGCCCGCCGCGCCACCGAGGATCGTGCCGAAGGCGAGGAAGACGAGTACGAGCAACGCCGAGACGCGCGGCGACGGGAGTCCCGACGAGCCCCCTGTGGTGTCTCTGCTCGACGACGGCGCGCCCGGCGCGGCGGCGCCTGCTGCCGGTTCCTCGCCGACGAGCGCATCGGCGATCACCGGCACGGCGATGGCGGGCAAACGCTCGGTCGGCGCCCCGCAGTCGCTCGAGCCGGTCGCCTCGGGAGCGCGCGCGGCCACGGGGAGCTTCTGGGACGCCGCCGACTCCATCAGCTGGCGACCGCACTGCCAGCAGAAGACCGCGCCGCGGCTGTGCGGGGCCGAACAGGCCGGGCAGGCGCCGGCGATTCCCCTGCGCTCGGAGTGCAGCAGGCGCTCGACCTCCGCCAGCTCGGCGTCGCGCTCCTGCAGCATCGCGGCCCGGCGCATGAGCACGTCCAGGCGGAAGTGGTCGCGGATCGCCATCTCGTAGGCAAGACCACCGAGATCCCAGTGCAGACCGCGAACTTGCTCGACCAGCTCGTCGTGGCGACGTTCCAGCCCGGAGCGCTCGTGGGGCAAGGCGCCCCTGCCCGGGCGCGCATCGGCGTGAGGCCCTGTCTCCGGGCGTGCAACGGCGTGAGCCCCTGTCTCCGGGCGCGCAACGGCGTCAGCGTCCGTCTCCCGCCCCGGCCCGATTACGCCCCCGCCCTTGTCCTCAGCCGCCATTCCGCTCAGCTCATTCCGTCGAGATCACGTTCGGGAGTTCCTTGGATTTCTGGACGTAGCTCTTCCCTTTTGCTTTGTTGACTTTTTCCAGAACGCTCGAGGGCGCCGGTTTTTTGAAGCTTTCACCGACCTTGTTGCTTTCGCCCGCTTCGCCGATCGCGCCGCCGCTCGAGACTTCGATCACCTTGGCGGAGGGGAAGTTCTTCTTCAGCCCCGGCAAGGCTTTTTCGGCTTCGGCCTTCTTCGTGTAGACGCCCGAGTAGATGACGTAGCTGCCGGCGGTAAGGCTGCTGAAGTCTTCGGACTTCAGCGCGCCGACGCCCTTGGCGCCCTTGCCGCTCGCCGCCGACTTGGCCGCTTGCACCGCCGTGACTTTCGCGCCGGACTGCGGCAGGGCTTCCAGCTGCACGGTGAAGCCTTTCTTTCCCGACGGCCAGTCGTCGCTAAAGGTCGGTTCGGCCGTGCTCGATGTCGTGCCCGTCCCGGTCGAGGTCGGGGCCGAGGCGACGCTGATCACCTGCGGCGCAGCCGGTTTGGCGGAGCCATTGCTCGAGCGGCCGATCAGGACGCCGACGCCCATCGCCAGCAGCAGAACCCCCACGCCCGCGATCACGTTGAGGGTTTGACGATTGTCGTGGGGCGCTCCCGGGCCGCCGCGCCCGGCGCCCGCTCCGGCAGCGCTTGCGGCCAGCAGGCTCGCCGGGGGCGTGGCCGGGGTCGAGCCGGGGTCGCGGCCGGCGCCGAAGGGGTCGGGCGCGTTCGCGGGCAGGCCCGCGCGCAGCACGCTGCTCATCGGGACCGCCGGCTCACCGCAGGAGAGGCAGTAGCGCTGGTCCGGGGCCAGCGGGGCGTCACAAGCAGCACACCGAGTAGCGGCGCTCGCTGAAACCTGGGGGCTATCCATCGATTCGCTTGGCAGGATGAGTACCATAGATGCCCAGCTTGGGCGGAACAAGGCGCGACACACGGCGTCCCGAGGCGCGCACGCACGGCCCGCCACCGGCGCGGCACCACCTATCTACGGCACTCGACGCTCGCGCGCGTGACGATCCTGTGAACAGGCATGTGCCGCACATGTGCTGAGGTCGATTTGCTATGGAGGTCCGAGGTCGATTTTGGAGGTCGGAGGTCGATTCGCCATGGAAGTCGATTCGCCATGCGTCCCGTCCGTCGTGCGGCCCCCGTCCGTCAAACCACGCGGCCGCTCTCCAACCAGGCCGCTGAGCGGGTCCTTGTCGGATCAAACCTGACCAAACCCCACTGACTGTCAACAAGACACGAATAGTATTTGCTGTAAAAATTCGTGTCTAAGATGTTGTTTTGATGCTCTATCCAGAACGACTTTGGTATTGTTTACGATGCCTTTGCCGATTGTTTAGAGACGATGGGCCGGGCCAGCAAGAGGGGCCGGGGTGCTTGACCGCAGAGCCTGTATCCACCGCGAAGGACAGAGCAACATCTGCCCATCAAGGGAGCCCTACGGTCGAGCCGCCCCGACCTCGTTGAACACTAGCAACGTCGCGCCGTCGCGGCTAGAGCCGTCACGGCTAGGTTTGGGCAGCGTTAGGCTATCGAGCACCTGCGAGCTCAGAGCTCAGGGTGCCAAACCCTAAACCGCGCGAGCCCCCGGGCGCCGTCTGGGCCGCCTGGGGGCTCGGTCTTTACTGCGATTCGGCCATGCTCAACGCTCGACGCTGAGCATTACCGCCGACCTGCATCTAGGGATTCCGATGGGTTTCGTCGGCCGAGATTTCGACTTTCACCGCGGCCTGGACTTCTTCTTTGGATCCCGGGATCTTTTTCCAGCCAACACGGCTCTGGCCGTCCTGCGCATCGGCCAGCAGCCCCGACGGCAGTTTCGAATAGTCGCGGTTCTCGGCTTCTTCCTGGCCTTCCGTCCCCAGCACGAAAGCGAGGTAGTCCTTCACCGTTCGCTGCATCGCCTCGCGCGTTTCCGTGTTGCCGTAGACCGTCGACGCATCGTCCCATGCCAGCGCGTACGTGAGCGTGCAGATCGGCCAACCGGTTTTGCTCCCCGCGGCCGAGACGGAGCGCCAGATCGGCGTCGCCGTAGTGTCATATCCGCTCGGTACGTAGTTGAACGTCGGATTGTCGCAGTTGGCTCCCTTGACGTTATTTGCTCCCGAGTGGGGATCACGCGTGGGCTCGACCCGTTCGCTTGCTCCGTTGGTCACCGACAGCCAGAACCGCCCCGAGTTGTTGTGATGCGTGTTTTCCGGGGAGAACACGCCGAAACCTTCGGAACGAGCGTTGGGGAGACTGGCGAAGCCAATCGCGCCATTTGTTTCCGCCACCGTCTGAGCCTCGCTACGATCCCCGAATGGTGCACGCACCGTGGCGCTCACGCCACTGTCATTGGGCCATTCCGCGTTGCCCAGTGAGGTCCACCCGCGGCTTTTGTTAACCGTGTTCAACCACTGCTTGAAGACAAACGAAGTGCCTTCCGAGGAGTTGGGCACCACCCGCTTGATCGGGGTGCTCGCGCACGCAGTTTCGATATCCGGCAGCAATTCGCCCCACGTCACGATTTCACCAGCATATACCTTCTCTAGCGATGCGTTGGAGACAGTGAACCTACCGTCCCCAGTAGCCTCTTTTTCTGGAAGTGCACACCCTGCCGGGAAGGTAACGATCGGAGCGATCGCTGTGGTCGCTACTGGTATCTGACGAATTAGGCCAGAGTTGTGACCGGGTTCGTTACCAAGGTCGATACTGAGCCATTCACCCAGAGACGGCGGCTCTTCGTTGCCGGCGAATGAGTATTCCGCATTGCGCACACCTGACGTGGCCCCCAGTGCGTTTAGCGCTTCCGGATTGCTGCCCGATTCAAACCCTACTTCGATCCCCCTACCGGTACATGCCAACGGAGACGTCGCGGCAGTTTCGCCGAACTGAGCGCTCCACTTGGCATCGATGTTTGTTTGTAGCGTTGTGACGATGCCAAGAACCGAGCTTCCGGAGCACTGAGTGGTATAGGGAGAGCTAAAGCTCGCCTGTCCGATGGCAGGCGCCAACACACCACACACACTGAGGCCACCGAGAACGGCTACGAGGCGCCGTAGTATCTGCTTTTGCATAACGAACCTTTCTGCCGGCGACATATATGTAAGCCGGCTTGTGTTACGGCGGATATGCATCCAACATACACTTCGCCGGTCCGGCATTTGTCACAAAGCCGATAACGTGATACTACGGCGCCCTCAAGCTACTTTTTACTTTTCTTCTTCGCTTTACCGTGATGCGCTCCATACTTTTTTTCTGCAAACTTTTCACAGCTTAGCCGCCGCTTTCTAGGCCTCACCTTCTTACAGGCCTTTAATGCCTTGACAAGCTTTTGCGCCCTTGTGAGCGGTCGCACCGGTGCCACTCCGTTAGGTACCTCTTTGAGCGGTGTCACGATGGGCGGAGTGACAATGGGAGGAGTAATTATGGGCGGAGTTGTGATCGGAGCTTCTTTGCCTTCGATCGTCAACGTCTGCGTAGCCGGCGTCATGCTTTCCACATTTTCTTCGTTGGTTACAGTCAAGCTGACCGTTTCGGCCCTTGCCGTCGTGCCAGAGTTGCTAAACGCTCGCGTGTATTGCGGGCTTGACGTTTTTTCTGTCTTGCCGTCACCGAATGTCCACGTGTAGCTCTTTAGCTTGGTGGTTTGTTTGCAACTAGGTGGCTGCAGCACGCATTCCCCGGTCGGATCGACCGAACCTTCCGCGTTGAAGGTGACGCTTTCTTCTGGTTTGATCGACTGCCCGGCCCCGATCGCTTTGGCGAGATCGCTCGCAAGGAACGCTTCGAAGCTTGCGGTCGGCGGCGTTGGCTCGACTTCCAGCACCTTCGTCACCGGAGCTGGATCGCCGTAGGCACCGCCTTTGCTCAGCAGAACCTTTACGCCAATCGTATAGATACCAGGAGTGATGTAGGTTTCGGAAGTCGTGAGCGATGCCGGGCTTCCCGTGATTTTCGTAGCGTATTTTCCCGACCCATCGAGGTCCCACAAGACTTCTTCCGGTTCTTCGCCATTGAGTTGAGAGATGCCCGCGTCGAATTTGACAGCTTCACCCTTCTTCACCGCAACGGTTTCACTTGAACCTTCACCGTCAATGGAAAAATTGGCCGACGGGATCGGACAACCAGAGCCGGCGGGACCGAACTTCACGAGGTCAAACCCGAACGAGGTCGGTCCTTCATTAGTTTCGACGCCACCCTCGTCTAGCGCGTAAAGCACTCCTCCGCTTCCCGCGGCCACCGCCATCGCCTTGGACGTGAGCGAGCATGGTTCGCCAAATTTCTTGCCCCCGTAGACGATTTGCTGAGAACCGAGTTCTGGTCCCGGCGTCGTCGACATCCCCCTTATCTCGTAGACCCCCGGCGTAGCCGGTTCGCTAAAGGGTTCTTCCGGTTCGTTTGTCTCGAAGGCGTAGATAAGCGGCCTATCAGGAGCGGCCGCTATCGCTGCACCCGCATCCACACCCTTGTCTGCAATACCTCCGGTGAGCTGCTTGAAGCCCGGTGTCCCCGGCTCCTTCTCGACAATCGTCACAGCCGGGTTTTCCATGCTGGCCGGAGCCTTGGTCGACAGCTCGACGACTCCTGGCGCGGTCGATCCACCAGCCGCGTTGCGCGCGACCAAATAGATCGTTCCTTCCGCGGGAACAACCAGACCGTTGGCGCTGCGACTTGGCTGGGCTATGGCATGTGCTGTGCCGTCGTCGTACGCGGCTTCGAATTTACCTTCGGTATATTCTGGGCCACTAGTGCTGATCCGCTGAACCAGCGTATTGCCCGTGCTGTCAACGCCGAGCACGACGAGATCGTGGGTGCCCGGTTCGACGGCGATGCCCTGCGGCGTGCTTAGAACTTCAATCGTCGGTTCTTCGGTTTCGGGCATCGGCGGGAATACATAAAAGACACCTGGTTCCCCGTGAAGTTTTACGCTGGGCGACGTCGTAAGCAGTTTGCCGGTTTCTTTCGTGGAATAGGCGACGATTCGATACCCAGCGAATTCGGTGTGTCCCGATTGCGTAGTCTTGGCGTCCTCGAGGACGTACAGTCGTTCCAGCTGCGAGTCGACCGCTACGCCGGCGACAAATGGGGTGCTCGCGTATGGAGATGATCCGGTTGGTGTCGGCACCGACACGCTAGCGGTCGGAGCACCGAGACCCGTTCCAAACTTTTGTATGCGGACGGTAGCGGGTGTCGATCCCCGTTCCGAGCCTTCCGGAGTGTCCACTACGTACACGCTGTTATCTGCCGGGTCGACGGCCAGGTCGTGCGGCCATTGGAAGTCGCCTTCGCTCATTCCGAAAGAGCCAGTGCGCGCGAGTTCGCCAGGACCGCTTGCATAGCTGGCGGACGCAGGCGCAAAGACCCCGATCATCAAAAACACCGCGGCATATGCAACGGACCGCATTCTGGTCCGGAGGAGTGACAAACGAACTCGGCTTCCCAAGGAGGCTAGTAAGCCGCGCATACGCCCCATATCGCTGCAATCGTTCGGGCTGTCCGCCAACCACACCCGGGCGGACACGGATTCCTCGGGCGCCATCTCGATTGCCAGCCGAGCCGTTGATTTCATCCTAAATCCTTTCTGGGTCGAAAATCGACCATTGTGCGATTCGCCTTGGTCGCTCCCATCGATGTCACGCACTGACTGGCAGGCTACGGCTGACGTTGAGCGTGATTCATAGTTAGGGGCGTCAGCAAGCTTGCCGACGCCCCTAACTACTAGCTAAAGCGACCTATGGCTATTTTGAACCTACCAATTTTGCTGTTTCTACGGCAAGCGTCCCGACCGCTTCTTCGACTTCACGGTAGTTGTGTTTTTCAAATGCTTTTTGGCCACCCGTTTTGCTCACGACATATTCAAGGTATTGCTTAGTCGCTTCACCCTGAGCCGCGGTGAATCCAGCTAACGTGTAGTTAACTAGACCCACATCCCACGTCAACGTACAAATAGGATAATTGATGGCTTTTACATGGCCCCCGTAGACTTCAGACCAGTCTACGTCGGCTTCGGCTTTTAAGCCTGCGATGTTGCTGTATGACGTTTCTGCGCAATTAGATGTCGTTTCGTTTTTAGTCGGTTCTGAACCTTCTCCAGGAAACACAAAGCTGGTTTTTTCCCGTTCTACCTTCAACCACTTATAGCGACTTTCTGTGCCAGTACCGGGGAACTGTGCCTTGGCGTCGCCGAGGGCTGCATAGCCAAACGATCCTTCTTTCGTGCCCTGTTTTTCTTTCTTTACTTCTTCCACCTCACCGCCGCCGCCTTCTTTTTCGGCAGGGAAGACAGGGCTCAGTTTAAGAGCTGGTTTACTTGTTTCTTTTTCCGGCCATTCCTTGTTTCTTTCAGGCTCTTCCTGGAGTTCAGTCCACTTGCGTTTAGCGAAGGTCCCGTTTTTTTCAGTGCCTTCCAGAGCAAGTTTATTGATTTCAAAGAGGTAGTGCTTGAACTGATAGGTAGTACCGGATCCATCCTTGCGGACATACCGCGTGATGTTCTTTTCACAGGCACCGGCGTGTCCCGTTGCGTCTTTGGCAGTGGCAATTTCTTTCCACTTGAGGATTTTTCCGTTCCAGACGTTCTCGAGGTCGGCGCTGCCTATTTCAGAGATTTCGCAGTTTTCGGGAGGGTTCACGAGAACGGCGATTGCAGCCTGCGCAACCGGAATCACCAGGTCCTGACGTTCTACGGGAGGGCCCACGCAGACCCCTTTCGCGGCTTCCTCCATTTCCTTCAACTGCAGCGTGGTACAGGTCCCACTCGGCGCGTCGTCCGTGCCGATGAACTGATTGGTCCCCATTACTTTGGTGCCAACGCCAAAGGCTTTGAGTCCTGCCGCGCTACCGGTAGACGAATACGATCCGTTGCATCCACTGCCTGGAATCCAGTATTCCAACTGGGCGAGCTTCTGCAGCGACGATCCCTGTCCGGAGAACGCCGTTGAGTTCGTGCATACGGTGCTGACCTTGATGAATGGGCCACCCGCTTCTGCGGCTGAGCATTTGGCGTCTTTCCAAGCGCCTTTTTCGCCAGCAGCCACTTTGAAGCAGAACACTCCCGGCGCCACTTCCATCCCTTTTTCTTCTTCGACCTTGACGTAACTTCCGCCAGCAAGCGCTTTTTCGCAAGCGCCCGTCGCCGCGTTCCGCTTTTCCCATGCGCCCGTTTCGCCGGGCGCCACGTGCATACACGCGGCGGCCGAGGCCGACCCCGCCGCCACGCCGCTCAGCGCGATCAACGCCAACGCGCTGACCACAGCTGCGACGAGCGTCACAGGCAATCTGCGTTTCGATGTCATCGACAACTCCCTTGATCGAGAAGCCCAGCTGGGGCCTCTGGTTGTCTACGCCCCACCCGGCGGCGAGGCGCGGTGGATACGAGCGCATCGTCTCGCCAAACTTCGCGGGTAATGTAAACAAACAGTTACGGTAGCCGAGCCCTGTTTAGGAGTGGTGACGAAGGGCTAGAACTACGTTTACAAGCTCTTTACGCTAGCCCTGCGCTCATCGGGAAGACTGCGTGTACGGGGCCAGGTGAGCGCCCCGCTTACGACTCAACATGCCAGTAAACGATCGAGGACTCCCGGTAGCCAAGACGTCATCCGCGCGGCTGGTTGCCTGTGCGCTGGCGCTCGTAGTCTTCGCCGCGCGCGCTGCCGACGATCCGGCAAGCGTGCGCGCGAGCGCGGGCGTGCCGCTGGCTCGCCCCGTGCTGGGCGTGCCGGTTGTCGAACCGACGCTGATCGGCTCCTCGCCTGGCGAGAGCGCCGGCGAGACGTGGGGCTACGCGGCGCCTGCAGGGATACTGCAGATCGTGCGCTACCTGCCAGTCGGCGGCTGGCAGCTACAGCCCGGACCGGTGGACCAGCGGGGCGAACAGCTTGCGGGCTTCACGCCGGCGCCTGGGCCGCTAGCCGGCGCCACGACGCCCGCCGGCGGCGTGGCGATCCTGGGCAAGGACGCGGCGGGAATCGAGCAACTGCTGGTTCGCAACCCGGGCTCCGACTTTCGCGAGACACCGACCGTCAGGACCGAACCGGGCGCAACAGGCGGCGGCAGCGGGACCGAAGCAAACGCCCTGCTCAGACAGGGCGAGAGCCTGTTCGGCGCGGGCGGATTGGGCGTTCTGACGGCTCCGGTGGAAGAGCAGGGCGCGAGGACCGGGGTGTTCGTCGTTCCCTTTGAGTCGGCGCCGCGCGCCGCGCCCGAAGACGTGCTCTTCTACGACGGCAGCGGCTGGACGCGCGAGCCGATCTGCGCCGGCATCGGTTCCACAGGCGCGCAGGCCGCCTGCGCCAGCCCGCCGTCGGGCTTCAAGGTGCTCGGCATCGGCGCGAGCTCGCCGACGAACGCGTGGCTGCTGGCGCAGGGGGCGCTCGGCAACGAAGGCCTCGAGCTGTTCGCCCGCCAGGTCGAAGGAGGCAAGGCCAGCTGGACGCAGCGGCCGCTCGGCGGCTCACTCGGCGCGCAGTTCGCCAAGGCCACCATCCCTGTCGGGGAAGGGGCCGCCACGGTCAACGCCGCAGTGACTCCGCTCGCTAACGGTCAACCGCTGACGGTGACCGGTTCCGGCCTGTGGGCGGATGGGCAGCTGAAGATCCCCGGCCGGCTTGAACCGACGGACTTTACGATCTATTACTCGATCGGCGAAGGCCAGGTGAACGCCAGCTGGTGCATGGTGCCCGCACCCGCGCGGTCGCTCTGCACCAATCCGCTCGAATCGCCTCTGCCGGGCGGCTACTACCGCAGTTTCGCCTGGAGCGGGGAAGGACCCTACGGCACGCGCGTGATCACTGGGCTGGGCGAGGGCACAAGCCTCAGCCTGCAAGGAGCAAGCTTCGTCAGGGTGCGCGGCGTCGGCGGCGAAAGCGGCGGCCAGGCCGGCGCCGCCTTCTCCTCATCGCAGGAAGGCTGGCTCGCGGACGTGGGCGCAAGCCAGCTAACGCTGCTCAGCACCGAACCGGCCCGTAATCAACTGGAATCCTGGCCGGTACCATTTCGCCGGCCGCTCACGGCGATAGCCGAGCAGCCTGGGGCTGCGCCCGGTGAATTGAGCGCGCAGGCGATCGCCGTCGGCCAGCACGGTCAGGCCGTCCATTACTACCCCGGTCAGGGGTGGGTGCCCGAAGCGCTGCTGAACTCCGGCGGCGAAGCGCAGACGCCCGACCTTCGCGGCGTCGCCTGGCCCGAACCGAACCGCGCCTACGCGGTCGGCACCCACGGCGCGATGTGGCTCTGGAATGGGGAAACCGGTCTGTGGGAGCCAGACCCCGCCCGCCCGCCAAACCTGTTCCTCGCCAACTTCACGGGCATTGCCTTCGACCCGTCCGAGCCGGGTCGTGGCTATGCGATCGGCCAGCAGGGAGTGCTGCTCTCATACGGCAAGACCTGGGAACGGGAACAGCTGCCGCCTGGCCTAGAGGACGCCAACTTCACCTCGGTCGCGTTCGCCGGCAACGAAGCGCTCGTCACCTACCAGATCCCACACTTTAACCCAGAAGAAGGCTATGGCCTCGGCTACAGCGGCGGCCTGCTGGTCAACGACGGCTCGGGCTGGCGCGCCGAACCGGCCGCCAGCGAACTGCCCGGCGGATCGCGCGTGCCCGAACGAGTGGCCGGACTGCCGGATGGCGGCGCAGTGCTGGCCGCTGGCGGCGAAATACTAGAGCGCCAGGCCGCCGGCGCACCGTGGCAGCCTGCGGCGGCCGGGCCGGTCGCCGGAGCCGCGGCGACGATTGCCGCGTACCGCGAAGGCGGCCGTCTGCGTGCGATCGTGTCGCTTGCCAGCGGATTGGGCGGCTCGGCCTACGACGTCGATCGGTCCCTCGAACAGAAGCTCCCGGAAGGACAGGCGCCGATCGCCACCGAACCCTACCCGCTGCCGAGCAGCGGCTTTTTGCTGCGGGAAACCGCAAACGGCTGGGAAGACGAGGAGCACGAGGACTTTCCGCTACCCAACCACAGCGTCGCGCTCCCACCGGGACAAACCGGCTTTGACTGGCCAAACCAGCCGGACGCCGTGCTGGCGCTCGCGTTCAACCAGAGCGGCAACGAGGGATGGGCGGTCGGCGGGCAGACAGGCGAAGTCAACAACGAAGGCGCGGGCGAAGTCCAGCAGCACGTGGAAGCGATCCAGACCGCCGGAGTGATGCGCTACCCGGCGGGCGGCGGCGGCGCGGCACCCGCCGGCTTCTCGGTCTCACCCGAACCGGCACAGCCTGGCAACGCCACCTTCGCCGTCGGCGGGGACGCCCAGTGCGCGAGCGCCTGCGCCGACCTCGCTGATGATCAGCTCGGCCCCGACGCGTGGCTCGAGACCGCACTCCAGCGGGCGCGCGAAGCCGGGGTGCGGGCGTTTCTCTACACCGGTCCGCACGTGGCGCCGAGCCTTACCGCCGGGATCCGCTTTGGCCCCAGCGCGTTCGCGCGCGAGCAGCAGCGCTACTCGGAAGTGCTCTCGAGCGCCGGCGAATCGCCGAGCGTGTACGCCGCAGCGAGCGAATCCGACCTCGACGGCGAAGGCAACCTCAATGTCTTCGAGTCTGCGCTCGGTGCTCACGCTCCAGCCGGAACGGCACCACCGGGCACGCCGCAACCGCCCTCGGGAAGCGGCTACTACGCGTTCGAATCGACCGGCGGCGGCGGCGCTGGGGTCAGGGTGATCGTGCTCGACTACTCCCATCCTGCGCTTGGCGAAGCTCAGCAGTGCTGGCTGGCCCGCCAGCTCGCCTCGGCCAAGGCGGCACGAGCACCGGTGCCCGCGATCGTCCTCGGCAACCGCGGCATGGCCGCCGGGGCCAATCTCGCCGCCGACGCCAGTCAGGTGATCCCGACACTTGTAAACGGCAGCCCGCCGGGCGGACGCGAATGCCGGGAACTGTTCGCCCAGGAAAAACTCAGCGAAGGCCGGGCAGGAGCGTCAGCTTACTTCTACGACGACCCCCAGCAGAATCGGCAGGTGTCGATCTCGGCGGGCGGAGCCTCGATCCCGACCTTCGGCTCAGGCACGCTCGGGTACGTCGACCCGCCGTCGCAGACCCAGACGGAATTCCTCGGCGCCAGTGGGCTCCTGCTGGCCGAAGTGGAACTCGCCAGGCGGGAAACCGGCACCATAGGCAGCAATCGAGCGCCGGTGCGAGCCAGGTTGGTGCCAGACATCTCCGACCTGGCGATCGACGCCACCAACGGCGTCCTGCTGCGCCGCAGCCAGCCGGCGCTGTTCACCGCGCTGGCGCGGCGCCCTCACGCCGGCATGCTCTGCGAAAAGGCGAGCGCCAGCTGCCAGTTCCTTCCCGATCCTTATGTGCCGATCCCCGACCCCTGCCAGGGGGCAGGATGTGCGACGGGCATCTTCCCCTCCTACACCTTCACATCGTCAAACCCGGACGTCGGCAACTTCGTCGAGCCCGACCCCGCGTCACCGGACGGGACAACCGTGCTGCAGGGTGCCGACGGCAAGCCGATCCCCGACGAGCGCTCGGGCCTGTTCTGCGCCTACAACGCCGGCACGACCACGGTGACGGTGCACACGGGTGGGCTGTCCTCCTCAGAGCGGCTCACCGTCCTCTCCGGCAGTGTCGAGCAGCCGTGCGGGACGACACCGCTGCTCCATCCTCCGGCTCCTGCCCACGAAGCGTCCCTGCCGGTCCCGCTGGCGGCCCCCACACCCGTCCCGGCCAGCGCCAGCCCGCCCTCGCTTGCGCCGCCGCCGCCCCCTCCACCAGTCGCGGCAGCGCCACCGCCGCCCGCAAAGGCCAAACCAGCGCCGCCGCCACCACTCTTCGTCCCAACCTCGGCGCAGCTGTTCCCCCTGGTGCCGCTGGTGCCTCCGCCGGCGCCGAGCGTCGCGCGCCCGACGCCGCCATCGGGAACGGCGCAGGTCCCGTCTCAGAGCCCGGTCTCTCAACAGGTCAGCGTGAGCGAGCGAGAAGAGGAGGAGCAGGGGGCAATCCAACACGTGCACAACATGGCCGCCTACAGCCATCCCGCCGAAGCGCCCGTGCCTGCCTGGTCGCTTGGCTTGATCCTGTTCGTGTTGGCAGCCGGAGTCGGCATCCGCCGCCGGCGTGGCGAGCTTGCCTACGCGCGGTACGGCGTTGCAGATGAGCCTCCGCGGCGCACCGCCTGACCCGACCAACCGAGATCAGGTTTCCACGGCGGTCGGACCGCCGATCGCTTCGTGGCCGTTGGACGCCTCGGGCACCAGCGGAACCGAACCGATCGCGCTGACGCGCAAGGCGAGCTTGTTCGGCCACGCCCGCCGGCTCAGTCGCAGCATCACCGTGTGGCGCCCGCGTCCAAGCACGGAGCGCCTGCTGTGTGCCACCGCCCGCTTTCCCCTCAACGCCACCAACTCGACGCGCGAACGGGTGGCCAGCGTGAAGCTGAGCGCGAGCGTGGTGCCCTTCACGAGCTTCTCCTTCACGTTCGAGAACAGCGGCGCGCGAACGCCAGAGCTCCCGGAACTGGGCCTGGGCGGAGACGGCGACGAGGGGATCGGCGGTGGGTTGGCACCCGAGTCGTCTTCGGGAAACGTTTCGGGGGCGGCGAAAGGGATGCTCGCGTCGGGCGGCCGGTAGCTGATCAGCGTCTGAAAATACGGGTCGTTGTCTTGCGGATAGTCGCCCCCTAGATGAAACAACCAGCCGGACCGCGCCGGCTTGTCGGGGACGTCGGTAGCAAGCCAGCAGTCGCCCTGTGCCGGACAGGCGATCGCACCGGCGCTGCCCTTGCCGGACAGCGATTCGCCGGCTTCAGGCAGGATGTCGGCAGGATCGACGGCACCGCCGAGATGGACGCGCGCGACACGCGCCGGGGCGCTCGGGCCGGTTTCGCCGACGTCGACAGACGCCCAGGCGTCGTCGGTGCCCGGCTCGGCGGCCAACCCCGCTATCTGGTCTCCCGCCGCGAGCGCCCCGCTCGGATCGTCGAGCACGACCTGCTGGAACCGGCCGCCCGCACCCAGCACCAGCAGGACGGGCGATGAGTGTGAAGACTGCGATGCAGCTCCGGCCAGCGCCAACAGCCCGGTTGTGTCGCCGCTGAAGCGAAAACCGGACAGCTGCGATGGTTCGCCGCCGCCATAGGCGAATTCTTTCCCGGACGGGCCTTGCACGATTGCCGGCACGAACGGATTCGCCGAGCCCTCGGCGATGCGGTGTATCAGTGACGGATCGGCCGCGATTTCGCCGGCGACCGTGCGGTCGCCGGCTCTGACGTGCACGCTCTCGTAGAAGCGTCCGTTGTAGAAAACGATGTCGCTGACGGCGTGAGTAGGGTCTTCGAGCTGCGGTTCTGGTACCACCAGCGACGGCACGGCTGTCATCGCCGTTCCATTCCAGTGAAGGTGAAAGGCGCCGCCGTTGGCGCCGGCGGCAAGCGTTTCGCCCCCGAACCAGCAGTCGTTCGGTTCCGAGCACGCGGCGGCGTCCATGCGCTGATAGGAACCGGGCACGCCGATCGGCTCGGCGTAGGAGGCGACCACCTCGCCGTTCTGGAAGTGGCACAGCGAAATCTCCTGGTCGGCGGTGGCGGAGGTGTTGGGGCTCAGCTGCTGTCCGGTCTGCTGGTCGGCGATCGTCCAGAAGTCGTTTTCGTTGGCCCAGGCGATGCGTCCGTCAGTGCCTCCGCAGACCGTGGACAGCTCGCGCCAGTAGGCCCCGTTGTAGTAGTACAGCCCGGCCGGAATCGCTTCTGTGCCGGCGGTTATGAGCAGGCCGTGGTTTGGCGCCCAGAAGCTGATCTGCCCGATGTGCCCGAGCGGCACCGGCGTTTCGGTGCTCGACTGTCCGGGTGGCGGTGGTGGTGGCGACGGCTGCGCGGAATGCCAGCCTCCAGCCTGCGCCGATCCGCACGCCGCGAGCGAGATGAAGACGAGCGACGCGAGCCTCAGAAACACGCGCCTCATCGCAGGCCCAGACGCTTTTGGTTGGCCGCCCCACCCCTGTGGACGGGGCGGCTCCGATTCCTCGCTCCGTGAGAGCGCGACCGACCGCGACGTGCTCTCGGCGGGGGGGCTCTGTGCAAAGACAGCGTCAAGGCCTGAGTGAGCGTGGGACCCGCTCCGCGGAAGCTGACGCGAACCGTCGCATAGATGCCAGCCGGACTGCTGAGCAGCGCGGCGTAGCGCGATGAGACGCGCAGCCGCAGCTCGAGCAGGCCGGCGGTCGCACTGGAGGCGCGCGTCGAAGCCACCGTGCGGTTGCGATCCACGGTGTGCTTAACCTCGCTCCCGGCACGCCCGCGCCGGCCAGGCGACAGGCGCTCGATGGTCCGCACCGGCACCGCCGCCGAGGCATCCGAGGAGACCTCACCCGCTCCGGGAACAGCGACGAACAGGGTCACGCTACCGTCGCGGTGCACTGTTGGGACCACGCTCAGTCGCCACTGCGGCCGCGTCGGTTCGCTCCCAGGCGGCGTCGCTCCAATCTGAACAGGGCCCGGCAACTGGGAAGATCTGGATTCGGATGCTGTGAAGATGTCGCTTTCTTCGTTGGAGTCGGCGTAGACGATGTTCGAAGCGGTGTCCGCAAACGCCACCGTGAGATCGCCGTCGCCGAAGGACGGCGCTGTCGCGCCGGACGCGGTCACGCCGACCGCCGCTCTGCCTTCCAGACACGGACCGTCGTCGGGTCCGTGCGTGACGCGCTCGAGCAGTCCGCCGCTCACTATTTGGTAGAGTTCCACTATTCCAAGTTGGGTCAGCGGCGCTTCGTTGTCGATCAACGGTGAGACGGAGAACAGCTGGCGCTGTGTCGTAAAGGCGACCCTGCTTGCGTCCGAGGAGATCGCGACGGCGTAGACGTCCCCCGCGCTGGACACATATTCTGGCTGAGAGCCGGGGTTGTTTTTGTCGAACACGGGGATCTCCCGGGTCAGCTGACGTAGCGCCTGCACACGGTCGAGACCTTCGCGCATGTCCACCACGAACACGTTGGAGGTACCGTCCGGATCCCCAACGAGCGCGGCGGTGTAACCGTCGTAGCTGAGCGCCGGAAGGCCGTCGTAGCCCGAATACCCGAGCCAGCCGTAGTCGTTCCCGTTGCCGCCCCGCGTGTCTTCCCAGGGGAGCCCAGGGTAGGGGCCCCGACAGGCCGCAACCTGGATCGTCCCGCCAGGCGGGCAGCCGGGCGCCAACGGATCGCCACCACCCACCATCCGCCGCGTCGGCGCGCCAGCCCCTCCGCCAACCCGTCGCCACAACGGCTCGTCATAGACCGTTTCCTGGCTGTCCTGGTCGTCTTCTTCGATCCTCTGACCTTCCCCTTCGAGGGTCGGCGCCTGCGCGGGGATGTTCGTCCCCACCCAGGCGACCGTCGAGCCGTCGCCGCTGATCGACGCGCCCGCCTGGCTTGGCAGGTACGCGCCGCCGGGGACCGGCCGTTCGGTCATCCGACCGCCGCCCGCTTCGCGTTCGGCGCTTACGAGCAGGGTTTCCTGGGAGTCCAGACGACGCAGCACGACCTGCCGGGCCGGGGTCGTCAGCTGCTGCGGATCGCCGCTGGTCAGGTCAGAGGAGCTAGTGAGGACGAACGCGACCTCGCGCCCGTCCGCGCCCAGAGACACGCGACCGCTTGCGTTTGCTCCTCCTCCTTCGTAGGTGATCCCTTCGGAGCCACCGTTCAGCGCCGACGCCAGCTCATATGGGCACTGATCGTCGGCTTCCTGTTCTGCGGCGCACTGCCCGACCAACCCAGGATCGATCTGCATGTCGCGCACATAGACGTTCTCACCCGTCTTCGCGTGGGTGACCAGCGGTTCGCCGCTGGTGAAGCTGACATAGCGCCCGTCGGCGGAGATCGAGGGAGCGATGCCCGACTGCGCGACCAGCTGCAGTGCGCCGGTCCGGAGGTCCTTGCGCCAGACACCGCCCGTGCCATCGAGCGAGCCCACGAACGCCAGGTAGCCCCCGTCGCTCGAGATCGCCGGTTCGTCGGCCCGTTCAAACTGATCGTGCGGACCGACCGACTGCAACCGGATCGGTTCGAGCGACGCGTGCGCGAGCGCGGCGGTTCGACACAGCGACAGCGCGCACACCAGCAGGCCCAGCGGCAGGCGAGCAAACCCGGATCTGCTCGATCCGCGTCTCACCGAACCGTGGCTCGCAGATGGGCAGTGGCTCCGTTGCCGACCCGATCGCGCATGTGCACGACGATCACGTAGCTTCCCGGGTGGGCGTACACGTGCCTGAGCGTGAGTTTTCCGGATGTGCGCGTCCTGTCTCCAAAGGACACGTAGGTGGATTTCGCGACGGCTCCAGACTGGCGATCGCGCACGCTCACGGTGACGGCTAGGCGACGGGTCCGGACGCGTGCCACCGGGGGTGAGCCGTCGACCTGCAATTCGGATTCTCCGCTCACCGTCTGCTGGCCTGAGGCGTCGGTTGCGAGGACCTGCACGTGCCGCACGCCGCTACCCAACCAGCGCCGCGCGGGCAGCACCGAGGTGCCCCGGATGGCGCGTTGCACCACCCGCCCATCGAGGATCAGCGAGTAGAGAGCACCGCCCGTGGCGTCTTCGGCTTCGGTCCATTCCAGACGTGCGTGAGCTGGCGTCACCCACCCGACAGGCACGTTCAACGAGAATTCCGGAGGCGGCGCCGTGACCGGCGCCGCGACGATCTCGTAGGCGCCGGGCGGCCCCTCGCGAAGGCCCACGAGCATCTCACCCGACTCCGAGCCTCCGGCCGCGACCTGCGACACCGGGCCGTCGATCGCGCCCGACAGAAAAGCCGATTGAGCCGCTCCGCCCGGGAAGTCCTCGCGCACTCCGAGCCCGGAATCCCCGAGGCCGTCGCTCGCCGACCAGGCCGTGACCCCACCGCCGGCAGGATTCAATGCCGTAACCGCCCCGGCGGAGCCACTCGCCGAGGGACCTAGCGCGATCTCGGGCGCCGCCGGTCCCTGTTCGCCGCCGCTGAGGATCTGCGCTGTGTTCTCAGCCGTGAACGCGATCCTGTAGGTGCCCTGATCGTCGACAGCGACGCTCGGCGCGCTCGCACCTTGCAGCGGCGGCTGGCCGGGCGAGCCGAGTATCGTCGGTGTGGTGAATTGACTGGCGGTCGTCGCGGTGCTGACGGGCAGCGTGCTGACGAACATGCGAGGGCCGCCGAGAGGGGTGTTCGAGCCACCCGGCACCAGGCTGACGACCTTGGCCTCGCCGAGACGGCTGACGCTCAGCGCAAACGCGGTCGCGTCCGCGGTCACCTGCCGGCCGGCGAAGGTCGTCGGGCTCACCTGCATCGCGAGTCCGAGCGTGGCGCCGAAAACGCGTCGCCCCCAGATCCTCGCGCTGCCGTTGGGTTCGGGCTCCTGCCAGGCAACCACCGCTTCGTTGCTACGACCCACGCCGACCTGCGGGCCGTTGCTTTCGTTCGGCGGGCGCATCGAGATACGCGGGTTACGATTTATCCGCACGGGAGCAAACCAGCGTTGCTCGTCATAGCGCGCCACTCGAACGTCCGCGAGGACGTCGCCGGGACGCAGCGGCTGCAGCGTCGTCTGCACGTTGGAGGTCTTGAAGTTGTCGGTTATCGCCCGGTAGGCGACGAGACCTTGGCCGCTGGAAGCCAGCGCTATCGAGGGGTCGACTCCCTCCCCGTCGCCGACGTTTGGATCGACGATCAACTGTTCGCCAAACGAGCTCGATCCAGGGTCCATCGTGCTCGAGTAGAGCGCCTGCTGAACCCGGCCCTTGACGGTGGCGATCGGAGCGACCCATACGACCACCAGCCAACCGCCGTCGGCCGCCGCGATCCGTGGCGTCGACGCCGCATACGGCATCTGCCAGTCCACGCGCACAGGCGCCCGCCACTGTTTGCCCGCGTACTGCGCCGCGAACACGTGCTGCACACCGCCCACCTGCTCTGTGTAGACGAGGCCGCCGCTGCCATCGGCCGACATCGCGGCTCCGCCGAATTCGCCGATCGCCGAGCTTGGCCCCGCGACGGTCCTCGGCGGCAAGATCAGGGCACGCGCCGGTGTGCACGGCGAGACGAGCACACACGCCGAGCAGAGCGCGGCGGCCAAGAGCCGAGCAGCGCCGAGGTCGACGGTCGGAAATCGAAGGTCTGCAAACACGTCAAGCTCGAGCTCCCGGCCGCCGCCTGGAGGGACTAGAGGATCGGAGGAAGGATCGGGATCGGAGGATCGGCGAGAGCCTGCGTCCCAGCCTAGGCCACGCCGCTCGACCTTCAACCCTCGTTTACTAAACGATCACATGGGTCGTAAACATGCAACGGACGGCAAGCGCTCCCCCTCGAAGTCCGTCGCTCCCCCTCGAAGTCCATCGAGTCACCATCGAGCCAACCCGGCTGATGCGTCCCCCAGCTAAATCGTGACTAAAACGGCGCCTCGATTTGCAATTGCTTAACAAACTGACGCGAGCGGCCCCTATTCTGCACCTATGCAGTCGGAGTCCCGCCTCGACCGCTCGCTGTGGACGATCGTCGTGACGGTCGCGGCGGCGCTGGTGATCGCCAACTTCGCCCAGCGGCCACTGTTCGGCGGCGACGGCGAGGCGTCCGGCTTCGGTCACCCGCTGACCGTATGGGTGACGGGCACCGAAGCGGACAGCCAGTCTCGCTCGATCGCGCGCCAGGTCGCCGCCTGTTGGGGCCCGGACGGCCAGCCGGTGGACGTCGGCGTGCTGCCGGGCGGCTCCAGCGCCGCTGTGGTCGACTTCCTTCAGGACGCTCACAGGGCTTCTGACGAGCTGCTGCTGGTCACCAGCGGCACGCTCGCCGAAATCGCCCACCAAGAGCGGGCGGCGCCCGGCAGCGAAACCCGCGAACGCGCCCACCTCGCCGCCCGGCTGCTGCGCCATGCACCTGAGGTGAGCGTGCTCGGCAGCGACCCCTTGGCGCTCGCGGTGCGCGCCGATTCGCCCGTGCGCAGCACAGCCGGACTGCTGGGGGTTCTGCGCGAACGCGACAACCCGCCGTTCGTCGGCGTCCCAGAAGACGCCTGGCTACAGGGCAATCTGGCTGCGCTAGCGCAACGGGCGGGCGTGAACGGACGGATGCCGTTCGTCGCTTATCGATCTTCGCGGCTCGCGCTGGCGAGCCTGCGCTCCGGCGAAATCGGGTTGGTGTTGGCTCTGCGAAGCTCGCTTGCTAGCCAACTCGACGGTGGCGGGCAAGCGAGTCTGCGTGCCCTTCCGTGGCCCGCCGCGGGAGGCGATCCACGAACCTGGGTGGGCCTGCTGGCCCCGCGTGGGATCGCCACTCGCCAACTGGGCGAGTTGCGCCGCCAGGCCACCGCTCTGTGCCCGGGTGGCGAGTGGCGGCGGATGCTGCACAGCGACGGCATCGCACCGGCGCTGAACAGAGCCGTCGCGCCGCCGCGCTTCGCGACTCACGGGCTGGTCGAAGCCACCGAGCTGCAGTCGCTAGCCGCGCGCATCGTGCGCAACTACTGAGATGGCCGTGGCGAGCCGCGGTCGCTCTCGCCCGAAAGATTGTTTATGGTATGCCGAGCTATGTTTAGCCATGCGAAGGGATTCGCGCACGATGGGCCGGGGGTAACAGACGAGAGCGACGTCGTCGATCCAGAGGCTGCGAACATGCCTCTCAGTCGGTACTTCGCCCCGCCGGCCGGCGCGCGCTTGAGCACACCGACCGGCGGTGTGGAGCTCTCGCTACGCCCACACCCACACTCATGGAACTCACGCCGGATCACTTCACGAGGCTCTACCGCCGTCACGCACAGTCGCTGCTGCTCTATTTCCAGCGGCGCGTGCACGATCCGGAGCTCGCGCGCGACCTGCTGGCAGAAAGCTTCGAGGCGGCAATCGCCGGCGGTCCAGGCTTCCGCGGGGAGACAGAGGAAGAGCTGTCGGGCTGGCTGTGGACGATCGCCCGCAACACGCTGGCCGAGCACGGTCGGCGAGCGCTCGGCGAACGCCGCCGCATGCGGCGACTGGGACCCGGACGCGGCGCGCTCTCCGACCGCGAGATCGAACGCGTGGAGGAGCTGGCGGGAATCGCCGATCTGCGCGAGGCCGTGGTTCGGCGCCTGGCGGAGCTCCCACACGACCAGCGCGAAGCCGTGCGCTTACGTGTGCTCGACGAAGTCAGCTACCGGGAGATCGCGGCGAGCATGAAGATCAGCGAGGAGACGGCGCGAGCGCGCGTCTCGCGTGGGCTGCGCACGCTTGGCGGTGCGCTCCAGCGCGAGCACCGCGCCTGGAGGGACGCGTGAACACGCTACCCGGTGAGCACGAGCGCGATCGCGACGAGAATGGCGATCGGCTTCCCTACGACCCCGAGCTTGGGTTCCTGTTCATCCTCGAGCGCGAGGTCACCCGCAAGGCGATCGCGGCGCGGGAGGCGCGCGCGCACGGCGCAGGTCCGGCGGCGCTACCGGCGAGCGCCGCCGGCGAAGGGTCGGAGCGCTTGCGCCGCTCCGCGCCAGCGCCGAGCACCCGGCTAGCCCGCCAGACGAACGAGCTCGGCCGGCGCGCCGGCGCAGCGATCCGGCCGCCGACTCGACGGAGCCGTCCAAACGGATCGCGACGCGGCTCGCTGCGGCCGCTCGGGCGTCGCGTCGCCCGGCGCTCACTGACCCTCGTCGCCCTGCTGTGCCTGATTGGCGCGAGCGCCTTCGGTGCTGGGCGCCTCCTCACCGCCGACGGCCCGAACCCAGCGGACCCGCGTCAGAGCGCGTTCGTGCAGGTGGCCGAGGGACGCTCCGGGCCCGATAGCTTCTCGCTGCGCCTGTATCTGCGCGGCGGCGAGCTGTGTCGCGCGCTGCTCGTTGCCGATACGGAGTCCTCGCGCTGCTCGCCGCGGCCGGCGTCCGACCGACTTGGTGTGACAAGCGTGGTCAGCCCGACTCGCCGCTACGTGTATGGCGTGACGGGCGCACGCATCGCCCGCGTCGAGGTTCGTGCGGGTGAGCAGACCAGCACGGTGTACACCAGACCGACAGCCGCCGCGGGCGAGACCGCACGCGTGCTCCCCCCTGGGTCGCGCTGGTTTCTGGCGGTGTTGCGACGGCCCACCGGCGAACCGGATCCGCGCGCGCTCGTGCAGGGGCTCGGCACCGACGGCCGCGCTCTGACGCCCGCTGTCTCGGACTGCGCCGAAGCGCCGGAATCGCTTGGCTGCGGTGTCGGTTGAGCGCGGCAGGGTCCCGACGCCATCGCGAAACTGGCAGTGACCGAAGATGGCAGGGTGTTTTTCCCACGCGACCGCCCGCAGAAACGAACCACTTGTTTTCATCCTGTTGCTATACGCACGACTTTGGTCACATCCTGTCCAGCGTTTACGTCATAATGCAGTCATGCAGGTCACTCAACTCAACGACGCCGACAAGCTCGGCGCCCCGATGCTCGAGGAGATTCGTCGCACTGCCGAGCGCCGCCTGCACGAGTTGGAGCCGCTGATCGAAGAGGCAGAGCGGCTGCGCGACGTGCTCGCCGTGATCGAGGAGCGCACGGTGCCCACGCCGCGGCAGCATCCGCTGACGCCCGCGGGGCGTGTGCGGCGCGCTGGTGGCGCCCAGCCAGCGAGTTCGGGGCGCGCCGCCCGCGTACTGACCGCGCCCCGCGCAGCCAAGGGCGCCAACAAGCGACTGATCCTCGAATTAATCGAGCAGCGCCCCGGGATCACCCCCGCCGAGATCGCGCGCACGACAGGGCTCAAGCGCACCGTGGTGGCGTCCACCGTCAGCCGGCTCAAGCGCTACGGCGAGCTGTGCGACCACGAGCAGGGAGGCGTCCGACTCCCGGCTGCCGCCGACGACGGCACGAACGGCCAGCCTCGCCGCGGCAAGGACGACGGCGCACAGCGCCCCCACGTGGCGCTCGTTCAGAACAGCTGAGCCGAATCGTCAGGACAGGCGGACGTGCGGTGGCGTCGTTGACGTTCGCGCAACGTTCGTTTCTCGAAATGTTCACATCCGCGTCGTTGACGGCGTCATTGTTGCCGCCTAATGAGCAATCCACGCCTGGCCTTCTCGCGCCATAAACAATCCACTGTTCAAACCGCCGTCGCTCGCGCCGCCGACGCCGGCCGACGCATGTTCGGCGCGATCGCCCGCGATCCACTCTCGAGCTTCCTGCTCGTGGCCTCGATCGGCTTGGCGATCGCCTTCTTTGCCCTGCTTGGCTCGCTGCGTCCCGAAGGCCAGGGACAGCAGGTGGCGCTCACCAACATCACGACGCTCGCCAACGGACAGCGCATCCGCTCCGCGGTGCTGCTCGACCACGACCACCAGGTCATCGCGCAAACCGACACGGGACTGCAGGTCTACGCCAACTATCCCTCCTCCGACGCGGCGACGGGAGAAATCCTGAACGTCCTACGCAAGGGCGGCGCTCAGGTGTCTATCGACCCCCAGTCCTCCAAGCCGGCGCGGCAGATCGTCGTGCAGTTCCTGATCCCGATCCTGCTGCTCGTCTGCCTGTTCGCTCTGTTCACGCGCCAGGGCAAGGACGGCTCCGGCGGGATCGCGTCGTTCTCGAACTTCCGTGGCATCGGGCGCAAGCGCAAGGGTAAGAACGGCGCTTCGGCGATCACCTTCGACTCGGTCGCGGGCGCCGGCGAAGCGGTCGCCGAGCTGCAGGAGATCCGCGACTTTCTCGACGAGCCCTCCCGCTACCTGCTGGCGGGAGCGGCCGCCCCGAAGGGTGTCTTGCTGGTCGGCCCACCCGGGACGGGAAAGACGCTGCTGGCCCGCGCCACCGCCGGCGAGGCCAACGCGGCCTTCTTCTCGGCCTCCGGCGCCGAGTTCGTCGAGTCGCTGGTCGGGGTCGGCGCCGCTCGCATCCGCGACCTGTTCGCCAAGGCGCGTCGAATGGCGCCGGCGATCGTCTTCATCGACGAGCTCGACGCCGCCGGGCGCAAGCGCGGCGCCGGCGTCGGGCAGGGCAACGACGAGCGCGAGCAGACGCTCAATCAGCTGCTGGTCGAGATGGACGGCTTCGGCGGCGACGCCGGCGTGGTCGTGATGGGCGCGACCAACCGCCCCGACATCCTCGATCCCGCGTTGCTGCGACCCGGCCGCTTCGACCGCCAGGTAGTGATCGACAACCCGGACGTCCACGGACGCTTCGAGATCCTCACGCTGCACGGACGTGGGCGGCGCTTCACCGCCAACGTCGACCTGTTCGAGATAGCCAAGCTGTGTCCGGGCTTCTCCGGCGCCGAGCTTGCCAACGTCGTCAACGAGGCCGCGCTGCTGACCGTGCGCGAGGGACGCCAGGAGATCGAACAACAGGCGCTCGAGGAGGCGATCGACCGCGTCGTCGCGGGCCCCGCCAAGAGGCACGTCCTCTCCGAGGAGGAGCGTTGGACGATCGCCGTTCACGAGGCCGGCCACGCCGTGGCCACACGCGCGATCGGCCAGGTGATCAGCGCGCAGAAGCTCTCGATCGTCGCCCGCGGGCGCCAGCTGGGCACCGCCGCGCACATGCTCACCGACCGCGACGCGGTCATGCACGGACGCTCAGACCTCGAACGCCACTTGGTGGCGATCCTCGCCGGCACCGCCTCGGAGCTGATCGAGTTCGGCGAGGAGTCGACGGGCGCAAGCGACGACCTGCACGCCGCCACCAAGCTCGCGCGACGGATGGTCACAAGCTACGGCATGAGCCACCGGCTCGGGCACATAACGATCGGCGAGCCCGGTGGCGAGGTGTTCCTCGGCGCCTCGCTGCAGGACCTCGGCTCTATCGGCCCAGACACGCTGAACATCATCGACTCGGAGGTCGAGCGAATCGTCGAGGAGGCCGAGCTGCGCGCCGAGCACACGCTGCGACTGAACTGGGAAGCGGTGCGCGAGACGGCGCACGCCCTGTTGGAGCACGAGACGCTCTCGGGCGTCGCACTCGACGCGGTGCTCTCGACGGTCCAGACGGTCGAGCTGGCCTCGATACCACTGCCCGCAACTGACACCGACGCGCGCCGTCGCGGCGTCGACTGAGCGACCTCGCCGACTGACGTGAGCGACCGCCTGACACGTCACTGCGCCGTCGCCGCGCTGGCGATCTCGGTCCTCGCCTTCGTGGGCTCGACCACAGGGCTCGCCAGCGCCGCGCGCCGCGCCATAGCCAGTGCGATCGCCGGCCACCCCATCAGCACAAAGCCCAAGCCCGGCGGCATCCTCCTGCTCGGCCGCAACAGGCGCTTCCCCGCCGCGGCGATCCCCACGGTTCGCAACGCGACGCACCTGGCGGGCCGGTCGCTCGCCGACATCGAACCGTCCTGCCCGCCGACCACCTCCGACCTGGGCAGCTGGTGCCTGATGTCGACGTTCTATCCACTCACCAACGCCCAGACCGGGCTGAACAACTACTTCTGGGCCAGCCAGGCCTGCGTGCAGATGGGCGGCTACCTGCCGACGGCGGCGCAGCTGATCGGAGCGGCGAAGATCGTCAAGCTCGCCGGCACGATCCACGAATCGCCGCTCACCTCGACGATCTCGCTGGATCCGACCGTTGGACTGAAGGACCTGCGCGAGATGAGCGCGACGCTCGTCACCACCGCCGCCGGATCGGACGCCGCCGGCTCCGAGGGAGTAAGCGTCGGCGCTACAGGCGATCCGCGCACCGGCGAACCAAACCCCTCGCCGTTGCCGGCCGTTCCTGCGCCGACCACCCTGCAGTACGTAACCGTCTACTCCGACGGGCAGAAAGGCGGTTTCGCGGGCTCGGAGCCGGTCTCAACGCCGGAGAAGTTCCGCTGCGCCTTCAACAAGACGCCCGGCGCGGTGAACCAAGGCGAATAGCGGACAGGCGGCTGCTCACGCGGTCCGGGGCACGCGAAGTTCACGACTTGTTATCAGGATCGTCACAAGTGGATGACCAAGGCGTCACGTCCACGAATAGGATGGCTCACGCAATGAGGCCACCGAAGACCGGCCGGCGTCCGCTCGTCGCGGGCACGGCGCTACTGCTAAGCGCAGCGCTCTGTTTCCCGTCCGCTTCGCTGGCCGCGCCGGCCAAGCCTCCGAGCGCCTCGACTGGAGGTGTCGAACAGCGCACCTATTCGTCCGCGATCCTCAACGCGACGATAAACCCGCACGGAGTCGAAACCAATTACTACTTCCAGTACGGCGCGACAAGCGTCTACGGCGCCCAGACCCCAACGGCACCGGTCGGGAGCGCCACCACGCCAACGGCGGCCAAACAGACCCTGACCGGCCTGCAGACGGGCATCAGCTACCACTATCGCGTCGTCGCCGTCAGCGGCGCAGGAACGACGTTCGGGCGCGACCGTGTCTTCTCGACCCGTAGCGTGACGATGCGCTTCGAACTGCCACGCACGCCGCGCCTCGCCGCATTCGGTTCCTCGATCTCGATATCGGGCCTGCTGATGGGCACCGGCGGAGCCGGCCGCCAGGTGCAGCTGCAGGCCGACCAGTTCCCGTTCCTGAGCGGCTTTGCCAACCTCGGCGCCCCGGTGCTCACAGATGGGGAAGGGCGCTTCACCTTTCGCGTCTCGGGACTGTCACAGAACACCCAGCTGCGGGTGAGCACCCTCGACCCCTCGCCGCTGCGCAGCACGATCGTCAAAGTGAACGTCTCGCCGCGCGTGACGCTGCACGTGCGCAAGACCCGCACCATCGGGGTCGTCCGCCTCTACGGCACCGTCTCGCCGGCACTGGCCGGCAGGTCGATCGCCTTCCAGCTGCTGCGAAACGGCGCCGCGCACACGATTGCGAGCGCCGCGTTGACCAAGCGCACGGCCGGGAGCACCCGCTTCAGCGCGACCTTTCTCGTCAAGCACGGTTTCGGTGGTCTCTATCGCGCCTACCTACGAGCCAGCAGCCGCTTTGCGGCAGGCTCGAGCGGCGGCGTGGTCCTGCGTGGAGCGCCGGCGCCGGTAAAGCGCCACAGCCGGCGCCGCTAGCGTCGCCAGCCCACGGCGGAGAAGCCGGTCGAACGCTGCAGGATCTTCACATCTCTCTGGGCTGGAGTGACGAACCTACCGTCCGAGTTGTGACAGAGCGGTCCATGGCGATCGCGATCCCTCTCCTTCGACCGGATGCACGCAACCTTTCCCATCGCTCGAGCAACTACCGCCGCTCGCGTTTCGCAGGCGAGCGAGCGTAGCCCCAACGTGCGCTGGCAGCGCTCCCGGGTGACGCGCGAGCGCCGCTGGAGCGCGCTCGGCCGAAAGGGCGCCACGGTCTGGTTCACGGGGCTGCCCGGAGCCGGCAAGTCCACCCTCGCCGCCGCGACCGAGGAGCGGCTGATCGACCTGGGGCAGGTCGCGATGCTGCTCGACGGCGACAACCTTCGCCACGGCCTCAACGGCGACCTCGGCTTCGACAAGGGAGCCCGCGCAGAGAACATCCGCCGCACCGCGCACGTGGCCAGGCTGCTGGCGGAGTCTGGCGCGATCGCACTGGTGAGCCTCGTCAGTCCCTACATGCGCGACCGCGAGGCCGCCGCAGAGCTGCACAGACGAGAGCAAATCGACTTCCTGGAAGTGTTCGTCGACGCTCCGCTCGCCGTTTGCGAAGCGCGCGACCCCAAGGGGCTATACGCGCGTGCTCGCTCCGGCGAGCTCAGCGGGTTGACCGGCGTGGACGCGCCCTACGAGGCGCCGACCGAAGCGGACGTCGTGCTCGGTCGCGATGGAGCCGAGGTCGACAGCGACGTCGACCGAGTGCTGCGGCTGCTGGCAGAGCGCGAGCTGGCGGGCACGTGCGCGGCCTAACTCCCGCTGGGACGCAGCCGCCGACCGTGCGGACCACACGACCGCAAACGCTTGTCAACAAGAGGGACGTAAACGACAGCCGCTGGCTGAGCAAGCCAGCTGGAATCCATAGAAAGGGAGAGTGTATGAAAACGGGACGAGCGAGGATCCTCCCCTGCATCGCAGCCTTGCTGTGCGTCGCCGCGGTGACGGTCGCGCCGGCATCGGCGCATCAATTCACCGCGAGCGCGCTGAAAAGCGCGTTTCCGCTGAGAGTGAAAGGCGTGGGGGTCGGAAACCAGATGTTCAAGTTTGGCAAAATCGAACTTGAATGTGAAACGAGCACCGCCAAAGGCACGATCGCCTCATCGCCGGTGAGCGCGCTCAAGGTGGAGGCCAACTTCAAAGAATGCAAAGTGCCGATCACCGTTTGGGGCGAACACGTGAGCACCACCGCCCACCTTCAGGTCGAACTGCTCTACAGCGCCGAAGGTCTCGCTCGCAACGGCTTCGGGCTGGCCGAAGGCGCACCAAACCCGACGCTGGAAGTCGGTAGCGGCAGCGTCTCGATCGGCTTTGCCAACACCGGCGGCTGCAAGGTGATCTGGCCGGCTCAGAGCATCCCGGCCAAACCCTCAACGTCCTACCCGGTGGCGGCGCTGTTCAGCAACGAAATGACGCCGGCGGGCAACCTCAAACTGTTCCCTTCCGGGTTCCAGCAGAAGCTCGTAATCGCCAGCGAATTCAAGGGCATGCTCTATCAGATCGAAGAAAAAGGTCTGTGCTCTGAATTCAGCAACGTCGAAAAAAACAACGGTCGCTACAACGGCCAGCTGCAGTTGGAAGTGTCGGGCGGGAACCTCGGCTTCGAATAGCCGAGCGACCTCGTCCCGATAGCAGCCGGATGTGAGAGCGGGAGCCGGACTCCGATGAGCTCCGTCTCCCGCTCCCCGTCTCTCTGCGACGCCGGCGAGCGTCGCCCGCGCGTGCTGATGCTCGGCATGGGCTGGTTCCCGGCGAGCATCGGCGGGCTCGACCGCTACTACCGCGCGCTGCTCGAGCAGCTGCCGGAGGCCAGCGGGGTGACGGTCGGTCCACGCGGCGACGCACCGGCGCGCGTACGCGCGGCCAGCCGGCAGTCCCAACCACTTCCGCTGCGCGTGCTCCTGTACTGGCGCTCGGCGTCCCGCGCCGCACGAGCGAGCGAGCTGGTGGACGCGCACTTCGGCCTCTACGCCGCAGCGCCGCTGTTGCTCGGCTCGGCACGCAAAGCGCCGACGGTGTTTCACTTCCACGGCCCGTGGGCCGAGGAGGGAGCGGCGGCCGGCCAGGGCTCGCGCGCACGCTACCTGCTGCGCCGTGCGCTCGAGGGCGCGGTCGTGCGCCGCGCCGACGCCCACGTCGTGCTCTCCGGCGCGTTTGCGCGACTGCTGATCGAACACCATCGAATCGCGCCGTGGGAGCTGCACACGATCGCTCCCGGCGTCGACCTCGACCTTTTCGCACCCGGCGAGCGCGAGGCCGCGCGCGCCCAGCTAGGTCTCGCGCCGGGAGCCTTCGTCGCCTGCTGTGCACGGCGACTGGTGCCCCGCATGGGACTGGACCTGCTGCTCGACGCGTGGGAGATGCTCGCGCCGGCGCTGCCGGACGGCTCGACCCTGCTGCTGGTGGGCGACGGCCCGCTGCGCCGCAGCTGCGCCGAGCGCGCCGGTCTACCGCCGCTGGCGGGCAGCGTTCGCGTGCTCGGACGGGTCGACGACCGCCGGCTGGCCGAGGTCTATCGCGCCAGCGACGTCGCCGTGGTCCCTAGCACTGCCGTCGAGGGGTTCGGGCTGGTCGTGCTGGAGGCCGCGGCGTGCGGCACGCCGAGCGTCGTCAGCGACGTCGGCGGGCTGCCGGAGGCGATCGCAGCGCTCGACCCCTCGCTCGTCGTGCCGAGCGGCGATCGCCGGGCTCTGAGCGCGCGCCTGCAGCGCGCTGCGGCTGGGTCGCTGCCGTCGCGCTCGGCGACGCGAGCCCACGCCGAGCGTTTTGCCTGGCGCACGGCCGTCGAGCGCCACAGACGCCTGTACCGACGCCTGTGCGCGGGCGCCGAGGACGAGCGGATGCGTGTCGTCTACCTCGATCACATCGCACGTCTGTCGGGTGGCGAGATCGCGCTGCTGCGGGTGCTGCCACAGTTGCAAAGGACACGAGCGCACGCGATCCTCGGCGAGGACGGGCCGCTCGCGCGCCGACTGGCGCAGACGGGCAGCGTGACGGTCGAGGTGCTGCCAATCGCCGCACGGGCGCGCGAACTGCGCAAGGACGCGGTGCGGATCGGTCCCACGAGCCTGGCCAGTGTGCCGGCGACCGCTGCCTACGTCCTGCGGCTGGTGGCGCGGCTGCGCGCGCTCAGGCCGGACGTCGTGCACACGAACACGCTGAAGGCCGGCGTCTACGGCTCGCTGGCGGCGCGGATCGCCGGGGTCCCCGTCGTCTGGCACGTGCGCGACCGGATCGCTGAGGACTATCTGCCGAGCACGGCCGTCAAGCTGATGCGTGCGCTGATCGGCTCGCTCCCCGACGCGGTCATCGCCAATTCCGACGCGACGATGCAAACGCTTGGGCCGGGCCCTGCGGGCCAGCCGCGGGTGATGATCCCCGAAACGGTCGCCGCCCCCTCGCCGCCACCGCCGCGCTCCACCAACGGCGGACCGCTGACGTTCGGAATGGTCGGGCGGATCGCTCCCTGGAAGGGGCAGGAGCTGTTCCTGCGCGCCTTCGCCCGCGCCTTCCCCGACGGCGGCGCCCGCGCGGCGATCGTCGGCAACTCGATGTTCGGTGAGCGCGACTACGAGCTGACCCTGCCCGACCTGGCGAGCTCGCTTGGGATCGCCGAGCGCGTCGACTTCCGCGGCTTTCGCGAAGACGTGTGGGGTGAGCTGGCCGGGTTCGACGCGCTGGTTCACGCATCGCTCACACCTGAGCCGTTCGGCCAGGTCGTACTCGAGGGCATGGCGGTCGGCCTGGCGGTGATCGCCGCCGACGCCGGCGGGCCCGCCACGCTGATCTCGCATGGTCAGAGCGGGCTGCTGTTCGCACCCGGCAACGAACGCGCCCTGGCCGAGCGCATGCGCGAGATCGGCGCCGACGCGGCCGAGCGCGCACGCATGGGCGACGCGGCGCGCGAGACGGCTGCGCACTATCACCCGGCGATGGCGGCGTCGGAGATCGAGCGCCTGTATGAGCGGGTGCTCGCCGAACACCCGGCGCGCGGGCGGATCCGATCGCGGCGCGGCTGACAGACCCATCTGACCGACCCAGCTGACCGACCCAACCGGCCGACCCAGCTGACCGCCGCGGGCGCAACCGGTCGCCTCGCGCCTGACCGGGCCGCCCGCGCATAACGCACCTCAGAGCATCTCGCGCGCCCCGCACGCGCCCCTCGATCAAAGGGTCCTGCAGGGCGACTTGCACAGGGATAGATACGTACGTCCACCCCGGGTTGACGCGGTCGCCCGTGCCCGACCAACCGCCGATGCAGCACCCAGAGGTCCTCTTCCTGGCGGCCTCGCTGCATCGCGATGCTCCGACGACAGACCCACCGCCCACTCTCCTGCCTGCTTGCGTTGGTCGTGGTCGCACTGCTGCTTGCGTCGGGACCGGGCGTTGCGGCTGCCGCGGCGGGCCCGGTCCGCACTCGCGCGGCCTCCGCGCTCGGGCGCCGCGCAGACCTGCAGTGCACGACCAGACGCGCACACGGCGCGCGCAGCGCCGGCGTGCGTGCCCGTCGGGCCTGTGTGAAACGCCGCTCCAAGCCCGTACCGAGCCACCCGGACCGCAAGCGCACGAGCTCCTCCTCGCTGCCACGACTGAGCGCGACCGGCATTCCTACAGGGGGCGTGGCCAGCTCGACCGCGACCACCGACGTCTCCTCCAGCGCGACCGTCGCGAGCGCTACGCCGCCCGGCACAGGACCGAACCCGACCGCGACCGAAGAAGGCGACGAAGCCCTGTTCGGGCCGAGCACCGTCGAAGGTCTCAGCCAAGACCCGATCGACCCGCGCTTTTTGACCGCCGCCCCGTTCGGGACGACCTCCTTCTGGATCCAGCCGTGGCGCGCCTACATGGACACCTGGCCGGCGTCGCGTCTGCGCGAATCGCTCGGGATCAACTTCGACGTGCAGGGAGCAGCGGTGCAACCTACCGCCCAGCTGCTGCAGGAAAGCGGCTTCACGCTTGCTCGGGTCGGGATCAACTGGCAGGCGATCTCCTACGAACACCCCGACGAGTTCGGCAACGAAGCGAGCATCCGCGCACGCCTGCAGGCGCTGCGCGAACACGGGCTGCGACCGCTGATTCTGCTCGACGCCAACAGCCAGGACCCGGCGCCAGCCAAGCGAGTGTCGCTGACCACACTGGCCACGGCGCCGGCGGGCGCGCAGACGGTGCAGCTGAGCGCCGAAAGCGCCGCGCAGGTGATTCCCGGCAAGACCGGCTTCGACGACCTCTCCTTCGGTGGCAGCCCGGACATCCTGATCTCCGCGGTCCGTCCCGGGGGCGTCGCCGTCCTGTCGCGACCGCTGCCGAGCGTGCTCCCCGCAGGCGAACACAAGGGCGCGACGCTGCTGTACGCCCCCTTCCAGGCTCCCACGCTGGCGAACGGCCAGCCCAACCCACTGTTCCGCGAAACGCTGGCCGGCTGGTTTGCTTACGTCGCCGCCGTCCGCCGTCTGGCCGGAGAAGTGCTCGGTCCGGGCGGCTTTGACCTGGAGGTCTGGAACGAGCTCAGCTTCGGATCGCAGTTCCTGAACGCCGAACGCTATTACTCGGGAGCACCCGGGACCGAAGCCGGCGGCGAAGAACAGGAAGGGCTCGAAACCGCCGAAACCGAAGCCGAAGATGCCGAACTGGTGCAGGGATCGCCCGCCGCCGGCAACGCGCACACGACCCGGGAAGTCGCCAAAGCGCTGTTGGCCGAAACTGTCGCCTACGTACGCAACCCGGCAAACGGCATCTCGCCGGCGGTCGGGATCAGCGACGGCTTCGCCTCACAGAGCCCATTTCCCTCCGGGGCGCAGGCGCCACCAGGGCTGACGGCTCTCAGCAAGCACCTGTACAACAGCCCCAGGAGCTACCCCTCCGCATATCGCGAAGGCTCGCTGCGTCCACTGAACGCATTCGGCCAGCGCGACACGAGCTCCCGCGCGAGCACGACGCCGCTGTTCGTGCCCAGCTTCCAGTCCGCGTTTCCCGAGTACTACCTGACCGCGCTCTCGACCGAGACGATCGTGCGCGACCTGGCGCCGACGAGCACGAGCGTCTATGGCGATCCACACGGGCGCGAAGTCGGACCGTCCGGCCAGGGGCCGGTGCAGAAGTGGATGACCGAGTACAACCTCAGCCCGGCCAAAGGAACCGTGCTAGGCCCGGACGGCGTCACGCCTGCCACTGGGCCTTCGGCGGCGTTGACGCCGGCGGACAAGCGTCACTTTCAGGCCAAGGCGCTGCTGCGCTCACTGGTCGCGATGGTCGGCAAGGGCATGACCCGCGAGTACTTCTACGACGCCGGACCAGGCCCACTCAGCCTCATCAACGAAGAATTCGAAAAAGACCTCACCCAACACCCAAACACC
>DATASE010000086.1:0-1640 GCA_036269375.1 Solirubrobacteraceae bacterium
GATCGCGCGCACGCCGGGCAGACCCTCCGCGCCGCCCTCGCGTATCAGCGCCGCGATCCGGCGTGCGTCCTGCACGTCTGCCGGCGCGGCCAGCTCCAGGTTGAAGGCCACCAGCGGCTCGCGCGCGGCCACAAGCGTTGCCCCGGCGCTCGCGTGCAGAGCGGCCGGACCGAAGTCGGGCGCCAGCTCGCCGCTCGCCAGCCGCGCGGCGAGCGCGTCGACGCCGCCGCGGCGCAGCTGCGCGCGAGTGCGCCCCGCTGCCAGCTCGCCGTACAGCAGCACCGGCACGCCGAGCTCGCCCAGCTCGTGTGCGAGCACAAGCGCCTCGGCGCACGCGGCCCCGCGCTGCTCCGGGCGCAGGTAGACGATCGGCGCCACGTCGAGCGCGCCCACGTGCGGGTGTGCGCCCCGCTCGTGCGCGAGCCGTCCGTGCATGACGTCGACGTGCTCGAGCGCCACGCGAGCGCCCGCGAGGACCGCCGCCGCGAGCCGCCCCTGCTCGCCTGCGAGGGTGAAGACCGAACGATGGTGGTCGGCGTCGGCGTGCAAGTCGAGCAGCCGTGCGCCGGGCTGGGAGGCAAAGGCGCGTGCAAGCGCATCGATCAGCTCGGGGTCACGGCCCTCAGAGACGTTGGGCACCGCGAGCAGGACCGGATGCTCGATGCCAGCTCGAGGGCGCGCTTCTGTGCGCCCGCTCACGCCGCGCGGCGATTCCAGATGATCTCCCACAGGTGCCCGTCGGGGTCGCGGAAGTAGCCCGAGTAGATCCCCCAAGCACGCTCGTGGGGCGGATCGGTGACCGTCGCCCCGGCCTGCTGCGCCTGGTCGATAAGCGCGTCCACCTCGGCTTCGCTTGCGACCAGCTGGCCGATGCTGAACTCCCCGGATTGGGCCGGGCCGGGCGCGATGTTCGCGTCCTTGGCCAGCTCGCTGCGTGGGTACACCGCGAGAATCAGCCCGCCTTGTAGCTCGAACATCGCGGTCGCGCCGGCGGGCTGGGAATCGTCGCCGGGGTAGTCGGTGCCGACGATGCCGCGGGTCGGCAGGCCCAGCCCGTCGCGGTAGAAGGCAAGCGCTCGGTCGAGGTCGGCGACGGCGAGGGTTATGAGGTCTACGCGGGGGTCCATGGTGGGGTCTGGCGTCATTATTGCGCCGTACTCATCGTAGGATCGTCAGGTTCGTGACGCAGCAAGCTCGCGAGCGGCGGTGCTCTGCTCATGCTCGAACGCAGGCTCGAGTCGCTCGAGCTGAGCTGCGCTGAGACCGCTCGCCCGTCCAACCTCTCGCCAGCGACTGGTGGCGTTGGCTACCTCGCCGACGATGAGATGAGCCTCAGCATCCGAGATCCTGAACAGTGCGGCCACCTCGAGTGCGGTGGCGAGATTCGCTTCGGCGTTGCGCTCGTCGATAGCGGTAGCGAGTTGCTTGGCTGCGCCTTCGGGGTTGGGGTTAAGGTCGAACGCTGGCGAGAGAGACCAGCCCGCTGTCGTCCTGCGCAGGAATCCGTGGTTGCGAAGGTGATCGTCGGTGTTGGAGATCAAGATCGTGAAGACGACACGTCGCCACAGCTCGCGCAAATCGGAGCCAGCGTCAGGCGAGTGCTCTTCGACCGCTTGTGCGATTTCCAGGTAGCTTGCCTG
>DATASE010000087.1:0-3915 GCA_036269375.1 Solirubrobacteraceae bacterium
CCCGACGAGCTGCACCGCCAGGTGTGGGAAAACGCCGTCGGCGAGGGAATCGCCGCTGGCGATCTGCTCCTCTTCGCCCACGGCTTCTCGATCCATTACCAGGAGGTCGGGCCGCCGCCCGACGCCGATGTCGCGCTGGTCGCGCCGAAGGGGCCAGGGCACCTCGTTCGCCGCCAGTTCACCGAGGGATCGGGGGTGCCGGGACTGATCGCGGTCGCCCAAGACGCGACCGGCAACGCCCGCGCGCTGGCGCTCGCCTACGCCAAGGGGATCGGCTGCACGCGCGGCGGCGTGATCGAGACGACCTTCAAGGACGAGACCGAGACGGACCTGTTCGGCGAGCAGGCCGTGCTTTGCGGCGGGGCCTCAGAGCTCGTCCAGGCCGGGTTCGAGACGCTCGTCGAGGCCGGCTATGACCCGGAGATGGCCTACTTCGAGTGCCTGCACGAGCTCAAGCTGATCGCCGACCTGATGTACGAAAAGGGGCTCGCGGGGATGCGCTATTCGATCTCCAACACCGCCGAGTACGGCGACTACACGCGCGGCAAGCGCGTGATCACACAGGAGACGCGCGAGAAAATGCGCCAGATCCTCAAGGAGATCCAGGACGGCGACTTCGCCCGCGAGTGGATCGCCGAGAACCGCGCCGGGCAGGAGAGCTTCAAGCGGATGCGCGCCGAGCAGGAGGGGACGCAGATCGAGCAGGTCGGCGGCGAGCTGCGCTCGCACATGGACTGGATCAAGCCGTCGTTCTGAATGGCCGATCTGGCGATCCCAGATGAGCTGAGGCCCGCTGACGGGCGCTTTGGCTGCGGCCCCTCCAAGGTGCGCCCGCAGGCGCTCGAGCGGCTGGCGCGCGAGGGCGGCGCGGTGATGGGCACCTCCCACCGCCAGCAGCCGGTCAAGGCGCTGGTCGGGCAGATCCGCGCGGGGCTCGAGCAACTGTTCTCACTGCCCGATGGCTACGAGGTCGCGCTCGGCAACGGCGGCGCGACCGCCTTCTGGGACGCGGCCTGCTTCTGCCTCGTGCAGCGCCGGGCGCTGCATCTGAGCTTCGGCGAGTTCTCCGGCAAGTTCGCACAGGCGACCGGCGCCGCCCCGTTCCTCGAGGACCCGATCGTGATCGAGGCCCCGGCTGGGGACGCGCCCGACCCGGCGGCGATCCAGGCCGACGGCGCCGACGTGCTCGCCTGGGCGCACAACGAGACCTCGACCGGCGTGATCGCACCGGTGCTGCGACCCGCGGGCGCGGGCGAGGCGCTGGTGTTGATCGACGCGACCTCCGGCGCCGGTGGGCTGGCGCTCGACGTCTCCCAGGTCGACGCCTACTACTTCGCGCCGCAGAAGGCGTTCGCCTCCGACGGCGGCCTCTGGCTTGCGCTGCTCAGCCCCGCTGCGCAGGAGCGGATCGCGCGGATCGCCGACTCCGGGCGTTACACGCCCGCGTTCCTGTCGCTGCCGATCGCGCTCGAGAACTCGCTCAAGGACCAGACCTACAACACGCCCGCCGTGAGCTCGCTGTTCCTGCTGGCCGACCAGGTGCGCTGGATGCTCGACCTCGGCGGGCTCGACGCCTGCGTGGCGCGCTCGCGCGAGTCCTCTTCGCACCTCTACGCGTGGGCCGAGCGCTCGGCCCACGCGACGCCGTTCGTCTCCGACCCGGCCAAGCGCTCGCCGGTCGTCGGCACGATCGACTTCGACGAGGGCGTCGACGCCAAGCAGCTGGCCGCGACGCTGCGCTTCAACGGGATCGTCGACGTCGAGCCCTACCGCAAGCTCGGTCGCAACCAGCTGCGAATCGGCATGTTCCCGGCGGTGGATCCCGACGACGTGCGGGCGCTGACGGCGTGCATCGACTGGGTCGTCGAGAGGATCGCCCGATGAGCGCGAGCGAGACCGCCACGAGCTCCGACGCCGGGGGCGCCGGAGCACGTTTGAAGGTGCTGGTCAAGGAGAACGTCGGCGAGTCCGGTGTCGCGCTGCTGCGCGAGCGCTTCGAGGTCGAGATCGGCGTCGACTGGTCCCAGGAGCAGCTCGAGGAGCGGATCGGCGCCTACCACGGCATCCTGATCCGCTCGGCGACGAAGATGACCGCGGAGCTGATCGCCAAGGCGACCAACCTGCGCGCGATCGGGCGCGCCGGGGTCGGCGTCGACAACGTCGACGTGGCCGCCGCCACCGCGCGCGGGATCGTCGTCGCCAACGCCCCCGAGTCAAACGTCGTCACGGCCGCCGAGCACACGATGGCAATGCTGCTGGCGCTCGCGCGCAACATTCCCCAAGCGCACGCGTCGCTGACCGGCGGCAAGTGGGAGCGCTCGAAGTTCTCCGGCGTCGAGCTGTACGAGAAGACGCTTGGGATCGTCGGCTTCGGCCGGATCGGGCAGCTGGTCGCCCAGCGCGCGCGCGGCTTTGGCATGCGCGTGGTCGCCTTTGACCCGTACGTGTCGGCCGAGCGCTATCGCGAGCTCGGAGTCGAGAAGGCGGCCAGCGGCGAGGAGGTCTGCGAGCAGGCGGACTTCTTGACGATCCACCTGCCAAAGACGCCGGAGACTCAGGGATGGCTGAACGCCGAGCGGCTCTCCCGCGCGCGCCGCGGCGTGCGCGTCCTGAACGTCGCCCGCGGCGGGCTGGTCGACGACGCGGCGCTGCAGGCTGCGCTTGACTCCGGGCAGGTCGCGGGGGCCGCGCTCGACGTGTTCCCCTCCGAGCCGATCACCGACTACCCGCTGTTCTCCGGCTACCCGCAGGTCGTCGTGACGCCTCACCTCGGGGCCTCCACGGCCGAGGCAACCGATCGCGCCGGCTACCAGTCGGCCGAGCAGCTGATCGCCGCCCTGACCGGCGGCGTCGTCTCCACCGCCGTGAACATCCCCTCGGTCGGCGTCGAGGACATGGCGGTGCTGGGCCCGTTCCTCCCGCTGGCGAGAAAGCTCGGGCGCCTGGCGATGGAGCTGGCGGCCGGCAGCTCGGTCGAGCGGATCGAGGCGGCGTTCATGGGGCGGATCGCCGACTTCGACACGCGCATGCTCTCGCTGGCGGTCGTCTGCGGGGCGCTCGAAGGCCGCGGCGAGGAGCAGGTCAACCTCGTCAACGCGTCCTCGATCGCCCAGCAGCGTGGGATCGTCGTGGAGGAGAAGTCGGTCTCGGAGGCCCAGGACTTCAACGAGCTGATCCGCGTCACCGTGATCGCCGGCGCCGAGAAGGTCGCCGTGGCGGGCACCGGCATCGGGCCAAACCGCGTGCCGCACCTGGTCGAGGTCCAGGGGCGGCGGCTGACGATCGAGCTGACCCCGTTCGTGACGGTGTTCCGTTACGCCGACCTGCCGGGGATGGTCGGACGTGTCGGCACGATCTTCGGGCAGCACGGGATCAACATCTCCTCGGCGGCGGTGGGGCACACCCCCGATGGTGACGACGAGCGCCACGCGGCGATGGTCGTCACCACCGACGTCGCAGTGCCGCGCGAGGTGGTCGAGCAGATCGTCGCCTCGGAGGGCTTTGCCTCCGGCTGGGCGGTCGTGCTCGACTGACGGCGTCGGTCCTCGCAGGAGACACCGCGTGAGTCGGGCGTTCGCAGAGCCCACGGGCCGCTTGCGTTCGCACCCAGCGGTGCTACCCTCCCTGCACATGTCGTTTCGCAGCTCCCTTTCGCTTCTCCTTCTGCTCCCCCCTCGGGGGGAATAGCGCGTGGCGGCCGCGTAGCCGCAAACCCACAGGAGAAAGGCAAAGGCGAGCGAAAGGAGCGAAGGCATGAGTGAGCAAGCGGCAACACGAGACGAGCGCGACCGCGTCAAGGTGTTCGACACGACGCTGCGCGACGGGGAGCAGTCGCCGGGGATCGCGCTGAACCAGCAGGAGAAGCTCGAGATCGCCCACCAACTGGCACGGTTGGGCGTCGACGTGATCGAGGCG
>DATASE010000088.1:0-10328 GCA_036269375.1 Solirubrobacteraceae bacterium
CCGTCGAGCGTCAGCGTGATGCGCGAGATCCGCTCGTCGTCGGTCGGTCCGACGGCGAGCGTGTCGATATTGAAGCCGCGGCGCGCGAACAGTCCGGCGATCCGCGTGAGGACGCCTGGCTTGTTCTCGACCAGGATCGAGAGGACGTGCTTGCGCCCGGTGCGCAGGTTGCCCGACGCTTGCAGGTGCTCGAGGCTGAGCGGCTCCCTGGTGGCGGAGTCGGACACAGCGATCACCCGACCATCTCGCGGGCGGCCTGCCCGGCGGGAATCATCGGGTAGGTGTTCTCCTCGCGCGTCACCTTGACGTCGACGACGACGGGCCCGTCGGTGGCGATCGCGGCCTTCATGTCCTCGACCAGCGTGGTCTTGTCCTGCAGGCGCATCGCGGTGGCGCCGTAGGCCTCGGCGAGCTTTACGAAATCCGGGTACGGGCCCATCTCGACGTGCGAGTAGCGCTTGTCCCAGAACAGCTCCTGCCACTGCCGGACCATCCCCAGATAGCCGTTGTTCATGATGAACACCTTGATCGGGATTTTCTCCTGTGCGCAGGTGGCGAGCTCCTGGGCGTTCATCTGCACCGATCCGTCGCCGGCGATACAGCAGACGGTGCGCTCGGGACAGCCGACTGCTGCCCCCATCGCCGCCGGCAGGCCGAAGCCCATAGTCCCGAGGCCACCGGAGTTGATCCAACGCCGCGGCGCCGCGAAGCCGTAGTACTGCGCGGCCCACATCTGGTGCTGGCCGACGTCACTGGTGACGATCGCCTCGCCGCCGGTCGCCTCGTGCAGCGCCTGGATCATGTACTGCGGCTTGATCTCGTTGTCGCTTGAATCCTCGTAGCCGAGCGGGTACTCCTTGCGCCAGCCTTCGATCTTCTCCCACCACTCGCCAAGGCGGGCGGGATCGGCGCCGAGCGCGCGGTACTCGACCACGAGCTTTGCCAGCACGTGCTTGGCGTCGCCGACGATCGGGATGTGCGCCGGCACGTTCTTGGATATCTCCGCCGGGTCGATGTCGATGTGGATGAACTTCGCGCGCGGCGCGAACTCCGAGAGCTTGCCGGTGACGCGGTCATCGAAGCGCGCGCCGACCGCGCAGATCAGGTCGGCCTCGTCCATCGCGTAGTTGGCGGCGCGCGTTCCGTGCATGCCGAGCATGCCAAGCCATTGCGGGTGCGCCGTGCGCCCCCCCGTATCGGCGTCTGCAAAAGCAGGGAAGGCGCCGAGGCCCATCAGCGTGCACGTCACCGGGAAGCGGTCGGAGCCGGCGAACTCGATCAGCTCCTCGGCGGCGCCCGCGTTGACGACGCCGCCGCCGGCGTAGATCACCGGCCGGCGCGCGGCCGCCAGCGCCTTGGCGGCCTGGCGGATCTGCTTCTGGTTGCCCTCGAGCGTCGGCTGATAGCCGGGTAGGCGCACGTCGGCGACCGGCTCATAGGGAATGTCGGCCTTCGAAAGATCTTGCGGGACGTCGACAAGCACCGGCCCTGGTCGGCCGGAGCGCGCGACGTAGAACGCCTCGTGGATCGCGCGCGGGATCTCCAGCGGATCCTGGATCATGAACGAGTGCTTGACGATCGGCATCGTGATGCCGATCGTGTCGGCCTCCTGGAAGCCGTCGGTGCCGAGCAGCTCGGTGCGCACCTGACCGGTGATGAACACGACGGGGACGGAGTCCATCATCGCGTCGCAGATCGGGGTGATCAGGTTGGTGGCGCCGGGCCCGCTGGTGGCAAAGGCGACGCCGACGCGCCCGGTCGCCTTGGCGTAGCCCTCCGCGGCGTGCCCGCCGCCCGCCTCGTGACGGACCAGGATGTGGCGGATGCCGGCGTCCACGAAGGCGTCGTAGGTCGGCAGGTTGGCGCCGCCGGGCAGGCCGAAGACGATGTCCACGCCCTCCGCCTTCAGGCATTCCATTAGTGCGTCCACCGCGCGCATAGGCGCAAGTCTACCAGTGGCTTTTCGGCCGATTCAGGAGCTGCCGATCAGCACGCCGACCGCCAGCACGAGCGCACCGGCGAGTGTCACGACCACCAGCGAGGAGCGCAGCGACACTTTCAGGAAGCGCTGGCGTACCCAGGCGATCGCAAACAGCTCGACGGCGACCACCCCGCCCGCGACGATCAGCGCCTTGTGGGTGTCGGAGATCAGGAACGGCAGCGTGTGAAACAGACCGCCGAGCGCGGTCATCGCACCGGTGATCGTTCCGCGCACCACCGGCGAGCCGCGGCCGGTCTGTTCGCCGGTGTCCGAGAGGCCCTCGGAGATGCCCATGCTGATGCCCGCGCCAATCGCGGTGGAGAGCCCGACGACGAACGCCGTGTGCGAGTCCGAGGAGACGGCGGCGGCGAAGACCGGCGCGATCGAGGAGACGGTGCCGTCGATCATCCCCACCAGCGCTGGCTGCACCACGCGCAGCACAAAGGCCCGCTCGTCGCTGAAGCCGGCGCCCCGGATCAGGCGCGCGATCGGCGAGCCGTGTCGCGTCGGCGGGCTCTCTGTCTGTGTGCTCATGGGCTGACGCCAGCCTACGCGAGCGGGCGGCTTAGGACGGCCTAAACATTTACTCGCGGCGGCCGGGTCGAGGCTGAGACAGGCGATCGAGCCAGCGCGTCCTCAGCGCCGCTGTGCAGCGAGGGCTTGCGCTTCGCTTGCCAGCAGTCGCTCGGGGTACTCGAGCTCATCGCCACAGCGGGTGCACAGAGCGTCATAGGCCTTGGTCACCCGGCCGCATTTCGGGCACTGGCGGCGTGGCTCGTCGCGCTCGTGGCGGTAGGCGATCGCTGCCAGCAGGCCGAAGATCGGCACCGCACCGGAGAGCAGGAACCACAACCAAAAAGAGCTGCCCTTGACGCGGGCGACGATGCCGCCGGCGAGCCCGAAGCAGGTGGCTATCACCACATAGGCCATCGGTCCTCGCGCCTCAGAACAGGACGCGCCACGCCCACACGATGGTGATCGCCATCGCGACAACCAGCAGCGGCACGAATGCAGCAGTGACGATGCCGTAGCTCACGCCTCAGAGCGTAGCCGAAGAAACCACGTCCGACCACTCCCGGTCGTGCTCGACCACCCCCAGGGAGGGAGTCCGGATGAAGCGTGTGGCGTGTTGGAAACAATCATTGGCCAAATAACGGACAGGTTTTGACATCTGATCCTTAGACCACTATTTGATTGGTCTGAAAAATAGCACTATCAAGGCGTCTCCTGTCGCCACGTAGTGCTCCGAGACAGAAAGGGGGCCGAGAGACGTGCTGCAGATAGTGGAGCCGCTGAAACCCGTTCGTGTTCTGGCAAGACCCGAGAAATTCCCGCCCTTGAAGAGCTTCTCGTCCGGCAGCAAGCACAAGCCGTGGGAGCTGATCGTCGACGAGTGGGCGAGTATTCTGTACTTAGGAATACAGGCTAGGGCGCAAAAGGCACTCGTGCTGCAGGATGCTCGGGGCAATCTGGTAGGCATCTGCAGCTTCATGGCCAAGCGACCGCCGGCCGAAGATAATGAGCTGATCGCCGCCTACTGCATTCACATGCTCGGCATCGATAGACGCTATCGCGGTGCGCGCCTCGCCGACGGATCGCGCCCGAGCGACATACTGCTCGACGGGGCGATCGACCTGATCAAGCGAGTCTGCAAGCACCACATACCCCTCATATGGGCATGCACCGCAACGGAGAACCATCCCGCTCGTTCCCTGTTCAACCGCTTCGGCTTCAGAGAGCTGGTCAATAATTCAAACGGCGCAATACTGTGCATTCACAGCTGTCCGACCGTGTCTGTATCGCTCGGTCATGGTCCGACTAGGAGGCTCCAGGTGGCCATCAGCAACCCGGCCGAACAACCAGTGCGCGCAGCTGCGCGCTCGGCTCAGGTATCAACCGCGTGACCTGCGGCCACCTGCACACCAAAGCAGACCGCGATCACGACGTAGGCCATCGCAGCCGCTCCAACCGCCTCAGAACAAAGTGCGCCACGCCCAGATCAGGGCGAGCACGCCGAGGATCAGGACGAGCGGGCCGGCGATCGCAAGCGCGATGCCGATCACGATCTTCAGCAGGACGTAACCGACGACCACAAGGACGAGCACGGCGAGCACGGTCTTGCCGAGCGAGCGTGAGGTGTCCGAGGATGGCTGACTCACTGCCTAGAGCGTATCGCAAGGAGGGCGCGGCCGGGCAGGCTGAGAAACCCTGCCCGGCCGCGCCGATCACCCCAAGGAGGGGGCTTGGGGTGAGACCCTTTGCCGCTCGCCGTCCATGACGGGCGAACCCTCCGCGTTAGCCGACACGCGGGACGTTTCCCGCGCACGGCGCCGGCGGTCGGTCCAGGCCCTGGGAGCGCCCGACGCTCGTGAGGCGATAACGCCGGATGCGGATCCCCTGGCCCGAAACGTCTGTGTCCTCTTCCGGCAGGAGGAGAAACCGCCGGGGAGGAGTGCTCGAGGTTGGGATCGGCCTGTTCATAGCGAGCATATTGGCGTGCTCGCGCGCAGTTGCCTTTGGACCGAAGTCCAAAATGTCGCGATCGGCCCTGGTTCAGATGCCGAGCTGCCGCCGGCTTGCAAACCCCGCTGAGGCGAGAAGCCTGCTCAGATCCCCAGCTGCTCGTGCACGAGCCGGGTGACCTCGCCGCCGTCGGCGCGGCCCTTGGTCTCGCGCATGACAAAGCCCACGATCGGACCGATCGCCTTGGCGTTGCCGGCACGGATCCTCTCGGTGGCGGCCGCGTTGGCGGCGATCGCGTCGGCGACGATCCCCGCCAGCTCCTCGCCGTCGTCGACCGAGGCCAGACCCTCGCGCTCGATGACGGCGTGGGCCTCGCCGCCCTCGGCGACCAGCACGTCGAGCGCCTGGCGCGCCGCGCCGATGCTGATCTGCTTGCGCATGAGCGCGTCGACGATCGCGGCGAGGGCGTCGGGGGTGAGCTTCGAGTCGGCCGGCGAGACCTCGGCGCCGAGTCGCGGCACCAGCTCGTTGATGATCAGGTTGGCGCTGACGCGCGCGGACTCAGGCCCGACCCACCCCTCGGAGCCGCGCAACAGCTCGAAGAAGTCGCCCAGCTCCGCCCGGAAGGCCAGCGTCCGCGCGACCTCAGGGTCGAGCGCGTAGGCCGGGTCTCGCTGCAAGCGCTCGGCGCGTGCGGCCGGCAACTCGGGCATCTGCTCGCGCGCCGCCTCGATCATTGCGCCGTCGACCGCCACGGGGACTAGGTCCGGCTCGGGGAAGTAGCGGTAGTCGTGCGCCTGCTCCTTGGAGCGAAGCGAGGTGATGCGACCGCTGTCGGGGTCGAAGTGAAGCGTCTCCTGTACCACCCGCTCGCCGGCGCCCAGCAGCTTCTGCTGGCGGGCAATCTCGGCGCGGATGCCCCGTTCGATGAAACGAAACGAGTTCATGTTCTTCAACTCGGTCTTGACGCCGAGCTCCTCGCTGCCGGCCGGGCGCAGCGAGATGTTGGCGTCGCAGCGCAGCGAGCCCTCCTCCATGTTCACGTCCGAGACGCCGAGCGCGCGCATCGTCGTGCGCAGCAGCCGCAGCCACTCGCCGGCCTGCTCGGCGGAGCGCAGGTCGGGCTCGGTGACGATCTCCGCCAGTGGCGTGCCGCCACGGTTGAAGTCGACGATCGAGGCGTCGGAGGCGTGGATGCGCCCGGACTCGCCGATGTGGATCAGCTTGGCCGCGTCCTCCTCCAGGTGCACGCGGTGGATGCGCACCTCGGCGAGCCGGCCGCCCAAGCACAGCGGCTCGTCGTACTGGGAGATCTGGTAGCCCTTGGGCAGGTCCGGATAGAAGTAGTTCTTGCGGTGAAAGATCGAGCGCGGCGCGAGCTGGGACTCGAGCGCCAGGCCGATCATCAGGCCGTAGTGGATCGCCTTGGCGTTGGCGACCGGCAGCGCTCCCGGCAAGCCCAGGCAGACCGGGCAGGTGCGCGTGTTCGGCGGCTCGCCGAAGGACAGCGCGCAGCCGCAGAACATCTTCGTCCGCGTCGCCAGCTGAATGTGGATCTCAAGGCCGATGACCGGCTCGTAGACGATCTCGTCCGCGCTCACGAGCCGGCTCCCGCGCGCGCGGGGCTTGCGTCGAATGCGAATGCCCGCTCGAGCGCATGGGCGGCGTCGAGCAGGCGACTCTCGCTGAAGGCCGGTCCGGCGAGCTGAAAGCCCACCGGCAGGCCGCCGCCCCGAGGGCCGAGGCCCCTCTCGGCCCCTGCCAGACCACAGGGGATCGAGATCGCCGGGATGCCGGCCAACGACATCGGCACGGTGCAGAAGTCGTTGAGGTACATCTCCCACGGATCCCGTGTCTTCTCACCAAGCTCGAAGGCGACGGTCGGGGCCGTGGGAGTGACGAGGAAGTCGACCTCGGCGAAGGCTGCGCGGAAGTCCTCGACGACCTTCGTGCGCACCTGCTGTGCGCGACCGTAGTAAGCGTCGTAGTAACCCGAGGAGAGCGCGTAGGTGCCGAGCATCACGCGCCGCCTGACCTCGGGGCCGAAGCCGTCGTGGCGGGTCCGCGTGTACATGTCGGTCAGGTCGTTTGCCTCGCCCGCGCGCAGCCCGTAGCGCACGCCGTCGAAGCGCGCGAGGTTCGAGGAGCACTCGGCCGGCGCGAGGATGTAATAGGCCGACAGCGCGTGGGGGGCGTGCGGCAGGCGCACGCTCTGGAGCTTGGCGCCGAGCCGCTCGGCCTGGCCCAGCGCGGCCTGGAAGGCGGCGCTGACGCCCGCTTCGATGCCCTCGCCGGTCAGCTCCTCGGGGACGCCGAGACGGATGCCCTGCAGGCTCTCGGCGCTCGGGAGCTCGACCTCGCCGGGGAAGTCGAGCGAGGTGGCATCGCGCGGGTCGCGCGGACCGACGAGCTGGCGCAGCATCAGCGCCGCGTCTGTCACGTCGCGCGTGAGCGGTCCGGCCTGGTCCAGGGAGGAGGCAAACGCGATCATCCCGTAGCGCGAGACGGCGCCGTAGGTCGGCTTCAGACCGACGATCCCGCACAGCGCGGCGGGCTGGCGGATCGAGCCGCCGGTGTCGGTGCCGAGCGCCCACGGCGCGAGCCCGGCCGCCACGGCGGCGGCGCTGCCACCCGAGGAGCCGCCCGGCACGCGGCTTCGGTCCCATGGGTTGAGCACCGGGCCGTAGGCGGAGTTCTCGTTGGAGGAGCCCATCGCGAACTCGTCCTGGTTGGTCTTGCCGAGCAGCGGCGCGCCGGCGTCGGTCAGCCGCGAGACCGCGGTGGCAGAGTATGGCGGTAGATAACCCTCGAGGATCTTCGAGCCCGACTGGCTGGGAACGCCCTCGGTGCAGAAGAGGTCCTTGACCGCGATCGGCAGGCCCTTGAGCGGCCCCTCGCTGGCGGCGGCGGGTGCCGCCTCGGGCAGCCAGGTGAAGCAGTTGAGCTCGTCCGCGCGCGCGCGCTCGAGGTAGGCGTCGTACAGCTCGGCGCCCGAGAGCTTGCCGGCGGCGATCGCGCTCGCCGCCCGGGCGGCGCTCAGCTCGATCGGATCGCCCGTGCTCACGCTTGCGGACTTGGCACTAGAAAGCCGTCGTCGCGCACCGCCGGCGCCTGTGCGAGGGCCACCTCGCGCGCAAGGCAGGGCTCGGGCTCGTCGGCGCGCAAGGCGGGGTGGGTGGGAATCGAATCACCGATCACGTGCGCGGTCGGCGCGACGCCCTCGAGGTCGAGCTCGCCGATCTTGGCGACGTGCTCGAGCACTGCCGAGAGCTCGCGGGCCATCGGCTCGACCTCCTGCTCGGCCAGGCTCAGGCGCGCCAGGCGGGCGACGTGCAATACCTGCTCGCGGTCGATCACGGCAGCGATTCTACGCGGGCTTCTCGCGCGGCTTGGGGTTGGCCGGCGGGTAGCGTCTCGTGCGTTCGTCGCGCATCGACTGCCATGCGCCGGCGAGGATCAGGAGCGTCCCGGCGAACGCTAGCCAGGGACCGCCGCACAGCGCGCTTGCATCGTGCGGGCGCTCGAGCAGGCGCACGACCGATGCGATCAAGCCGACGATGCCAAACAGCGTGCACCACACCGCCGCCGCGACGGGCAGGGCGGTCGAGCGCTCGGTGACGGTCGCCAGCACGAGCGCGAGCGCCGCCAGCGCAGCCAGCATCAGCAACACGACCGCCGGGCCAAACGTCGCCCACGCCGACAGGTTGCCGTCGGGCGTCTGATACCAGGACAGCGTCAGCGAGACGATCACACAGCCCGCGCCGACGAGCGCCAGCAGCTCGCCCAGCCTCAACCGCAGGAGACTCACCGCGCGTGGCTCCCAGCCCGAGCGCCGGCACGGGCGCTCGCCGCCTGCAGGGCGTTCTCAAGCAGCATCGCGATCGTCATCGGTCCGACGCCGCCCGGCACCGGCGTGATCGCGCTGGCCAGCTCGGCCACCGCCTCCTGGTCGACGTCGCCGACCAGGCCGCTGCCGTTGCCCGCCTGCTCCGGTGTGAGCCGGTTCATGCCGACGTCGATAACGATCGCGCCGGGCTTTACGAGCTCGCGTGTGACGATGCGCGGACGACCGACGGCGGCGATCAGAACGTCCGCGCGGGCGCAGACGGCGGCGAGATCGCGCGTGCGCGAGTGACAGATCGTCACAGTCGCGTTGGCCGCCAGCAGCAGCTGCGCCATCGGCTTGCCGAACAGGTTCGAGCGTCCGATCACCACCGCCTCGGCGCCCTCCAGCCGAGCCCCGATGCTTGCCAGCAACTCCATCACCCCCGCAGGCGTGCACGGGCGCAAGCCGGGCCGTCCGAGCGAGAGCAGGCCGGCGTTGATGGGCGTCAGCCCGTCGACGTCCTTGGTCGGGTCGATCAGGCCGCTCAGCGTCGGGCCCTCGAGCGGCGGCGGCACAGGCAGCTGCAGCAGGATGCCGTCGACGGCGTCCTCGCCGTTGAGGTCTGCGAGCGCGTCGGCGACCCGCTCTGCGCTCGCCTCGGCGGACAGGCGCACGTCGAACGGGCGCATCCCGACCTCGGCGCAGGCGCGCTGCTTGGCGCCCACGTACACGGCCGAAGCAGGGTCCTCGCCGACCAGCACCGTCGCAAGGCCCGGCGGGCGCCCGTGCTCGGCGACGAAGCGCTCGACCCCCTCGGCCACCCGCGCGCGCACGCCGCCGGCGACCGCCTTGCCGTCGATGATTTGGGCACTCATCGGCGGGATCGTATTCAGCGCCGAGAGACGGGCGCGTAGTCGGCCATCAGCTTGCGCTCGCTGCCATCGCCGGAGAAGCGCACGACGATGATCCCGTCTGGCTCGAGCGCGGTCACAACGCCTTCGCCGAAGGCCGCGTGCACGACGTCCTCCCCCAGGCGAAACGACTGGCCCGAGGACTGCGCCGGCCGCGCGGCGACGCGCGCGGCGCCGGTGTCGCCCCGGCGCGCCGAGACGCCGCCGTGGCCAGGCAGGAGCCCGCTCAGACCGAGCCCCAGCCGCGCACCGCTCGGACGCGGCTGCAGCTCGTCGCGTTCGGTCAGCTCCGCCGGGATCTCGTCGATGAAGCGGCTTAGTAGTGCGTAGGACTGCGTGCCGAACACGGAGCGCCGCCGGGCAAATGTGAGGTAGAGCCGGCTCATCGCGCGTGTGACTGCCACGTAGAACAGCCGCCGCTCCTCCTCGATCTCGCCTTCGTCGAGCGCTCGCTGGTGCGGAAACACCCCCTCCTCGCAGCCGGCGACGAACACGATCGGGTACTCGAGCCCCTTGGCGTTGTGAAGAGTCATCAGCGTCACGAGCCCCTCCTCGTCGCGGCGGGAGTCGGAGTCGGACTTCAGCGCCAGCTCCTGCAGGAACAGCTCCAGACCCTCATTGTCGGCGCTCGCGCCACGCGCGGCGCGCCCGGCGTCGAACTCGTGCGCGACCTCGACCAGCTGTGCCAGGTTTTCCAAGCGCCCCTGTGCTTCAAAGGCCTTTTCGCCGTGTCCGACCGACTCGGCTTCGAGCGCCTCGACGTAGCCGCTGCGCTGCAGCACCGCCTCGATCAGCGTGCCGACCGGCACCCCTTCGCGCGCCAGCTCGCGCAGCTCCGCCATCGTGTCCATGAAGCGCGCGAGCGCCTTCAGTGCCGCGGCGCCGAGACCGGGGATCGTCTGCGCGGCGGCAGCCACGTCCCAGACCGACTCCCCGACGCTCGCCGAATGGGCGACGATCCGCCCGAGCGAGGTCTGCCCAAGCCCGCGGCGGGGGGAGTTGGCGACGCGCTGGAAGCTGACGACGTCGAAGGGGTTGGCGATCCAGGACAGGTAGGAGATCGCGTCCTTGACCTCGGCACGCTCGTAGAACTTCGTGCCACCGATCACCTGGTAGGGCATCTCGCGGCGAACGAGCGTGTCCTCCA
>DATASE010000089.1:0-6503 GCA_036269375.1 Solirubrobacteraceae bacterium
GCACGCTGTCGACGTCTGCGCCGTCAGGCCGGTGCTTGCCCGTGAGAAAGCCTTGGGCCAGCGCGAAGAAGGGCACGCAGGCCAGGTCGTGGCGTTCGCACACCGGCGCCAGCTCGCGCTCGTAGTGCTCACGCTCCATCAGGTTGTAGTGCGGCTGCAGCGCCACGTAGCTTGCCAGTCCCTCGCGTTCGCCCAGGCTCAGCGCCTGCTCGAGGCGTTCGGCGCTGTAGTTGGACGCAGCCGCGTGGGCGATCAGGCCTTGGTCGATCAGCTCGGCGAAGGCGCCGAGCGTCTGCTCCAGCGGAGTCTCGGCATCGTCCTGGTGGGCGTAGTACAGGTCGATCCGCTCGATGCCCAGACGCTGCAGCGACTCGGCGGCGGCCTGCTTGATGGTCTGCGGCGCAAGGCCACTCCGCTGCGGGGCAATGCCGACCTTAGTGGCGATCACCAGCTGGTCGCGATTGCCGCGCGCGGCCATCCAGCGCCCGATGATGCGCTCGGACTCACCCGGTCCGCCTGCGCCGCGACGACCGTAGGTGTCGGCCGTGTCGATGAAGTTGCCGCCCGCCGCGACGTAGGCATCGAGCACGGCAAACGAGCGCTGTTCGTCGATCGTCCAGCCGAACACGTTGCCGCCGAGGCACAGCTCGAAGACGTCCAGATTGGTTCCGGCCAAGCGCGCGATGCGCTCAGCCTAGCCCTCCATCTGTCCAGTCTTGGCCAGCAATCGCCGCAATACACAAATTTTAAGCCTGCCTTGATGCACGAGGGGCAACACTGTGCATGGGAGGACATGACGCCAATCCCCGAGGAGGGAGTTATGCCCAGAATCATCGTCACGACCGACCCCACCGACCGACCGGACGAGCCGCCGGTGCTGCTCGACGAGCGCGTCGACTCGCTGCACCTCTGCGACGGCCACGCGGCCGAGCAGCTGATCCAGCGACTCGCCTGGGCCGTCAGCGACGCCGAGGACACACAGCGGCGCGCAGTCCACGCCTAAGCGCCCCGGAGCCCCGCGCCGCGCATCGCCGCGGCGCGGGCAACCGGGACGCCCGCGAGCCACCGAGGACGCCGCGAGGCGCCGGCCTGCAGCCACGCATCTAGACGTACGCAGACCAAGCCTCGCAAGAACGCAGGAAGCGTGGCGTACAACGTACGCGAGCGAGCGAGGACGCCGCGAGGCGCAGGCCTGCGTACGTCTAGCGTCGCCTCCCCATCGCGAAGCTCTGAATCGGCGGCGCGACGGCGCGCATGCTGGACCCCACCTCCGCCGCCTGCTCCTGCTCTGAACCGTCTGCGTGCTCCTGCGTCGGCAGCTGGTGCACGCGCGCAACCGCCGCCTCGCGCTCGGCGCCCTCGATGCCGCCGGAGACGAAGCGCTCCAGCGCCGCCAACTCGCGCACGATCAGATTGACGACGCCTTCGGAGCGCTCCACGCGCCCGCGCGCGAGCAGCAATGGCTCGGCACGTGCGAGGTAGCGATGGCGCTCGTACACCGCCTTGGGCACGACCAGGTTAACGGTGCCCCACTCGTCCTCGAACAACAGGAACATCGTGCCGTTGGCCGTGCCGGGACGCTGGCGCGCGATCACCAGCCCGGCCATCGCCACCGCGCCGCCGCTGGGCAGCCGCGCGAGCTGTGCGCTGGTCGCCAACATCGGCACGTCCAAGCGCTCGCGCAGGATCGCCATCGCGTGATCGCCCACCGTGACGCCGCTGGTCGCATAGTCGGCGATCAGCCGCTGCCAGCGTCCGAGCGAGCGCAACCGCGGAGCCGCCGGCAGCTCCAGCGGCAGCGCCAACTGCGTTCCCTCGCGCGCACCGAGGCCGGGCGCAGCTATGCCCAGCTGCCACAGCGCCGTGCGCCTCCCCGTCTCGCCGATGATCTCGTCGCATGCGCCCGACCAGGCGAGCTGTTCGAGCGTGCGCTGGCTTGCGCCGATGCGCCCGGCCAGCTCGCCGAGGCTGGCGAATGGTCCGTTGCGCTCGCGCTCTGCGACCAGCTGGCGCATCTCCTCGCCAGCCACGTCCTTGATGTAGCCGAGGCCGAGACGCACGCCGCCCTCCCGCACCGAGCACTCCACCTGCGAGGCGTTCACGTCGAGGCGCAGGATCGCGATGTTGCGGTGCTCGGCCTCGTGCACCAGGCTGTCGGGCGCGTAGAAGCCCATCGGCTGCTCGTTGAGCAGCGCGCACAAGAACTCCGCGCCGTAGTGCACGCGCAGCCACGTCGACTGGTAGGCGAGCAGGCCAAAGGCGGCGCTGTGCGCCTTGGGAAAGCCAAAGCCGGCAAAGCCCTCGACCATCCGCCACACGCGCTCGGCCGTCTCGCGCTTGGCCTGGCCGTGGCGCATCGCGCCCTGCACGAAGCGCTCGCGGTGGCTCTGCAGCACCTGCAGCGAACGCTTGCGGCTCATCGCCCGGCGCAGTCCATCGGCCTCGCCCGGCGTGAAGCCGGCGAGCGCTTCGGCGACTTCCATCACCTGATCCTGGAAGATGATCGTGCCCAGCGTGTCCTTCAGCACAGGCTCGAGCGCCGGATGCTCGTAGGGGATCTCATAGTCGGGGTCCTCGCGCAGACGTCTGCGGCGCTCGATGTACGGATTGACCGCGCCTCCCTGGATCGGGCCCGGGCGGATGATCGCCACCTGCACCGTCAGGTCGTCGAGGCTGGCGGGGCGCGTGCGCAGCAGCGACTGCATCTGCGCGCGGCTCTCGATCTGAAAGACGCCCACCGTGTCCGCCTTGCGGATCGCCGCGAAGGTCTGCTCGTCGTCGAAGTCTATGCGCGATAGATCCACTCGTTCGCCGCGCACGTGGGCGATCGTCTCCACGCAGCGCTCCACCGCCGAGAGCATGCCCAGCCCGAGCAGGTCGATCTTGAGAAAGCCGGCATCTGCGCAGGAGTCCTTGTCCCACTGCACCATCTGCCTGCCCTCCATCGCCGCCGGGACGACCGCGCAGCAGTCGATCAGCGGCCGCGTCGCCACGATCATCCCGCCCGAGTGCTGCGACAGATGGCGAGGCAGGCCGTAGGCCTGCTCGACCAGCCGCTCCAGCCAGCGCCAGCGCCCGGCGGGCGCGCTCGGACCACCCGGACGGGCTCCGCCGCCGCCGGCGTCGGCGCGTACCTCCCTGCCCTCCGCACCGACGGCCATGTCGTGCTCTGCGCTCGACGCGTGACGCTCGGCGCCGCGCGCCATGCGCTCGAGCTCGCCGGCGGGCAGACCGAGCACCTTGCCCAGCTCGCGGATCGCCCCGCGCGCGCGAAAGGTCGGAAAGGCCGCCACCAGCGCAGCGCGGTCGCGTCCGAAGCGCTCGTGCACGCGTGGGATCAGCTCGGCACGGATGTCGCGCGGAAAGTCGAGGTCGATGTCGGGCAGCCCGCGCAGGTCCTCGTGCAGGAAGCGCCCCATCGTCAGGCCGTTGGCGAGCGGGTCGATGTGCGAGAGCCCGATCAGGTAGCAGACCAGCGAGGACACCGACGACCCGCGGCCGCGGCCGGGCGCCAGCAGTGCGCGAACCGAGTCCGGGCCGCGCACCTGCACCGCCACCTCGCGCGACAGCTCGAGCATCTCGTGGTGCAGCAGAAAGAAGCCCGCCAGCTCCAGCTTGTCGATCACCTTCAGCTCCTGCGCCAGGCGCGCCTGCGCCTCGGCATGCAACGCCGATCGGGCATAGCGCTCTTGCAGGCGCGCCGAGCACAGCTCGGCCAGCTTGCGCGCGGCGTCGGCGTCCTCGGCTCCGGGGTAGCGGTAGCCGAGGTCCTGGTCGAGCCTGAACGTCAATCGCTCGGCGAGCGCCAGCGTCTCTGCGACCGCATCCGGGTGATCGGCGAAGCGACTGGCCATCGCCTGCGGCGTCGTCATCACGTGACTGAAGTTGCCGCGTCGCAAGGGCTCTGAGGCATCGAGCGTGGTGTGGTTGCGCAGCGCCACGAACGCGTCCTGCAGCTCGGCGCGGCAGCGCGCGTGCGCATGCACGTTGCCGGTGGCCACGCACGGCACGCCCAGCCGTCTGGCAAACGCCGCGAGCGCGCGATTGCGAGCGCGGTCGCGTCGAGCGTAGGGGCGCTGCAGCTCCACGCGCAGCCGCTCCGGGCCGAACGCGTCGAGCAGGCGCCGGGCTGTCGGCTCGTCGGCGACGCCGCGGCCGATCGCCGAGCGCTCGGCGCACCCGGTCAGGCAGACCAGGCCCTCTGCGTGGTCGAGCACCGCCTGCAGATCGATCGACGGCTCGCCCAGCACGCGCCGCGCAGATCCGTCGCGAGTGTGTGCGTGCGCGAGCGTGACGATCCGGCAGAGATTGCGCCAGCCGCGCTCGTCGCGCACGAGCAGCGTCACGTGGCGCCCGTCGTCGAGGTCTATCTCGGCGCCATGGATCGCGCGCACCCCATGGTCGGCGGCGGCCTGAGCCAGCTCCATCGAACCGCTGACCGAGTTGTGATCGGTCAGCGCCAGCGCCAGATGGCCGAGCTCGCGCGCGCCGTGTGCCAGCTCGTCGGGCAGCGAGACGCCGTCAAGGAAGGAGTAGGCCGAATGGCAGTGCAGCTCGACGTACGGCGGCGTGGATGTCATCGCGGATCGCACAGTCCTCGCACGCCCGCTCACGCTCCCTGGGCAAACCAGCCACCGGCGCGCTCGCGCCCGGCGCTCAGGTCGTGAAACACGACCAGGTTGCGCCCGCTCGTCGTCACCACCTCCCAGTAGCGGCGCCGCAGCGGTCGCGCCGTCCACCAGCGGTCCTCGACCAGCCAGGACTCGCGCACCAGCTCGATCGCCCGCCCGTCCACCTGCAGCGGCACTCCCCCCGCCCCCGCGCGCACGCGCGCCGGTGCAGGCAGGTTCAACGCGCGTGTCCGCGCAGCGCTGGACATCAGCCCGGCAGCGGTGTGAGCACGACCCGTCGCTCCGGCACGCGCGAGTCCGGGTCCACGCAGACGGCGCGCATCGCCGCGTCCTCTCCCGCCACCGCACGCACCTGGGCGACCGCGTCGCGCAGGCGTGCGGCGCGCGCCGCGTGGCTCTCTTCCAGCAGCGCCCGCTGCTCGCCCGCCGGAGGCCCGAAGCGCTCGACGGCCAGCCCCAGCGACGCCGCCGGCGCGGGCAGCAACAGCAGACGCAGCGACAGCGCCAGCGAGATGCGCTCGCGATCGGACAGCGGCTGGCGGAAGACCACGCGCTCACGCCATCCCCCGCCCGAGACCAAGCGCGCCGAGAGCGTGACCGACCGCAGCGTGCGCCCACGACGATCGGCGCGCGCCAGCAGCCGGTCCACGAGCACGCCGAGCACGCGCTCGATCGCCTGGCCCGAGCTGGCGTCACCGACGTCCATCGTCTCCTCCACGTGCTCCTGCGCCGAGCGCGGGCGCAGCGGGTCGTCCTCGCCGCAGGCCAGGCGATGCGCGAGCGCTCCCGCCCGCCCAAAGCGGTCGGCCAGCTCGTCGCGCCCCAGGCGCACCAGCTCTCCCAGCGTGCGCACGCCCAGGCGGGTGAGCGGCTCCAGCAGCTGCTCGGTCTGCGCGCGGTAGGCGAGCAGCGCGATCGGGCGTCCGGCCAGCCAGCGCAGCGCCTCTGCACCGTCGAGCACCAGCGCGCGACGCGAGCGCACCGCCAGCGCCGCCGCCAGCGAGCAGAAGCGCGTGGGCCCCGCGCCGATTCGCGCGTGTCGGTCGCCGGTCGTCGCGCCCGCGGCGCGTCTGCCGGCGCTCGGAGGCGTCCATATGGTGCGCTGCGCGGCGGCGATCACGGCGGCATCGGAACCGTGCAGCGAGCGCAGCGGACCCGCCTCGAAGTAGGCCAGACCGGGCCGGGCCGGCTCGACCGCCGCGCCGATCGACTCCAGCGAGCCGAGCGTCGCCTCCCAGGCCTCGTCGGCGCCCACCGGGTCCGCAGGCACCAGCGCCAGCTCAGGACAGCGCGCCAGCGCCTCGCCGAGCATCATCCCCCTGCGCACGCCCTGGGCCTCGGCGGCGCCCGAGACTTCGCCCAGCCGTTGCTCTGAGCCACTGGGCGGCGCGATCGCCAGCGCGCGGCCGACGAGCGCCTGCGCTCCGCCGGCGGCGAGCACCAGCTCGAAGCGGGGAAGGTGGACGCACACGACCATACGAACATATGTTCGCACACGGTCAGGGGGAACGCTCGCGATGCCGAGCGCGACAGCTCAGCTTCGCTTGCGCGGGGCCCGCTCGCGGTAGGCGCGCACCTTCGTGCGATTGCCACATACGGCCATGTCGCACCACACGCCCGAGCGGTTGCGCGAACGGTCGTAGAAGGCCCACAGGCAATCGGGTGCGCGGCAGGCCTTCACCCGCGACCACGAACCGTCGCCGATCGCCTGCACGACCGGCACCAGCACTCCTGCGAGCGCGCCCGCGACCCCCAGCTCACCCGGCGCGAGGCTGATTGCGTCGCCGGGCGCAAAGTGGACACCCAGATCGCCGCGGCGCGCCGCTCGCTCGAGCTCGCCGCTCGCGCGATCGTCGCGCGGCCCGCCGTTGT
>DATASE010000090.1:0-21560 GCA_036269375.1 Solirubrobacteraceae bacterium
AGATCCTCGGCCACGTCGGCAAGCTCTCAAAAGAAGACGTGAAGCTGAAAGCCTTCCGCGGCGTCCAGCCGGGAACCGTGGTCGGCCAGGAGGGGCTCGAGTACTACTACGACCGCTACCTGCGCGGCACGCCCGGAGCCCAGCACGTCCAGGTCAACGCGGCGGGGGAACCGATCCCCACCGCGCTGCCGAGCAGCGAACCGATCGCCGGCCACAGCCTGCGCCTGACGCTCGACCTCGGGCTCGAGCAGGAGGCCGAACGGGCGCTGCGCCAGGGAATCGCCAACGCTCAGGCCTCTGGCAAGCCGGCCGAAGCCGGGGCGTTCGTGGCGATGGAACCGAAATCGGGGAAGGTTCTGGCGATCGGCTCCTACCCGAGCTTTGACCCCAACGAGTTCGCCAAACGGCTCACCGAGGGCCAGTACAAAGCGCTGGTCGGTGGGGCCGGGGCGCTGACCGACCGCGCGGTCGATGGGCAGTACCCGACCGGCTCGACGTTCAAGCCGATCACCGCGATGGCGGCGCTCGAAGCTGGGATCCTGAGCCCCGAAGAAGCGCTCGGCGCGGGGAGATGCATCACCGTCGGCCGTGAGGAATTCTGCAACGCCGGCAAAGCCGAATACGGGGCGCTGCCGCTGGTCCAGGCGCTGAAGGTCTCCTCTGACACCTACTTTTTCGAAGTCGGCAACCGCGCCAACAGCCATGGCAACATAATCCAGGAAAAGGCGCGCGAGCTGGGGGTCGGCACGCCCTCTGAAATCGACCTGCCCGAAGAATTCTCCGGCGTCGTGCCCGACCGGCAATGGCTTGCCCGGCGCAATCGCGAAGAAGTGCAGTGCAAGCGCGAAAAGTACGTCGCCAGTTGCGGGCTGCTGGCCGAACCGGGCGCTCCCTGGACCGTCGGCTACAACATGCAGCTCGCCGTCGGTCAGGGCGACCTGCTGACCGACCCGTTGCAGATGGCCGTCGCCTACTCGACGCTCGCCAACGCCTATACCCACGAAGGCCACGGCTGGGTGCCGCATCCCCACTTGGCGATGCAGATCGACGACTCCAGCGGCGCGCTCGTGCAGGCGCTCAGCTTCCCGCCGCTGCGGCACGTGAACCTGAACTACGGCGACCTGTCGCTGGTGATGCAGGGGATCCACGAGGCCGCCTCGCAGGCTGGCGGGACCTCCGCCGACGTTTGGAGCGGCTGGAACCAGTCGGCCCATCCCGTGTTCGGCAAGACCGGGACCGCACAGCACGAAGGCAAGGAAGACCAGTCGTGGTACATGTGCTACGTCGGAGATCCGTCGCATCCGATCGTGATCGCGGTCACGGTCGAGCAGGGGGGGTTCGGCGCCGAAACGGCCGCGCCGATCGCCCGGCTGATCGCCGCGAAGTGGTTTGGCCAGAGTGAGAAGTTCGTGGCCGGGAGCTCGAAAACCGCGTGAGCCCGCCGCCGGCTCTCACCAGCTCGATCGCCGCAGGGGTGGGTGGGTCCCAGGCAACGGCGATCCCGCGCGCGCGGCCGCGCTCGCTGCGGCTGCCGCTTGACCCGCTGCTCACCCTTTCGGTGCTCGGGCTCGGGGTCTGCTCGGTGCTCACGCTGCGGGTCGCCACCCAAAACCTGATCGCCGGCGATCCGCGCTACTACGTCGTTCGCCAAGCCGTCTACCTGGCGGTCGGGGGGGCGCTGATGGTCGCGGTCTCGCGGCTTGACTACAGCCGTCTGCGCCACATGGGCTACGGGATCTATGCGGCGCTGATCGTGAGCATCCTCGCGGTGCTCGGACTCGGGCACAGCGCCAAGGGGGCGCAGCGGGCGATCGAATTCCCGCTCTTCTCCTTCCAGGCCTCCGAGCTCGGCAAGGTCCTCTTGATCCTGTCGCTCTCGGCGCTGCTTGCCGCGCGGGCGCGGCAGCTGCGCGAGCTCTCGACGACCGCTCGCGTGCTGGGGGCGGCCGCTTTGCCAGCGCTGCTGGTGGTCGCCCAGCCAGACCTGGGGTCGGGGCTCGTCTACGTCGCGATCGCCATCATGCTGCTGTTCGTCGCCGGCAGCCCCTGGCGTCATCTGGCGGCGCTGGTGGCGATCGCCTGCGTGGCGGCCGGGTTCGTGCTCGTCGCCGCCCCGGCGGCTGGGGTGCACCTGCTCAAGCCCTACCAGACAGAACGGCTCACCGCCTTTCTGCACCCGACCTCGAACCTGCAGGAAATCAAGGACAAGGAAGCGAAGACAGGGGAACCCGATCCCTCCTATCAGCAGCTGGAGTCAAAGGTGGCGATTGGGGCCGGTCAGAAGACCGGCCGCGGCGAAAGCGCAACCCAGACCAAGCTCAAATTCGTGCCCGAAGACCACACCGACTTCATCTTCGCCGCGGTCGGCGAGCAGTACGGCTTCGTCGGGGCGGCGCTCGTCCTGTCCCTCTACGCGCTGCTGATCTGGCGCACGCTTCGAATCCTGACGACCGCCAGGGACACGTATGGAGCTCTGGTTGCGGGGTGGGTGGCGGCTATGCTGATGTTTCAGGTGTTCGTGAACGTGGGGATGGCCGTTGGGATAATGCCCATCACAGGCGTGACCTTGCCGCTCATGAGCTACGGCGGATCGTCGGTGATAGCGACGTTGCTGGCCGTGGGTCTCTTGCAGGCGGTCTACGTCAGGTCGGGCGCCCAGGCGCCCAGGAACCACGTTTCGCTCTAACACACACCAGATGCCGGCCGCAACCCCCCCACAACCAGCCACCGCCACGCAGGCGCCCGCGAGGACCAACAGGGTCCGGCGCCTGCCCGCCTCGGGCACGCAAGGGTACGGCCACACACCAACCGAAAGACTGGATCACATTGAGAAAGCAAGTACTCGTCAGCGTCGACCGCGCAGAGACGCGCGTGGCGCTTCTGGAGGCCGCCGGCTCTCCGGCGGCCTTGGATCAAACTCCCGCATCCCGCTCGCGCAAGCGCGGCGGCGCTAAGCCCGGTGCCGACTACCGGATAGCCGAGCTGTACATCGAGCGCCGCGGCGGGCGCTCGATCGTCGGCAATGTCTACAAGGGCAAGGTCGACAACGTCCTGCCGGGGCTCGAGGCCGCGTTCGTGGACATCGGCCTGGAGAAGAACGGCTTCCTGCACGTCGATGAGATCGTGTTGCCGGGCGTCGAGGCACCAAAGCGCGGTCGCGGCGGCGGTCGCAAGATCACCGAGCTGCTCAAACCGGGGCAGGAGGTCGTCGTACAGGTCGTCAAGGATCCCCTGAAGACCAAGGGGGCGCGGCTTTCGATGGAGCTGACGATCGCCGGTCGCTACATGGTCTACGCGCCCTCGGGCGAGGGGGTCGGCGTCTCGCGCCGCCTGGAGGACCGCGAGCGCGAGCGCCTGCGCCGCCAGACGGCAAAGCTCGACATCGGCGGCGGCGGAGTGATCGTCCGCACCGCCGCGCACGGAGCGCAGCGCGCCGACTTCGAGCGCGAGCTGCTCTACCTGCACAAGCTGCACGAGGTGCTGATGAAGCGAGTCGAGGATACGGTCGCCCCGGCGATGGTTTTCCAGGAGGCCGACCTGTCGGTGCGGGTCGTGCGCGACATCTTCTCCGAGCACTTCGAGCGCGCGATCGTCGACGACGAGGGCCAGCACAAGCGGCTGGTCTCGTTCTTTGCGCGCACGGCCCCGGAGCTGGTCGAGCGCGTCGAGCTCTGGGACGGCAGCGAGCCGCTGCTCGACGCCTACAAGGTGACCGATGCGATCGACGGGGTGCTCTCGCGCCGGGTCGATCTGCCTAGCGGCGGCTACCTGATGATCGACTACGCCGAGGCGCTGACGGTGATCGACGTCAACTCGGGGTCGTTCATCGGACGCGGCAAGGGGGCGGGTCTTGAGGAAACGATCACGAAGACCAACCTGGAGGCCGCCGAGGAGGTCGTAAACCAGCTGCGGCTGCGCGACATCGGCGGGATCATCGTGATCGATTTCATCGACATGGCGCGCGCGCGCAACCGGGACGCGGTGATGAAGACACTGCGCAAGGCGCTTGACGAGGACCGCACGAAGACATTCACGGCTGAGATCTCGCGGCTCGGACTGGTCGAGATGACCCGCCAGAACGTGACCGAGGGGGTGCGCGAGATCATGTCGCGGGCGTGTCCGACCTGCGAGGGGGAGGGGGTGATCCGCTCGGAGGAGACGATCGCGATCGAGTTCGAGCGCCGGCTACGCGACCTGGCCGCCGGGGATCCGCAGGACGAGGCGTTCCTGGTGCAGATCAACCCCCGAGTCACCGCCCAGTTCACCGGGCAGGCCTCGCGCGTGCTGCACGCGCTGGAGGCCGAAACGGGCAAGTCGTTTCATTTCGAGGGCTCCGAAGGGCTCGCGCTCGACCACTTCGCGATCACCTTCCAGGGGACGCGGGCGGAGGTCGAAGAACGAGCGCTGCCCTTCAAAGAGGGCGACGAGGTGCTGGTCGAGATCGTTGAGCCGCACATGTACGACGTCGACGACGCGGTCGCAAAGCTCGACGGCTACATCATCTCGATCGCCGGCGCGGCCCGCCAGGTCGGCGAGAAACGGATGGTCCGGATCGACGAAGTCGGGCGCACCGCCGCCACGGCGTTGCTCCTTGACGAGTCCGGCGAGGTCGTCGAGTCGCCGGCTGCGACGCACGATGCCCTACAATCACGGCCACGGCGCCGTGGCCGCCGAGGTGGCCGGCGCCGTTCGGCTGCCAAGGCCCCGGCGGGCGGCGAGTAGAGCGAGAAAGACGGGATCACCAACGTGTACGCGATCGTGAAGACAGGCGGGAAGCAGTATCGCGTCGAGCGCGGCCAGACCCTGCTCGTCGAGCGGCTGCCTGCAGAGGAGGGGGCGAGCGTCGCGCTCGAGCCGATCCTCTATCGCTCCGACGAGGCGGTCTTCGACAAGGCCGGGCTCGGCGACGTGAGCGTTACCGCCAAGGTGATCGGGCACGAGCGCGGGCAGAAGCTGCGCGTCTTCAAGTTCAAGCCCAAGCGTGGCTACAAGCGGCGCACCGGGCACCGCCAAGAGCTAACGCGGATCGAGGTGACCGACATTTCCATGGGCGCCGCCAACAAGGCGAAGCGCACGGCCAAGCCCGTCGCCGCCAAGCCGGCCGAGGCCAAGCCGGCCGCGAGCGCAAAGGGCGCCGACACGAGCGCCGCGAGCGAGAAGGCGAGCAAGGAGGACACGAGCGATGGCGCATAAGAAGGGGCTCGGTTCGAGCCGCAACGGACGCGACTCTAACGCCCAGCGACTCGGCGTCAAGACCTTTGCCGGCCAGAACGTCAGCGGCGGTGAGATCATCGTCCGCCAGCGCGGTACGCGCTTCAAGCCGGGCGTCGGCGTCGGGATCGGCAAGGACGACACGCTGTACGCGCGCGCCGCCGGGACCGTGCAGTTCGCGATCGGACGCCGTGGGCGCGTCGTGAACGTCGTCTCTGCCGAGGATTAGATTGGATGGACGTCCGCGCTGACGCGCGGACGTCTGGTTGGCCGCTTTGTTGCAGGATCGCGCGAGGATCGAAGTCGCCGCCGGCCGCGGCGGCGACGGCTGCACCTCCTTTCGCCGCGAAGCGCACGTCCCGCGCGGCGGGCCCGATGGCGGCGACGGCGGGCGTGGCGGCGACGTGGTGCTGGTCTGCGACTGCTCCCTTCGGGACCTGCGCGCCTTCCGCCGCAAGCCCCACCACCGTGCCGGGCGCGGCGGTCACGGCGAAGGGGCGCTGCGCCACGGGGCCGATGGGCAGACGCTCCTCTTGCGCGTGCCGCCGGGCACGCAGGTGCAGGGGGTCGAGGGCGACCTGCAGGGGCTTCGCTGGGAGTTGCTTGCCGATGGGCAGCGAGCGCTGCTGGCGCGCGGCGGCTCGGGGGGGAAGGGGAACAAGCGCTTTGCCAACGCGACGCGTCAGGCGCCCCGCTTTGCCGAGCGGGGGCTGGAGGGCGAGTGCGGGTGGGTGGCGCTACAGCTCAAGCTGCTCGCCGACGTCGGGCTGGTGGGGCTGCCGAACGCGGGTAAGTCCTCGCTGCTTGCGCGGCTGACACGCGCCGCTCCGAAGGTCGCCGACTATCCCTTCACGACGCTCTCGCCTGTGCTCTGCGTGCTGGACGACGGCGAACGACAGCTGGTGATCGCCGACATCCCGGGGTTGATCGAGGGAGCCAGCGAAGGAGCTGGGCTGGGGCACGATTTCCTCGCCCATGTCGAGCGCACGCGGCTGCTCGTGCACGTGCTCGACGTCGCGCCCGAGCTCTCCGGCGAGCAGGGGGCGGACGCGCTCGTCAACTACGAGACGATCGAGCGCGAGCTGGCCGCCCACGACCCCCGCCTGGCCGCGCTGCCGCGGGTGCTCGCGCTCTCAAAGACCGACCTGCTCGCGCCCGAGCGCGTGGCCGAGGAGCTTGCGAGCTGGCGCGATCGGCTGCCGGGGACAGCGGTGATCGCGACCTCCAGCGCGACCGGCGCCGGGCTCGACGAGCTGGCCTCGGAGCTACTCTCGCGCGTGTCGGGCGGCGAGCCGGCGGCGGCGGGAGACCTCGCCGCCACAGCGCGGTCGGCCGACACGACGGGCGAGGGTGGCGACCTGCAGCTCGCCGAGCACATGGTGTTCCGCCCTAGTGGGGTGGGAGGCTTTCGCGTCGAGCAGGTCGCACCGGGGAGCTTTGCCGTCACTGGGCGCGGCATCGAGCTGCTGCTCGCCCGCCATGACCTTGGCAACGACGATGCGCTCGCCTACGTGCAGGAGCGCCTACGCAAGATCGGCGTGCTGCGCGCGCTGCAGGGGCGGGGGTACCAGGGTGGGGACGAGCTGAGGGTTGCTGGGGTGACCTTCAAGCTCGATCCTGACGAGCAGGCATAAGCTGCCGTCAGATGAAACGAGTCGTGATCAAGCTCGGGTCCAGCATCGTCGCCGACGACGGCGGCGAGCTGCGCGCTGGTGTGCTGGCTCGCATCTGCGATGCCGTCGCCTTGCTGCACCGCGACGGCCGGGAGGTCGTGATCGTCTCCTCGGGGGCGATCGCGCGCGGGGTTCGGATCATGGGGCTGCCGACGCGGCCTGCGGCCGTGCAGGAGTTGCAGGCTGCTAGCGCCGTCGGGCAGGGCAAGCTCTATCGCGCCTACGACGAGCTGCTGCGAGAGCGCGAGCTGGTCTCTGCGCAGGTGCTGCTGACGTTCATGGACATGAGCGCGCGAGCGCACTATCTGAACGCGCGCCAGACGCTGCGCACCCTGCTTGACTGGCGGGTGGTGCCGGTGATCAACGAGAACGACACGACCGCCACCGACGAGATCTCCTTTGGCGACAATGACTTCCTGGCCGCGCAGGTCGCGATACTGGTCTCCGCCGATCTGCTCGTGCTGCTGACCGACATCGACGGGCTGTACACGGCCGACCCGCGCCATGACCCGGCGGCGGAGCTGGTGCGCGAGGTGAGCGACTACGAGGCGCTGGACCGGGTCGAGATCGGACACACGACCTCTCCCTTGGGGTCGGGCGGGATGCGCTCGAAGGTGGTGGCGGCCGACATGGCCACCGCGGCCGGGATCCGCGCGGTGATCTGCAACGGGCTGCGTGAGGGCGCTCTGGAGGCGCTGCTCGCCGGTTACCCGGAGGGGACCGACTTCCCGCCGCGGGTGGCGCGCTACTCCTCCTTCAAGCTGTGGCTGCGCTATGCCAAGCCCTCGCGCGGGAAGCTGTTCGTCGATGCCGGCGCCGCGCGGGCGCTGCGCGAGGACGGCACCAGCCTGCTGCCGGTGGGGATCGTCGGCATCCACGGCGTCTTTGCGGCCGGGGACGCGGTCGAGATCTGCGAGCGCGACGGGGAGTCCGGCGCGGTGAGTACGCTCGGCAAGGGGATATCGAGCTATTCGGCCGAGGACTTGCTACGCGTGCAGGGGATGAAGTCGCCGGCGATCCGGCGGCTGATCCCCGACGCGGGCGAGGAGGCCGTGCACCGCGACTACATGGCGCTCGGTTGATGGTCGTACCCTTCTAGGGAATGGCGACCACCGTCTCACCGGTAGCCGATGTGTGCGCGCGCGCCCGTTTGGCCGCGCGCGCGCTGGCGCGCACCGACACGGCCACCAAGAACGAGGCGCTGCGTGCCATCGCCGGCGCTCTGCGCGGCCGCGCAGAGGAGATCCTTGCTGCCAACGCGCTCGACCTCCAGGCAGGGCGCGAGAGCGACGTCAGCTCGGCTCTGCTCGACCGGCTGCGCCTGGACGAGGCGCGCCTTGAGGGCATCGCGGCTGCCGTCGAGGCGGTCGCTGCCCTGGCAGACCCGGTCGGCGAGGTGATCGACGGGCACCGGCTGCCAAACGGGCTTGACGTGCGCAAGGTGCGCGTCCCGCTCGGGGTGATCGCGGTCGTCTACGAGGCGCGCCCGAACGTGACGATCGACGCCGCGGCGCTGTGCCTGAAGTCCGGCAACGCGATCGTGCTGCGCGGCTCCTCGAGCGCCATGCATTCAAACGCGGTGCTCTCGCAGATCGCGGGCGAGGCCGCTGTGGCGGCCGGGCTGCCGGACGGGTGTATCGGGCTGGTAGCAGGCGGCGGTCGCGACGAGCTTGCAGAGCTTGCCACCCAGAAGGGCGTGGTCGACCTACTGATCCCGCGCGGCGGGGAGGGGCTGAAGGCGGCGCTCGAGCAGGTCGCGACCGTGCCGGTCATCTACGCCGCCTCCGGCAACTGCCACGTCTACGTCGACGCCTCAGCCGATCTCGACCAGGCCGTCGCGATCGTGCTCAACGCAAAGACGCAGCGGCCCGGGGTCTGTAACGCCGCCGAGACATTGCTGGTGCACGAGGAGGTTGCCGCCTCCTTCCTCCCGCGAGCGCTGGCCGACCTGCGCGCCGCGGGGGTCGAGTTGCGCTGCGACGAGCGCGCGCGAGAGATCGCCTCGGGCGCCGGGGTCGAGACCGTGCCCGCCGCCGAGGAGGACTGGGACTCCGAGTACCTGGACCTGATCCTCACGGTCGGCGTCGTCGACTCCGTCGAGCAGGCGATCGAGCACGTCGCCGCGCACGGCTCGGGTCACTCGGAGGCGATCGTCACGCGCGACACCGAAGCCGCGCGGGCGTTCCAGCTCGGCGTGGACGCCGCCTGCGTGTACGTGAACGCCTCCACCCGCTTCACCGACGGGGGCGAGTTCGGGATGGGGGCGGAGATCGGCAACTCGACGCAGAAGCTGCACGCGCGCGGGCCGATCGGGCTGCGCGAGCTTTGCACGTTCAAGTACCTAGTCGAGGGCGCCGGCCACGTTCGCGCATGAGTCGAGGGCGCCGGCCACGTCCGCGCATGAGTCGAGGGCACTGGCGACGTCCGCGTGCGAGCCGCCTCGCAGGGTCGGCATTCTCGGCGGGACGTTCAACCCGCCGCACGCCGGTCACATCGCGCTCGCCAGGGCCGCGCTGCAGCAGCTGGCGCTCGACCGGGTCTATCTGATGCCGGTCGCTGTCCCGCCGCACAAGCCCGCGACCTGGGAGCCGGGAGCCGAGCACCGCGTGCGCATGTGCGAGCTGGCAAGCGCCGGTGAGCCGGGGGTCGAGGTGTGTGCGCTGGAGTTCGAGCGGCCGGGGCCGTCGTACACAGTCGATACGCTCAGACGCATCCACCAGCTGCACCCCGAGACTGACCTGACGCTGATCCTCGGTGCCGACATGGCGGCGACATTTGCCACCTGGCGCGAACCGAGAGCGATCGCGAGCCTCGCGAACGTCGCGGTCGCCGAGCGGCCGGGGGTCGCGCGCGAGCGCACCGTGGCGCCGTTGCTGGAGCTGGCCGGTCCCGAGCGCACACACGTCCTGGCGATGGCGCCGCGCGACGTCTCCTCATCGACGGTGCGCCGAACGCTCGCCTCGGGCGCTCCGATCGAGCCGTTGGTCGGCGGCGAGGTGGCCGCCTACATCGATGAGCACGAGCTCTACGGGCGCCAACCGCCGCGGGTGGGAACATGACCTCCAAGTCGGCGAGTGTGGTCGAGGCTGATATGGGCTCCGACCGGCTGCTCGGCGAGATCCGCCGCTACGCCGAGGACAAGAAGGCCGTCGAGCTGGTCGAGATCGACGTGCGCGAGGTGCTCGGCTACACCGACTGGTTTGTCGTCTGTTCGGGCAACACCGAGCGACAGGCGAAGGCGATCCACAATGCGATTCTCGAGGGCCTCAAGCACGAGCATGGGCTGTTGCCCCGCCGCGTCGAGGGGCTGGCCAGCGCCGACTGGATCCTGATGGACTACCTCGACGTGGTCGTGCACGTCTTCACTCCCGCCACGCGCGAGTTCTACCGCCTGGAGCAGCTGTGGGGCGAGGCGCCGCTGCGCCGCGCCGAGAGCGACGGCGGATAGCGCCAGGCGTCAACGCGACTCCTCCAATCAACCGATCATCCGGGTAGTTCTGTTGCATTGACTTTGCCCGCGGTGTAACGTCGGCCGGCAAAGCGTCGCGCACAGGACGCGGCGCGCGACGTCGGAAGGGGAGCTCCGGATGTACGCTGCAACCAACCTCCGTTTCGGCCGGCCGGCCCACGTGCTGCTGGCGACCGTTGCGGCAACCGTATCGTTCGCGCTGATTGGCGCGATCGTCACGCAATCCGCTCGCGCCGAAGGGCCCGGCGAAGGCACGCCGTGGGTCGTTAGCCTCGGCGATTCCTACATCTCCGGTGAGGCCGGCCGCTGGGCCGGCAACACCAACGAAAGCTCGTCGTGGACCGACGCGCTGGGCGAAAAAGCCTACGACGACAACTCGGGCCACACCGCCGAACTGATTCCAGGCTGTCACCGCTCCCAGTCCGCCGAGGTCTACATCGGCGGTGGCGTGAGCGGCGAGAACCTGGCCTGCTCAGGGGCACAGACCTCGTCGTTCTTCGAGGAAGAAAAGTTCAAGCCGGGCCTTGACTTCTACAACTCGGGCGGGCACGAAGGACAGGCTCTGATGCTCGAAAAATTCGCGAAAACGCACAACGTGAAACTGATCCCGATTTCGATCGGCGGCAACAACTTCAAATTCGCGGAAATCGTGCAGACGTGCGTCGAAGACTTCCTGTTCTCGCCGGAATGGTGGCCGGCCTACTGCTCCGAAGAAGAAGAATCCGTGACGAACAACTTCACGGCGGGCAACGTCGCCACCCAGCAGGCCGCGATCAAGGGGGCGATCCTCAACGTCGCCAAAGCGATGACAAACGCCGGCTACACGAGCGCTCAGTACACGATCCTCGTGCAGAACTATCCCTCGCCGATCCCCAACGGCGAAGGCTTCCGCTACGCGCAGAAAGGCTATACGCGACAGGAAGTGGGCGGCTGCGGGCTGTGGAACCACGATGCCAACGAAGCCAACGGGAAAATGCTGCCCACGATCGACGGAGCGGTCTTCAAAGGCGCAGAAGAAGCGAAACTCACGAACCTGAAGACCATGAGCATCTCCTCCGCCTTCAATGGGCGCAGGCTGTGCGAGAAAGGCGTCGGGCTGCTCGAGGAAGAGGGGCTGACCTCCTGGAAACAGAGCGGCGCTGTCAACAAGACCGAGTGGGTAAACCAGATCCGCACGGTCACCGCGCTGTTCCCGCCCTATGAGCTGCAGGAAGACCTGCACCCCAACTACTGGGCGCAGCTTGCCTTGCGCAACTGCCTGACCCAGGCATACGACGCGGGTACGCCCAAGGGGGGTGCCTGCACCATCTCCGGCGAAGGACTCAACTCGGCCGGTGAGCCGAACATGACCCTGAAATAGACCATGCCGTACGCGGGGTGCCGGGTCAGCTCGGCGCCCCGCCCGGGGCGCGTTCGGCGGACCTGCTCAGCGCACGACCTGGACCGGGTAGTCCAGGTTCAAAGTCCTGCCGGCGGCGGCGATCACCGCGCGGAAGGTGAGCGGGTAGCCGACAGCCGAGGAGGGCCACTGGAACGTGTCGTGGAAGGCGCCGGTGAACCTGTAGTGCGAGCGGTGGGCGACGACCGCGCCGCCGAACAGGTACTCGTAGGCGACCCCGGCTTGGATCGGTTTGCCGGCGCTCGTGACCGTAAAGGCGATCGGCCAGCGTTCGCCGACGCGCGGGTGGTGCCCGCGGGCGACGTGAAGCGTCGCCGTGATCTGGCCCGCACGCGAGGTCACCTGGTGGGGCGAGACTTCGCGCGAGGCGGCGGCTTCGCCGGTGCCGGTGCCGGTGCCCGTGCCGTTCGTGCCCGTGCCGGTCGTGCTCGTGCTTTGTGTGCCGGTGGTGCCGCTCGACGCGCCGGTGCTCGCTGAGGTTGTGCCGCTCCTCGCACTCGTCGTGCCTTTCGAGCCGCCGCAGGCCGCCAGCGAGAGCGCGCACGTGCAGGTCGCCGCGACGACGGTCGTCAGCTGCCTTGGTGTCGGGCGCGAGCGAGGCACGCTGCGCCCAGCATATGGCGCGCGGGCGATGCGATCGAGGGGCGTTGCTAGGGTGGCCGGCGAGTGTCGAGCTTCGAGGAGTGGCAGATCGAGCTGCACGGGCGCCGCGCCGTCTACCGGATGGCGGGTTCCGGGCCGGCGGTCGTGCTCGTGCACGGGATGCTGAACTCTTCGAGCCACTGGCAGCAGGTGGCGCTCGACCTGGCCGCCGAGCACACGGTGATCGCCCCCGACCTGATCGGCCACGGCGACTCTGCTGCGCCGCGCGGCGACTACTCGCTTGGCGCCCACGCCGCAAGCATCCGCGACCTGCTTACCGCGCTCGGGATCGAGCGCGCCACGGTGGTCGGGCACTCGCTCGGCGGCGGCGTGGCGATGCAGTTCTTCTACCAGTTCCCCGCGCGCGTGGAGCGCCTGGTCCTCATCTCCAGCGGCGGGCTCGGCCACGAGGTCAGCCCGATGCTGCGCACCGCGGCGCTACCCGGAGTCTCGGCCGCCCTGTCGCTGGCGGCGCACCCGCGGCTGCTTGGTGCGCTCTATGACGCCGGCAGACGGCTGCGCGAGCGCGGCGTGCGCCACGGCGTTTACGTGCAGGCGGTTGCACGGGCGCTGCGCCCGCTCGAGCGACCGCAGGCGCGCGCCGCGTTCCTGCACACGCTGCGCTCGGTGATCGACGTGCGCGGTCAGCGCGTGAGCGCGACCGACCGTCTGTACCTGCTCGAGCAGATGCCGACGATGATCCTCTGGGGCGAGCGCGACAACACGATCCCGCTGCGCCACGGGCGACGCGCGCACGAAGCGGTGCCGCACTCGCGCTTTCGCACGCTGCCAGACGCCGCCCACTTCCCGCACCTGGAAGCCCCCGAGCAGTTGGCCGCCGCTTTGCGCGAGTTCGTGGCCGACACCGAGCCCTCGCGGATGGCCGACGAGGACTGGGCCGCTCTGCTCTCGCGCCGCTCCGAGCGCAAGCGGCGGATGGCCGGCGAGGCCGCGTAGACACGCTCCTCGCCGTGTGCGAGGATGTGCTGGGCGGGGGTCGTGCTGCCTGTGTGCAAGCCATAGCTGCAGATCGGAGGCGGTTTAGATGAACACGACCCTTCAGGCAGAGCCCGCTCAGGGCGAGTTGCCCCTGAGCCAGTCCGGATCCGGCCTGCCGCCGCTTGCGCGCGGCTCGCTGCTGCTGGACACCGTGCGCTTCACGGTGGACCCCGACGGCTATTTTGCCGCCGCGCATCGTCGCTACGGCGACGTGTTTCGCATGCGACTGCCCGGTCGCGAGTGGGTCGCCGTCGCGAACCCCGAGGCGGTGAGGGAAGTCTTCTCCCACGGTCCCGAGGAGGTCGACTCCGGCGCAGCCAACGACGCGCTCAGTCCCGCCCTCGGGGTGCGCAACCTGCTGCTGCTCGACGGCCAGGAGCACCTGCACCGCCGCCGGCTCGTGCTGCCACCCTTTCACGGGGAGCGGATGCGCGCCTACGAGCATACGATCCGCGCCGCGGCACGCGAGCAGATCGCCGCCTGGCCGCTCGGCGAGCCGGTGGCCGCGTTGCCGCGGATGCAGGAGCTGACCTTCGCGGTCATCCTGCGCTGCGTGTTCGGCGTGCAGGACGACGAGCACATCGCACGGCTGAGCGACGCTCTGCGCCAGCTGATCGCCTGGCTGACCGACATGCGCCGGGTGCTGTTCTTCTTCCTGGTGGGACCCGATCGCCTCGAGCAGGTGCCTTCGTTTCGACGCCAGCGCGAGCGCGTCGACCGCGAAATCTTCGCCGAGATAGCACGCCGGCGCGGCCGCAGCGATCTGAGCGAGGGCGAGGACATCCTCTCGCTGCTGATCCAGGCGGTCGACGAGGACGGCGAGCACCTCTCAGATCTCGAGCTGCGCGACGAATTGATGACGCTGCTGATGGCCGGCTACGAGACCACCGCGACGCTGCTCTCCTGGACGCTTCACGACCTCGCACGCGACCCGGCAAGCCAGGAGCGAGTGGCAAACGAAGGCGGCGCCTTCACCGACGCGGTCATCACCGAGGTGCTGCGCCTGCACCCGCCGACCGGCGGCGTGGTCAGGCGGCTGCGCACGCCGCTTGCGATCGGCGGCTACGAGCTGCCGGCGGGAGTCGACGTGTTGCCGATCACGCTGATCGTGCACCGCCGCCCCGATGTCTACCCGCGCCCGTGGACGTTTGACCCGACTCGCTTTCTCGACGCCCGACCGCCGGCCGGCGCGTGGTTCCCGTTCGGCGGCTCGGTGCGTCGCTGCATCGGCGCCGCGTTTGCCCAGTTCGAGGCGAAGATCGTGCTGGAGGAGCTGACGGCGGCGCTGCGCTTTTCGCCCGCCGACCCGCGCCCCGAGCGCACCAGCCGCCGTGCGATCGTGCTGGTGCCCTCGAAGGGCGCGCGGGTGGTGGCACGACGCGCGGTAAGGCCCTGACCCCTCGATCCGACGCCGATAGACCCTGGCGAGCCGTCTAGCTTGCGAGCAGCCGTTGTCCAACGCCGGGATTCTCGATCCAATTCGGTTGGGCGGAAGTCAACCATTGGCCGGCCGACGGTGAACAAGACGATCCTCTATTCGTTGGGCTGATCGGGCGGCTCGCCGTCGATCGGTTGGCCGCTGGCGCCGCTCGCCGGTGCATCGATCGCAACGAGCAGATGCGCAAGCCGCTCGTGCTGGACGCTGTCTTCTCCGAGCAGCTCATCGATCCAGCCAAGCACTGTCTCGGGGTCGACCTGTGTGCCCAAAGCCACGATCTCTTCGATGTCCACCCAGTCCTTCGGCCGGTCGAAAACCGCCTTACAGACGATCAGGTGCTCAGGGCTGAGAATGGGTATATGCGCCGGCCCAAACGCGACGTTGCGCGCGCTCACCGCCATCTCGCGGTGCAACTCCAGCGTGGCGAAAAAGACGTCCAGGTAATAGCCGCCCCAATCCAGGCGAGCTTGTCCATCGCGTTCGATCAACGCTCGGTCTTCGGCGGTGACGCTCACGCCGAGATGGCCCAACGCGCCCAGCAGTGGCTCGGCGTTCTCGGGGGAAAGCGTCACGTTCACGTCGACATCGGTCGTGGCTCGCGGGCTGCGATACCAGGCCAGCGCGATCGCTCCCCCAAACTGATGCTCTACGTGCAGAGCGTCGAGCATCTCGTGTACGGCGAGGATGCGCGAGCTGAGCGCGTCGAGATGGCGCCGATCGCCGCTCACCGGCGCTGGGCCGCGGCAGCGGTTGCCCGTCGCTCGGCAACCCGCATCAGCGGTGGGAAGGCGAGCGGCTCGTATGGCCGCGGTGGCTGACTTGCTCTGATCGTGTCGGCAAAGCCAAGAAGCTCCAACAGAGCGATGCCGGGATCGGTGTTTCCGCCCGACGGCGCAGGGCGTGCGAGGGCAGTCGCCATCCGCCTCGATCCGGCAAGGAACCGCTCGCGCGCTCGGTCTGCCCCTGTCTGGGGCACCTGTATGCGCGCCCCCGCTCGCCGGCCTGAGCGGATGACTGCGTCACGATCGAATGGGCGCTGCGCTCGCTGAGCCGCCGCGGCGAGCGTTTGATCGCTCAACACCCGGAAGCCCGCCAGCGTGCGGGAGCGCGGGCCGCCCGCGGTGTGAAGCGACTCGCGGATCTCAAATCGCCCGCCCTTGCGTGCGACCACATAAGCCATGTCCACAGTCTACCACTACACACCCACTAGATTCAGCCGTTCTCCCGCCACTTGATCGAGCAGCCGACCGGCTCGGTCTCGGCCGGGGCGGGTTCGCGACCTGCGAGCACCGCGTCCAGTGCCTCGCGCAGCCAACCCGCGTTCTGTCCCGGGTCGTCGTGGTCGGCGTCGGGGGCGCCGCGATAGCGCAGGATCCTCTCGGCGTCCAGGACGAACACGTCCGGGGTGGTCTTCGCGTCGTAGGCGCGCGCGACCTCCTGCGACTCGTCACGCAGGTACGGCACCCCGGAAAAGTCTCCGGCCTGCACACGCGCCCGCATCGCCTCGTCTGAGTCGCGCGGGTAGCGCTCGGCGTCGTTGGGATTGATCGCGAGGGTCCGGACGCCGCGCCCGGCGTAGTCGCGGGCGACCGCGATGGTCCGATCGTGCCAGGCCAGCGCGTAGGGGCAGTGATTGCAGGTGAAGATCACCACCGTGGCCGGCGCGTCGCCGGGTTGGTGCAGCGCGCCCTCGGTGTCGGGCAGGGCAAACGTCGGGGCGGGCTCGCCGATTGCCGGCATTTTCAGCTCCTCTCGTCGTTGATCGCCCGACTCAGTGCGTCGCGCAGATCGGCGGGGTCGGGGGTGGGGGACACGCGTCCGTCGTGGCGATGGTAGACGCGGCAGGTCAGCCCGTAGTGCTCGTCGTCGGTGGGATTGACGTCCAGGCCGTCGACCCTGATCGTCGGCGAGCCGAGGAAACGCTCGTCGCTAGCGTCCGCGTCGCTTGCGATCTCGCGCAATTCGATCGTCTCCGGGTCGAGTCCGAGCTCGACCATCGCCGCGCGCAGGTCCGCGAGCGCCTTTGGGTGCGAGGGGCAGCCGGACCACCAGAGAAGCTCGACGTGCATGCCGACACGGTAGGGCGCGAGACGGAGATCGTAAGGTCGGTATCGAGTGCGACCTCGGCGGAGCGGAGCCGTACGTGCTGAGAGCGGGGCGAGCGCGGGCCTCGACAGGCGGGCGACGGTGATGTCGCATTCCCGCCAGACATCGTCCCCGTCGTGAGTAACACTGGCTGGGTGATCGAGGACTTCGAGCGTTGCTATTGGGCCGTTCTCTCGCGCGATCCGCGCTTTGACGGCTGGTTTTACGGCGCGGTCACCTCGACCGGGATCTATTGTCGGCCGAGTTGTCCGGCGATCACCCCCAAGCGCGAGAACATGCGCTTTTATCCGACCGCTGCCGCCGCTCAGCAGGCTGGCTTTCGCGCCTGCAAGCGCTGCCGGCCCGACGCATCGCCCGGGTCGCCCGAGTGGGACATGCGCGCGGACGTGGTGGCGCGCGCGATGCGCCTGATCGCCGACGGCACGATCGATCGCGATGGTGTGCCCGGCCTGGCGGGGAGGCTGGGCTACAGCGTGCGCCAGCTGCAGCGGATGCTGCTCGCCGAGGTCGGCGCGGGTCCGCTGGCGATCGCGCGCGCTCAGCGCGCTCAGACCGCGCGCGTGCTGATCGAGACGAGCGCGCTGGCGATGACAGAGGTCGCCTTTGCGGCGGGTTTCTCCAGCGTGCGCCAGTTCAACGACACGATCCGCGCGGTGTTCGCCTCCTCGCCGAGCGAGCTGCGCCGGCGCACGCGCTCGCGGGTGCAGGCGCCGGGGGCCGGCGCACTCGACCTGCGGCTGCCGTTTCGCCGCCCGCTGTGCCCGGACAACCTGTTCGGACACCTGGCCGCGACCGCGGTTGCCGGCGTCGAGGAGGTTCGCGGCGAGACCTACCGGCGCACGCTGCGCCTGCCGAGTGGACCCGGGATCGTCGAGCTGACGCCCCACCCCGAGCACGTGGGCTGCCGTCTTCGCCTCAGCGACCTGCGCGACCTCGCCACCGCGATCGCGCGCTGTCGCTGGCTGCTCGACCTCGACGCCGATCCGGCCGCGGTGGACGAGCGGCTCGCTGCCGACCCGGCACTGGCTGCGACCGTCCGCGCCGCGCCTGGGCGGCGCGTGCCGCGCTGCGTCGACGGTGGCGAGCTGGCGATCCGCGCGGTGCTCGGCCAGCAGGTCTCTACCGCGGCCGCGCGCACCCACGCCGCCCGTCTCGTGCAATGCCACGGCGAGGCGGTGAGCGATCCGGACGGTTCGCTGACCCACCTGTTTCCCGCGCCGGCGGCGATCGCGGCGGCCGAGCCGGCGATGCCGCTCGCACGCCGGCGCACGCTGTCGGCCCTCGCGCTCGCGCTCGCCGAGCAGCGCGTGTCGCTGCAGCCGGGCTGTGACCGCGACGAGGCGCTTGCGCAGCTTGCCGGGTTGCCGGGCTTCGGACCGTGGACGCTCGGCGTGATCGCGATGCGGGCGCTGGGCGACCCCGACGCCTTCCCGGCCGGCGACCTCGGCGTGCGCCGTGCCGCGCAGGCGCTCGGTCTGCCGGCATCGCCGGCGGCGCTGAGCGCCCGCTCTGCCGTTTGGCGCCCGTGGCGCGCCTACGCCGTCCAATACCTGTGGTCGGCGAGCGAGCACCCGATCAACCACTGGCCACCGCGCGTACACGTGGCGGCCGCCACCCCGATGAAGGAGGCAGCATGATGGCGAACTCGCAGCTGGTGAGAACGATCGACAGTCCCGTTGGCACGCTCACCCTCACAGTGCAGGACGGTGCGCTGACCGGACTTCACATGCACGAACAGCGCCACTTCCCGGCGCTCGCACCGACCTCCGAGCACGACGCTGCGGCCGCGCAACCGTTCGTCGAACAGCTGTGCTCGTACTTCGCGGGGGAATTGGAGCGCTTTGACATGCCGCTGCGCATGCTCGGCACGCCGTTCCAGCGGCGCGTGTGGCAGGGGCTGCAGGAGATCCCATATGGCGAGACGATCAGCTACGGTGAGCTGGCGCGCTGGGTGGGCAGCCCCGGCGCCTCGCGCGCCGTCGGCAGCGCCAACGGGCGCAACCCGATCGCGATCGTCGTGCCGTGTCACCGGGTGATCGCCGCCGACGGCGGCATCGGCGGCTACGGCGGCGGCCTGGAGCGAAAGACTTGGCTGCTCGAGCACGAGGGCGCGTGGGCGCCAGTCGCCGCGCAGCAGCCCTTGCCGGCGTAGCGGCCGCTCGCCGCCGACGATTGGCGAGCGGCGGTGTGAGACCTATGCGATGGCGCCCTCCTCCGTTGCGAGCGCAAGCTGATCGGGTGCGCCGCGCACCGCGCCACGCATGCCGGCGCTCGCCAGGGCGGCGCCCGCCAGCAGGCTCGCGAACAGCATGAAGGCCCACGCGTCGCGGAAATCGCCGGCGCCCCGCGGGTTACCGAGCACGGCCACGAGAATCGCAAAGCCGAGCGCGGAGCCGAGCTGGCGGCCGGTCGTTTGCACGGCGATTCCCGTCGCCATTCGCGCGGGCGGGAGCGTCGCCGCGACTGCCGCGGTCAGTGAGGGGATGACAAGGCCGACGCCAATCCCACCGACCAACATTCCTGGCAGGTAGTCGCCCGCGTAGTTTGGACTGTCGGTGAGCATGGCGATCCACAGCACGCCGCCGAGCGCGAACAGCAGCGTGCCGAGCGCGCCGACCCGCCCCGGTCCGAAGCGGCCGCCGACCCGGGCGGCTGGGATCGCGGTCGCCGCGGCCATCGCCGGGCCCGGCGAGATCATCAGACCGGCCGTGAGGATCGGCTCGTGCCAGACGCCCGTCAGGAACAGGACGCTCGCCAGCAGCATCGCCGCGAAGCCGACGAAGAACAGCAGCGATCCGAGCGTGGCCGCGCTGAAGGCGCGCATCCGCAGCAGCTCGGGCTCGACGATCGGCGCGGGACGATCGCTCGCGGCGTCGCTGGGCGTCGAGCCGTAGCGGGCGATGCGCAGACCGACGGCGCCGAGCAGCATGACCGAGGCCGCCAGCAGGGCGAGGATCCGCGCGCTGGCCCAACCCCAGCTTTCGCCCTGCACGATCGCGACCGTCAGCGCCCCGACGCCCGCGGTCAACAGCAGCGCGCCCGCCACGTCGGCGCGTTGGCTGCCGGGGTGGCGGATCTCGCGCAACACGCATGCGCCGAAGAGAAGGCCCGCGATCCCGACAGGAACGTTGACGATGAACACCCAGCGCCAGCCCGCCTGAACGAGCAGTCCGCCGAGCGGCGGGCCGGCCGCGGCTGCGATGCCGCCGACCGCCGCCCAGGCCCCGATCGCGATGTGGCGCTGGTGGGGTGGAAACTCCGGCAGCAGCAGGCCGAGCGAGGCGGGCAGGAGCAGCGCAGCGCCGAAGCCCTGGACGGCTCGTGCGCCGACGAGGAAGGCGATCGACGGCGCCGCCGCGCACGCAGCCGATGCGGCGACGAACAGCGCGACTCCGCCGAGGAAGGCGCGCTTGCGGCCGTACTCGTCAGACCAGCGGCCTGCAGCGATCAGGAAGGCCGCGAAGACGATCGTGTAGGCGCTGAGGATCCACGACAGGCCGGCGAGGCTCGTGTGGGGGAAGTCGCTGTGGATCTGCGGGAAGGCGATGTTGACGATGAACACGTCGAGGCCGGCCATGAAGACCCCAACCACCACGACCGCAAGGACCTGCCATCTACGCTCCATCTCCGGCTCCCTTCGGCACGTCGGTGCGCTGAGCGCTGGACAGGCTCCCTGCCGCTCTGGCGCCCTGTTCCGGCACCGCACCCCGACTTGGTTTTGAAGAGATTCACACTATCGAACAAGGTTGCATCACGCAACCCACTGTTATCCTTCGCTGGGATGCTGAGGTCGGACTACAGCGAGCAGAACTGCTCGATTGCCCGTACGCTCGAGCTGGTCGGCGAGCGCTGGACGATCCTTGTGTTGCGCGACGCCTTCCTCGGCGTTCGCCGCTTCGGCGAGTTCCAGCGCAAACTGGGGATCGCCCGCAACGTGCTCTCAGCGCGGCTGGAGCGCCTGGTCGGCGAGGGCATCCTCGAGAAGGTCCCCTACAGCGAGCGCCCGCCGCGCCACGAGTACCGCCTGACCACCAAGGGTCTAGACCTGTGGCCGATCGTCATCGAGCTGCTGCGCTGGGGCGACCGCTACGCCGCCCCCAACGGCCCACCGATCGTGATCCGCCATAAGGAGTGCGGCGGCGAGCTGGGCGAGCGGAGGATCTGCGCGCGCTGCGGGTCCGAGCTCACCGCGCGCGACGTGCGCGCGGAGGCGGGGCCGGGGTTGGTGGTGGCGCCCGGGCCGCGAGCTCCCGCGGCTTGCCAAATGCGGCGTGCAGCAGGCCGTTGACCACACTGACGATGATCGCCGCGAGCGCGGCCCACCAGAACGTGTCGATCGTGAACTGCGGCACGATCCAGCTCGTCAGGTAGAGCATCAGGACGTTCAGCAGGAAGTAGAACACCCCGAGCGTCACGATGATGAAGGGGATCGACAGGATCGCCAGCACCGGCTTGACGAAGAAGTTGACGAGCGTGAACACGAGCGCGGCCATCGGCAGCGCCCACCATTCTTTACCGTAGCTCAGGCCGGACAGCAGCCAGGTGGCCACGAACAGCGCGGCGGTGTTGAACAGCCAGGTGATCGCCAGTCGCATCGGAATTCAGGAATGGTAAAGGCCAGGC
>DATASE010000091.1:0-45681 GCA_036269375.1 Solirubrobacteraceae bacterium
GCCATTGTTTGCCGCGACCTTCGGACCGTAGGCGTCGGGGGATCGATCGCATTCGCCCGATTCTTCGTAGAAGACCCGCGTTCCCACTCCCGAGGAGTAGGAGTCCCCAAGCGCCACGTACTGCTGCGCCGCCGCCGAGGCGCAAGCAACAAGGGTCGCGAGCGCAAGCAACCCGCCCATCACGCCGACCAGCATCCTGTTCCCCATCGTCTGCTCCTTTCGATTGCCCACCCGACCGGAGTTGGTTATATGAATAGTTCAATAGGTCAGGCTTTCCCCCGGACCGTACCCGCTTGGCTTAGGCCGGTCAAGCGCCGGCGCCACCGGCTTGACATTCTCTTCCTACCAAAGTAGTATTTATCGGATGCGACGAACCCTGGGAGGTGGGTTGGCGGCTGTGCTCGGCGCACTCGTCCTATTGGCCGCCGGCTCGTCATCCGCACCGGCGGCCAGCTCCGAGGACATCGCATCGACACACGCTTACGTCGAGGCCGCCAACCAGGCGCTGAGCGCCGTCGTGAAAACCTGGCCCAAAGTGGAAGCTGGCATTCGCAAGCTCGACGCTCGCTACCAGTCCGAATGCGCGCACGTGGCGGCCGGCTCGCCGCAGAGCGAAGAAGAGCAGAAGCTCGCCCACGAGGTGGCGGGTGCGCTCTGGGCCAGCGGCTACCACACCGACGCGGCGATCGAGCGGCGCTTCGTTCGCGCGATTGGCAGGCTGCACTGGAGCAACCCGACCGTCAATCGCTATGCCCGCAGGCTGATCGTCTCGCTGAACGAAATGGTTGCGCTGCAGATTCCCGACCTGTGTTCCGACGTCCGCGCGTGGGCGGCAGGCGGCTATAAGGCGGTCCCCGCCTCCACGAGCGCGTACGCAGACCACGTGGACTCGATCGAAATCAAAGAAATCCCACGCAACCTGCTCGTCGCCTACGCGCGCCCCAGCGACAAAGGATTGATCGCCCGCACCGAGCGGCTGGCGACCCGCTTTGAAGAACTCGAATTCGTCGTGGGGCAGAACGACTGGGACAACCTGCTGGAACTGCTCTCGCTCAACCAGTAGGCCGCGACCGACGACCAGCGGATCGCCCCTGAGTCCAGCGCGTGAAGCAGCCGCTGGCGGACCTCACTTCAAAAGCCGCGACAATCGCCGGTCCTTCAGCTTGCGCCCGCCGGTCTGGCAGGTCGGGCAGTAGGCGATCACGTAGTCCTCGAAATGCACCGGCAGCAGCTTGGTGGCGCAACGTGGGCACGGCTCGCCCTCGTGACGGTGTACCTGCAGCGGCATCGGCAGCTTGTCGGGAATCGGCAGAAACACAGTCTGCTCGTACTGCTCGATCGCGCCCGCTAGCGTCTCTGCGATGGCGCACCGCAGCGTCGCCGTCTCGCCCGCGTCCAAGTCGCCGGCGCGCTTGAATGGCGAGAGCTTTGCCTGCCACAGGATCTCGTCGACCCACGAGCGGCCGATACCCGCGATCGCGTGCTGATCGCGCAGGACGGCGTGCAGCGGGCGAGCGGGGTCCAGGACCTCGGCAAGCGGTGGTGGTTGCGGCCACGCCTCGGGGCCAAGCGAGGCGATCGCCTCGTCGCCGTCGAGCTCGCCGATGCGCAGCAGCTTCACCCACGCGGCCTGCCTCGAGCCGAACTCCCGCAGCCGCAGCTCGGCCTCGGCGCCGCCGTCGGCGCTGACGGTGCGGGTGCCGCCGGCGTCCCCACCGCCCACGGACGCGCCACGATCCCCGCCGGGCAACCGGACGCGCACGAGCAGCCGCGACGCCCGGTCGCGCGGGCCCGCCCGGCGGTCGTAGAGCTGCAGCCTGCCCGCAGACATCAGGTGAATCAGCAGCGCCAGACCGCCGTCGATCTCGATGACAAAATGCTTCCCTCGCCGGCCGACCCGCTCGATTTGCTTCCCTTCGAGCGCCGACAGCGGCGGGTCGAAGGTGCGCATCGCCTTCACGCCTGGCGCGAGCGCCGAGACGATTCGCGCGCCGCGCAGCGCCTCGTCCAGACGTCGCGCGGTTATCTCGACCTCGGGCAGCTCGGGCATCGAGGTCCATCGTAGGAATGCCGGCGCTCCAATCTCAAGCTCCCGGCACGCCCTGCCGATCTCATCTCGACCTCGCAAGAGGGCACAAACCCGCGCCGACGCTCCCGAGGAGAAACAGTGTCCGCCCAGACAATGCCGGTGACGATCCCGCCTGAACACTCACGCTCGACGCTGGGCTGGCTCCAGGCCACGCCAGGCAAGGTCGGGTCACCGACGTGCTCGAGCGCGGGCGACGATGCTCTGCCCGCACGCCCGATATTCGGCCGTGTCGGCCTGCTTGCTGCGGCGCTGTGCCTGCTTGTGGCGATCGCCGGCCCGGCACCCACGCTCGCGCTCCCGACCGCCCCGGAATGGTCGAACCCGAGCACGCCGGAAAGCCCCCCTGGGGCGCTGTACAGCTCGATTGCCTACGACGCCGCCGCCCAGAAGCTCGTCCTGTTCGGCGGCTTCGGCCCGAGCGTCGGCAACGAAACCTGGGTCTTGGCCGGCGGCACCTGGACCAAACAGAGCACTCCCGAAAGCCCTCCTACGCTCTCCGAGGCCGCCATGGCCTACGACCCCGCCACCGAACGGATCGTGCTGTTCGGCGGCGTCCACAGCGGATCGCGCCGCAACGAAACCTGGACCTACGATGGCAGCACGTGGACCAGGCAGAGCACGCCGGAAAGCCCGCCGGCCCTCAACGAACCGTCGATCGCCTACGACCCGGCCACCCGTGAGCTGGTCCTGTTCGGCGGGGACAACGGATACAGCGCGAGCAACGAAACCTGGACCTACGACGGCAGCACGTGGACCAAGCGAAGCCCAGCCGAAAGCCCCTCGCCGCGCAACGGCGCCTCGATGGCCTACGACCCAGCCACGAAAGCGATCGTCCTGTTCGGCGGCGTCGTCACGGGTCACGCCACCACCGAAACCTGGACCTACGCTGCCAGCACCGGCACCTGGACAGAGCAGACGCCGGCCGAAAGCCCACCGCCCCGCACCTTGCCGGCGATGGCCTACGACGCCGCCGCCGGCAGGTTGGTTCTCATCACCGGACCCGAAGGCGGGATCGGCAGCGAAACCTGGACCTACGACGGCGTCACATGGGCCAAACAGTCGACCGCGACCGGTCCATCGGTGCGCTACGGCGCCGCGATGGCCGAAGACCCCTCGACGGGAGACCTGGTCCTGTTCGGCGGGTATCTCGAACCCGAAGAATTCTCCGAAAGCTTTGAAAGTTTCGAAAAAAGCTTCTCCAAAGAAACATGGCTGTACAGCGTCCCGGGATCGCCACCGCCGCCGGTCGGCCTGTGCCCCTCAGGGTGCGGCCCCGAAGGCGCTGCTGGCGGCGGCGTGCCAGTCGGCTCGGCGTCTCCCACCGGCGACTCGGACCCGGCCGGCCCGTCGAGCGAGGAACCGCATCGCGGCCCACGCCTCACGATCTTCACCAGGACCCCGGAGCCCGTCATCAACACGCACAGGATCCCGGTTCGCGTCGGCTGCGGAGAAGCCGGCTGCACGCTGGCGGCGACGGCGCGAGTGATCCTGCACGGCTTGCCCGACCCGGTGATATTCCACACTCGAATGGCGCTCCAGGCCAACCGGCCTGCAGACCTGGAGATCGCGGTGCCGCGGCGCGCACGCTCGCTGATTCGCGGCTACCTGCGATTGCATCGCCATCTGCGCATGAAGCTAGCAGTCACGGTGACGATGACCTCTCCCGGCGCGGCGACCCAGACCGCCTCGCGACTGCTCGGGGTCTGGACCCTGCCCGGCCTGCGTTAACCGCCGGCTCGGATCGCAAACGGGCTCGGTCCCCGCCGTCGGATCGCATTTTGAAAACAGGTTCGCTAGCCGCTGGCCGCGATCGGCGGTCCCTCGTGCTTGACGCCGGTCGGGCTGACCCACAGCACGCGCCAATGGGTTGCGTGTACGGATGACAACAGCGACCAGGCGCCCGCAGCGTCCGTGTGTACGGTAGCTAGCTTTCGGTAGTGACTGGATTTGCCGGTCGCGTACAGGATCGTGGCGCTCGTCGCGGCCGTGGCCGGGCGCACCAGGCCCCACAGCGCGTAGCCGTGGGCATGGCGCGAGACGACGAGCGGAACCGGGAAGCCGAAGTAGAGCGGCTTGGGCTTTCCCCCGTATTCCTCCAGGCCGGTCTGGAAGCCGACGACGCCACCGTGCACACTCGATCCGGGGGGGCCACCCAGCCTGTCGTCGCGCAGCAGGTACTGCGAGAACGCCGCCACGCGCGGGTTCGACCAGGCGATCTGCTCGGCTGCCGCGTCGTATTCGGCCTGCTTTGACTGTGGCACGCCGAGCTGACGATTTGGGTAGCTCTGGACGCCGAACTCGGTTAGGTAGATCGGTACATGCGCGGGGATCGCGTGCGCCGCCGCCGCCAGGTCGAGCGCTCGCGACAGCCGTGAGAGAACGCCGATCGTCACGTCGTCGGCGGGCGGCGTCCAGCCGCGACCGCCGCTGGTGGCCGAGTAGGTCGTGTACGCGTGGTGGGCGTAGCCATACGGGTGCAGCTCTTCGCACGTGCCCGACTTGCGGTACTGGGCGTTCAGGCACAGCGTTTCGCGCAGGAAGGCAAGCGGGGCGACGTCGTGCAGCAGACCGCGTTCGCGAATTTCCCGGCGGCTGAGCGAATCCGATCCGACGGGGGCGGTTTCGCCCATCAGCACCCTAGGCTGGGAGATCCCGGCGTCCCTCAGGCCCGCGTAGCCTTCCTGGAACAGGCCGCGATACAGGCGCGGCGATTCGGGCCTGCCGCGACTGTTGAACTGCGGCAGCAGGAAGGCCGGATGGTTGGCCTCGTTCCAGATCGCGAACAGCGACACCTCGCCGCCGTAGTGCTTGCCGACCGCGGTCATGAATTCGCGGAAGTCACGATCGTCGGGGCGCGTGACGAAGTCTTTCTTGGCGGCCGTGGCCCACTTCGGCACCGGCGAGGTAACGGTCAGCAGCACCTGCCATTTCAGGCGCTGGGCTTCAGCGAGCAGCACGTCGTAGTAGCCCCAGTTGTAACTGGCCGGGTTGGTAGCTTCGAAGCTCGGCTTGCGCGCGCTGTTGGCGCGGGGGGCGACGTCGCGCCAGCGCAACTCGACGCGTAGGGCTTTGACGCCCAGCCACTGCAGCTGCCCGAGTGCCTTGGCGCGGGCCTTGGGTGTCACTTCGATCAGGTCGCGAGGGGCCTCGAAGAACACGGTCTCCGAGCGCGAGGCGGCGGCACGACCGAGCCCGATGGTGGCCAGCAGCAGGGTCGTCAGCAGCGTCGTCAGCTGGGCGATCGCCCAGCTGCGGTGTGGGGATGAAGCCGTGGGGAATCGGAGCATGGTGGATTGGACACCTGTCGTCGGGGATTGTTGCGGTCGCGCGCTCAGCGGACCGGGTACGGCGGCAGCGGGTTCTCGACGATGCCGTGCTGCACGCCGCTGCGATCCATGTAGATCGCATAGCCGAGCACCAGCGCCGCAAATGCAAGCCAGGTCGCCAGCCGCCAGCGCGGGTGCCTTGCCAGCGTGAACGCGCCCGCAGGATAGAACACCGGGGCCGAGAGGAAGATCATCCTGCCCCAATCGAGCGCGAATGTCATCGAGACGAGCGAGCAGGCGACGAGCGCGAGGCCGCGCCTCGCGAAGCGGCTGCCGCGCAGCGCAAGCGGCGCGAGCAGCCACAGCGGGCCGAACACGGAGAGCATTCGCCGCAGCTCGGTGGAGAGGCTGTCGAGGCCGAGCCTGATCACCTTGCCACGCCCGCCGATCAGCGAACCGCCGTAGCCGGGCACGGCCGAGCGACCCACCATCGGGATCGCCAGGCGCAGCGCCAGGTAGGCGAGCAGCGCCGGCGCGCCCGCCGCCAAAGTGGCAAGCGCCGCGCGGCGATCCCACACCCGCGCCGCCCACACTGCGTAGGCGAGCGGGATGACGAACAGCACCGCTTCGCGAAACAGCGTCCCCACCAGCAGCGTCGCCGCCAGCGCGCGCGGTCGGCGCTGCACCACCAGCAGCGTCGCGGCCACCATGAACAGCATCGTGACCGCGTCCGGGTTGCGCCCGTCGCGCAGGGCGACGATCAGCAGCGGCGGCGAGACGGCCAGAGCAAACGCCAGCGCCGCCGCCACACCAGCCGGTGCCTGCAGACGGCGCATCAGCGCGTAGGCGAACGCCGCCGCGCCCCCCGCCGCCAGCCAGGCAAGCAGCAGGAAGGAGGTCGTGTGCGAGAACGGCAGCACGTGCACGAGCCAGGGCAGGCCGATTCGGTAGGCGAACGGGAAGGTGTGGGTGTCAAACGGGTGCTGGGCCATCCGCTCGTAGATGAGGTCGTCGCCGCGCGGGGTTGGCTCGCGGCGACTGAGCAGGCTGAGCGCAGCCAGTGCGAGCGCCCCCGCGCCACCAACGCAGAGCGCCTGCGACCACAGCATCCGCGGCCACGCCGTCCACGGCCTGTGGGCGGCCCGGCGGCGCTCGCCCGCGCGTGCAGACTCGCCCGGGTCGATCGAGCCGGTCGCTGCGGGGAAAGGGTCGTTGCCAAACGAGGTCATCGAGCGATGCGACTGGTGTAGCGTGCCTGCCGATGAGCGCAGCCGTCGCACCAGACGACATCGTCGCCACCCACGCGGACGTCGCGCCCGACGCGCGCGAGCCGCTGCTCGTGATCGAGCCGCTGGCCGCCTTCCTGGACGCGCATGGGATCGGCCACGGAGCGGTCCGCGCACAGCCGATCGGGGATGGGCACTCCAACGTCACCTACCTGATCGAGCGCGAGGACGCCCAGGTCGTGCTCAGAAGGCCTCCCAGGGGACCGCTGCCGCCGAGCGCACACGACGTGCTGCGCGAGGCGCGGCTGCTGCGCGCGCTGAAGCCAACGGACGCGCGCGTGCCGCAGGTGCTCGCCGTTTGCGACGACGAGAAAGTGATCGGCTGCCCCTTCTACGTGATGGCGTTCGTGCCCGGCGAGGTGATCGTGTGGCAGACGCCGCCGGCGCTCGACACCCCCGAGCAGCGCCGGCGCATCGGCGAGGAGCTGATCGACGCGCTGGTGGAGATCCACGCCGTCGATTGGCGCGCTGCCGGCCTGGAGGGGTTCGGTAAGCCGACCGGCTATCTGGAGCGCCAGCTGCGGCGCTTCGGCGGGCTGTGGGAGCACAACCGCACCCGCGAGCTGGCCGCGATGGAGCGCGTCCAGGAGTGGCTCGGCGCGCACATGCCCGAGTCCGGACCTGCCACGATCGTGCACGGCGACTACCGCGTGGGCAACACGATCTTCGCCCCGACGCCGCCGGCCCGGCTGGTGGCGGTGCTCGACTGGGAGATGGCGACGATCGGCGACCCGCTCGCCGACATCGGTTACACGTGCATGTTCTGGACCGAGGCCGACGACCCCGCCGAGGGGCTGCGTGCAGCGCTTGGCAACGTCACGCGCGCCGATGGATACCCGACGCGCGCCGAGTTGATCGCCCGCTACGAGGAGCGCAGCCGGCGCTCGATGCGCGACCTGCGCTGGTACGTGACGCTCGCGCTGTGGAAGTCCGCGGTGTTCATGGAGGGCAATTACAAGCGCGCCATTTCCGGAAGCACCGACGACCCGTACCTAAAGGCGTTCGGCGAGGGCGTCGCGCTGCTTGCCAAGCAGGCCGAGGAGATGGCGCTCGGTGTCTGACACGCAGAACGGCAGCCGGCGCAGCGCGCTCTTGATCGACTGGGGCGGCGTCCTCACGACCAACCTGTTCGTCTCCTTCCACGAGTACTGCGTGGGCAACGGGATCGACTCCGAACAGCTCGTGGCGAGCTTTCGCTCAAACCCCGATTTCCGCGAGCTTCTGATCTCGCTGGAGAAGGGGCAGATCTCAGAGCCAGACTTCGAGCGGCGCTTCGCCGAGATCCTCGGCGTGGACTCCGACGGGCTGATCGACGGGTTGTTCGCGGGCGTGCAACCGGACTTGGCGATGGTGCAGGCCGTCCGCGCCGCGCATGACGCCGGCATTCGCACGGCGCTCGTCTCCAACTCCTGGGGGGTGCATCGCTATCCCACCGACCTGTTCGGCGAGATCTTCGACGGCATCGTCATCTCGGGCGAGGTCGGCACGCGCAAGCCCTCCAAGCGCATGTACGAGCTGGGAGCCGAGCGCGCCGGCGCGCAGCTGCACGAGTGCGTGTTCGTCGACGACCTGCCCTTCAACCTGACCCCGGCACAGGAGCTGGGGATGGCCACGGTGCACCACACCGCGGCCGAGACGACGATCCCAGAGCTGGAAGCGCTGCTCGGAGTGGCGCTGGACGGCGCGGCCGCCGACTGATCAGTCCCGCGAGCCGCGCCCGTACAGCAGCTTGAAGAAGCGCGAGATCATCCGCGTCGTCCTTGCCTTGTACGGGAACATGTGCACCTCGCGCTTGAGCGCCAGCTTCGGCGTCACCACGATCGCCTGCTGGGAGCAATACTTGCGGATGCCGCCGGCCGCGTGGCGGGAACCCAGGCCCGAGGCCTTGGCTCCGCCCATAGGCATCTCAAGCGCCGTGTAGTTGACGACCGCGTCGTTGACGTTGGCGGCGCCGGCCTGCAGGCGCCTTGCGATCTGCTCGCCGCGCTCGACGTCCTTGGTGAAGACCGACGCGCCGAGACCGTAGGGGGACTCGTTTGCCAGCCGCACCGCCTCCTCGGCGTCTGCCACCTTCATGATCGGTAGCGTCGGGCCGAACGTCTCCTCGGTCATCGCCTTCATCGTGTGGTCGACGTCGACCAGCACGGTCGGCTCGTAGAAGCGCCCGCTGACGCCCTCCACCCGCCGGCCGCCCGCCAGCACGCGCGCGCCCTTGTCCACCGCGTCGGTCACGTGCTCTGAGATCGTCTCAAGCTGCGGCGGGAAGGTGATGGCACCGACGTCGACCGAGCCCGGGCCCGCCGGGGCGCCGACCCGCAGCGCCCTGACCTTCTCACTGACCTTGGCGACGAACTCGTCGTACACCGGCGCCTCGACGTAGGCGCGCTCGATCGAGATGCACGTCTGGCCCGCGTTCTGCATCGAGTAGTAGACCGCGACGTTTGCCGCGCGCTCCAGATCGGCGTCTGAGAGCACGATCATCGGGTCCTTGCCGCCGAGCTCCAGCGAGCAGGGGATGAGCCGCTTTGCCGCCTCCTGGGCAACCTTGCGGCCCGTCTTGGTCGAGCCGGTGAACATCACCATGTCGACGTTCTCGATCAGCGCCGCGCCGGTGGGACCGCGACCGGTCGCCACCTGAAAGACGTTCTCGGGCAGGCCGCACTCGCGCAACCCCTCGGCCAAGAGCAGCGAAGTCAGCGGCGTGACATCGCTGGGCTTGAGGATCACCGCGTTGCCGGCCGCAAGAGCCGGGATGCAGTCGCCGAAGGAGTTTGTCAGCGGATAGTTCCACGGGCCGATCACGCCGATCAGCCCGAGCGGGCGGTGGCGCAGGATCAGCTTCTTGCCCTTGAGCATGATCTGCGCCGATTTGACGCGCTCGTCGGCGAGGTACTTGGGCGCCTGCTTGGCCCAGAAGCCGAAGGCGTTTGCCGCGTAGGCGATCTCGGCGAACTCGGCGTCCTCGTATGTCTTGCCGGTCTCCGAGACGATCGTCGCGATCACCCGCTCGGCGTTGTCTAGCAGCCACTTCTGCGCGCGCAGCAGGATCCGACCGCGGGCCTCGAAGCCGTAGGCCTCCCACTGCGGCTGCGCGGCGCGCGCCCGAGCGGCCAGCTGGGCGACCGCGGCGGGGTCGAGGTCTGGGACGTGGGCGACGATCTCGCCGGTGGCGGGGTTCTCGACCGGGATCTCGGCGCCCATGGCGGGTGCACCGTTGTCGACCGCGCCGTTTTGCGCCTCCCGGTTGACCTGCTGCTCGACGGTCGCCATCTCTCTCTCCTCACGCAGTCGCTTTGCTCAGGCGACCAAGGCTACACCCGATTGGCCATCCGGCCAATGTTGTTCCAGCCGGTGCATGCACCGGCTGGCATCGCCGCACATGTGCGGCGATGTCCGGGCCGTACATGTACGGCCCGGCCGGCCCTGCATGCAGGGCCGGCTTCACGTTGGAATCGACTCAAGTCCCCCGGCCGCGGGCGCGCCGGATGCGCTGCAGCCGCTCGGCCAGCTCCGCCTCGGCCTCGTCGGGGCGGTAGAAGCGCTCGCCGACCGCTACCTCGGGTGCCAGCTCCTGCTCGGCGACGTGGCCCGGCTGCGCGTGCGGGTTTTCATAGCCCTCGCCGCGTCCGCCCGAGCGCAATTGGACCGGCGGCGGCTGAGCGCCGTGCTCGCGCACGAACGAGCGCGCCGCGCCAATCGCCCGCTTGGCGGCATCTGACTTCGGTGCCAGCGAAAGATAGATGGCCGCTTGAGCCAGCGCGAACTGGCACTCGGGCAGACCGGCGTGCTCGACCGCCGCCGCCGCTGCCGTTGCCACCGTCAACGCCTGCGGGTCGGCGTTGCCGACGTCCTCGCTGGCGAGGATGACCATCCGCCGCGCAATGAAGCGCGGGTCCTCGCCACCCTCGAGCATCACCGCCAGGTAGTACAGCGAGGCGTCGGGGTCCGAGCCGCGCGTGGCCTTGATCCAGGCCGAGATCGTGTCGTAGTGGCTGTCGGCCTGCTTGTCGTAGTGAACGAGCCGGCGCTGCAGCGCAGCTTCCGCGCGCTCGACTGTGACGGTGGCGCCTGCGCCAAGCGCCGTCTCGCACGCCAGCTCGAGCGCGCTGAGCGCGGTGCGCGCGTCGCCCAGCGAGCGCGCCGCGAGCAGCTCGACCGCCTCGTCTGTCACCTGCGCGTCGGCACACTCGCCACGCTCGATCGCCCGGCGCAGGAGCGTCAGCACGTCGGCCTCGGTCAGCTCCGCCAGCTCGTACACGCGCGTACGCGAGAGCAGCGCGCGATTGACCTCGAAGGCGGGGTTCTCGGTCGTCGCGCCGATCAGGGTCACGAGGCCCTCCTCGACGGCCGGCAGCAGCGCGTCCTGCTGGGCCTTGTTGAAGCGGTGTATCTCGTCAAGGAAGAAGACGGTCCGCCGTCCGGTAGTGCGCCGCTCACGCGCTCGTGCCAGCACGGCGCGCACCTCGGGGCGCCCCGCTTCGACGGCGCTCAGCTCCTCGAAGGCCGCGCCGGAGCTGGCGGCGACGATCCGCGCGAGCGTCGTCTTGCCGCTGCCGGGCGGTCCGTGCAGGATCATCGAGTGCGCGACCCCCTGCTCGATCGCGGTGCGCAGCGGCGAGCCGGATCCAAGCAGCTGCTCCTGGCCGACGAAGTCGGCCAGCGTGGTCGGCCGCATCCGCGCCGCGAGCGGTGCGTCCTCGCCGGGCGTGCGAGCCGCGCTCGCCGCGCCGGTCCGCTCGCCCGGGTCGAACAACGAGTCCATGCGGACAGTGTGGTCTATCTTCTGCCGGTGCCCATCCCAGCCGCCCGGATGAAGACCCCGCTCCCCGATGGCGACGCACTGGCCTGCGAGCTGTTCCTGCCCGATGGCCCGGGGCCGCACCCGGGCGTCGTCGTCCTGCACGAGTCCTTCGGCCTCAACGACGACATCCGACGAATCGCGAGCCGCTTCGCCGAGGAGGGGTACGCCGCCCTCGCGCCCAATCTGTTCTCACACGGCTCGCGGATCGCCTGCCTGGTGCGCACGATGACCGATGTCGCCCGGGGACGGATCGACCGTGAGATCGTCGACGTGCTGGCCGTGCGCGACGCGCTGGCCGCGCGCACCGACGTCGACGGCGAGCGGGTCGCGGTGGCCGGCTTCTGCCTCGGCGGCGGCTTCGCGCTGATCGCGGCCACCCACCCGGGCTTTCGTGCGGCGGCAGTCAACTACGGCGACGTGCCTAAGCAATCCTCCAAGCTGGAAGGCGTCTGCCCGGTGGTCGCCAGCTTCGGCTCGCGCGACCGGATGTTCGGCGCCAACGTGGCGCAGCGCCTGGAGTCGCACCTGGGCGAGCTGCGCGTCGCGCACGACGTCCACGTCTACGACGGCGCCGGCCACTCGTTCTTCTCCAAGCACGAGGGCTGGCAGGGCGTGCTGGCGAGCTTCCCGACACCGATGCGGGTTGGCCCCGACGAGCAGGCGGCAGAGGACGGCTGGCGGCGGATGCTGGCGTTCTTTGCCGAGCACGTGCGCGGCGAAGCGCTTTAGTGGCGTTTGCGTGGGCGGCGCTTGCCGCCGATCCCGTGCCGTTGTCGAGCCGCAGCGTGGGCCTGTCCGCCTGCGGCGCGGTAGGCGGCCGTCAGGTCCTTGAGCGCTTCGGAGGACGTTTCCCGGAAGGAGGGGAGATCCTCAGGGTTGCGCGCCCCGCGCGCAAGGATCCCGATCTCCAGGTGTGGCGCGTCTGAGATGCCGACGGTACCGCAGCCGACGTCGGCGATCTCCTGCCCGGCCACGACGTGCGTACCGACCGCCACTAGCGCCGGCCGTGCGTGGCCGTAATAGACGTAGCGGCCCTTGTCGATGCCGGCTTCCACGCGCAGCACCGGCGCCCAGTCGCCAAAGCCATCGAGACCCTCCTTGACGATCGTGCCGGTGGCCACAGCCAGCTCGACAAGGTGTCGGCCGCACTGGTTGGCGTCACCGCCGAGGTCGACCCCCTGGTCGAGGCTCCATGCGCTCGGAGAGGCTGCACTGGAGAACGGGTACAGCGGGAACACCCAGCCACCGTTCGGAGCGGCGGGGTATGGCCCAACAACCGGGGTCGCGGCCGAGCCCCCTGCGGGTGGCGTGCTCGTGCTCGGCGCTTCGCTGCCGCCGGTCGCTTCCATCGCCTGGGCAGTCGCGGCCGCCAAACCGAGAAACAGCACAGTCGTCGTGAGAGCCGCTGCCAGCGCTCCGCGCAAGACTCGCCTTCCGTTCGGCCTACGGGGTTAGCTGACGGGCTGGCGCTTGTCGCGCCTCCCGCGGATCACCGCGGAACTCGCCCCAACAATTGGGTCCCCCGCTCCCCGGCACGGCCGGGGACTCGGCGTGCGCGGCAATCTAGCGCATAGCGAGGTCGGAAGTGCGCGGCGGGAGCTAGCTTGCACGCTCAACAGGCCGCAATTTGCGGGCAGACCGACAGTCGACGCTGAGCACTATCGTGGTCTGATGGCCACCGCCCCACGCGACCCCGAGCAGGCCGAGGCGCTCGGCGCGCCGGCCGCTGGAACGCTGCCCGCGGCGACCCGGATGGGAAGCGTCCACCTCACCGTGGCCGACCTGGAGCGCTCGCTTGCCTACTACGAGCACTCGATTGGGTTGCGCGTGCACCGCCGCGACGGGGACACGGCAGCGCTCGGCGCGGGCGCAGAGGACCTGCTGGTGCTCGTCGAGCGCAGCGGAGCACGCCCCGCGTCCGGCTACTGCGGCCTGTACCACTTCGCTCTGCTGTTGCCCGAACGCACCGATCTTGCCTGCTGGCTTGCCCACGGCGCTCGCGAGCGCGTCCCGCTCGTTGGGCTCTCAGACCACTTCGTCAGCGAAGCGATCTACCTGAGCGACCCCGACGGCCACGGCATCGAGATCTACTGGGACCGCCCGCGCGAGACTTGGGAGGGAAAGGTTGCGCAGCGGATGACCACCCTGCCGCTGGACACCGCGAGCCTGCTCGGCGAGCTACCCGACCCGGAGCGCTCGGTGTTTCATGGCCTACCTGTAGCGACGAGCATGGGCCACGTACACCTTTGCGTCGCCGACGTGCAAGCGACGATCGCCTTCTATCGCGACCAGCTCGGCTTCGCGCTGATGGCCGCGCTCGACTCACACGCGGCTTTCCTGAGCGCGGGCGGATACCACCATCATCTGGGAGCCAACACATGGGAGAGTGCCGGGGCGGGCCAGCCCCCCACGGGCTCGACGTCATTGCGATACGCAACGGTCCTGTTGCCCAGCCGCGTCGAGCTGGAGGCGCTGTTGGAGCGCCTGTCGGCAGCCGGAGTGAAGTACACGTCCGAACCGGCGCTCGGCGGCTCTCTCGTGCGCGATCCCTCCGGCAATTCGCTGCTGCTCGCGCCAGCCGTCACGGACTCGGCGTGAGTCCCCCTCCTCCCCGCCTACCAACCGCCCCGGTCGCCGCCGGCTCGCTGATCCTCGGCTACGCGGTCGCCGTCCTCAGCGGCTCGCGCCCGCTCGGCGGGGTAGTGCTGGCACTGGGCGGGCTGTGGTGCGTCCGCCAATGGTGGCGTCGCAACGATCGCCAGACGGCCTTCGCGCTGGCCTTGGCAGGGTTGACGGCATTCGCCGTCTCACACGTGCTGGCGCTCGCGGTCGGAGGGTGGCCGTCGGTCCTACTCTGCTCCATGGCGCTCGCGGTGCTGGCTTGGAGCGTGGCAGACGCGTCCGAGGCGGCCGTCTCCGACTCGGCATGACGTCACCTACCAGTGGTCGATCCCGGCTGCAACCGCCACGCGCTCACGCGCCACGAGCAGATAGCGCAATTACCGATGGCGCCTGTGCTTCTTGGCGTGTTTGGGTGGGCTGGTCCGCCAGGCCACGCCCGGGAAGTTGGCGTGCTGGAAGGGCACGCCGTGCAGCGTGGCGACCACGCTGAAGAAGTTCGGCCCCACCGCCAGCCTGCTCACGGGCACCTCGTAGCTGCCATTGGCGCGCAGTCCGTGGGCCACCCCGACGTCGATCTGGTGGGCGCGCGAACGCCGAACGATGAATAGGCGCACACCGGAGGGCAGCCCGCGCGAGCTCCAACGCAGCAGCACTCGCGCGTGTGTGCTCAGCGGATGGCGCGAGGAGCCAGTAGGCGCGACCATGTCGGCATGGACCAGCCGCATCGGCCGTACGGTTTGTGCCGCGACCTGGATCGCGCCGGTCGAGGTAGCGGTTGAGATTCGCCACCGGCCAGCGCGCGGGTGAGGGACGGCGATCGTCGTCAGGCCAAAGTTGGGCTGGCTAGCGAAGGCTACCGACGCGCTGCGCAGCGCCGAGTCGAACACGCGTCCGTTGGGCGCGCGCAGACGTACCCGTGGCGCACCGGTGATGGCACGCACGCTGATCAGCAACAGGCTGCGGCCGCCCGGCACGCGCACAGAACGCGTCTGTCCTGCCGCTGAGACTCCTGAGACCGTGATCAATTTGTCCGGTTCCCCGCCGACGATCGCGGGCAGATCAAACGACTGGATCTGCTTCCAGGTGCCCGCGAAAGCGAGCGTTTCACAGAAGAACAGCACGCACAGTTTGCCGCTGGCGCCAAGGCCGGCATCGGAAGTGACGGCTTCACCATGACCGGAGAGGGCAAATATCCTCAGGTCCCCACTGGCGGTCGCCGTGAAATGCTTGGCGGTGAATCCGGCGCCGCCGTGCGCTTTCAGCGATACGCCCGGAAGGTCCGCGTCGGCCGAGGCGGTGCCCACCGCCGAGAACGGTTTGAACCGTAGCTGCAGGTGGAGCTGGCCGTGGACGGGGCTGTGGTCTTTGAAGACGAAGCTGACCGCGCCATCCAGGCTGACCGCGCCGGAGAAGTCGACGGAGATCGTGACGTTGTCTAGGTAGAAGGGCTCGACCGGCGCCTTTGGCACACCCCAGAAGCCAGCCGTGGTGGCCGACACCTTGAGCGGTCCGTTTGCCATGCCGGAGACCCCGCCGCCGAAATCTGTGAAGAAGAAGCCCGAGTCGCCGAGCGGAACGTCCTGGCCGCCGATGCCAACACTCAGCGAGTCGAGCCGGCCGCTTGCCAGGCTTCCGGACAGCTGCAGCGATCCGATCGGCACTTCAAGGCCCCCGCTTGCAGTCCACGTGTCCGTTGGCTCCTGATAGTGCAGTTCCAATCCAGAGAACTTCCAGCCTTTGCCAAGCCCCACCGCACCGAAGCTCACCCCTCCGCCGAGCGCTGTCACCGGTGAGGGCGAGCTCGCGTATAGCCCGAGACTGAGCGAGCCTGAGCCGTGCAGCTGGTGGACAACCGGCAGCCCAATGGTGCCGGCGGCGATCAGGCCACCGTCCTGTTCGCTGTCCATGTACATGGAGAGGCTGCCCTGCAGCGGCATCGAGAGCGAAAGGCCGCCCACCTTCAGACCGGCGACCGCCGCGAGGTTGGCCGCGGTAAGCGAGACCCGCGCGAGCCCCGTCTTGCCGGACGTCGGGTCGGTCGCCCCATTGCCGTCGATCGCAAACGCCGCGCTTCCGAGCGGTATCGAGGCGCCGTGGCTGCGCAGCAGCGTGATCGGGACAGCGCCGCCGCTCGCCAAGGTTTTGGCCGCCGTGTCAAGCGCTATCGGGCCGTTGCCGACCGCGATCCCGGCGTCGATGACGACGTTGCCGCTCGCGCTCAGTTGCGAAGCCGATCCGGAGATCGAGTTTGCGCACACGCTTACCACCCCGACGTGCAAGGACTCGCGGCCGCAGCGCACCACCGGGCCGCCACCACCGCCGACCGGGTTGGAATGAGGCAGGTTGTCGGGGTCCCACTGCTGGGCGAGCTCCTGGTACCAGAGCTTGTCAAGCCAGTCCTGGCCGGAGGGGAACAGCGACGAGCCGAGCGCGTCCTGGTCAAAGCCGTTGAAGACGATCAGACCGCCGTCGCTGGCATACGCGTGCACGGCGCCGCCAACGTTCTGGCTGTTGGTGGCTTCGACGTCCGGGTTCCACTGTGTGTCTTCGGTGAGGAGCACGTTTGCATCACCAACCGCGTCTGTGTTGCCGGGGAATTCTTCGACGTCGACGTAGTAGGGCGAGGTCGGGTCGTTGCTGACCAACGTGTTGTTCTCGACCACCCGCGCTTCGCCGTTGGTGTTACCGCAGTTCTGGCAGGAGAAGCCGGACGCGGCGGGCACAGGCAGCCAGGAGTAGTCGTTGCCTTCTGTGCCATCGGCGTCGTGGATGATCAGCTTACCTCCGAGGGTAACGAATTTGGAAAGCGCCTGCTCCTGTTCAGTCGTCAGGCTGGTGGTGAACACCTGGTTGAGCAGCACCGTGTCGTATTCGGCCAACACGGGCGGGGAGATCGATTCCTGCGAGAGGACCGTGAATGAGAAGGCTTCGAAGGAGTCGGCCGGATCGCCGGCCAGGGAACCGGACAGCTGCAAGCTGCCGACGTCTTCGCTGCCGCCGCCGTCGATTATCGCGACTTTGCCGCTGCTCTGTGAGACAGCGTGCGCCGCCGACGCTCCAAAGGTTGCTATCGCGAAGACGACGGCTAGCGCCGGGATCGCGAGATTTCGAGCGGAAGCGACCCATGCGGTCCGTCGCGCCGCCCCTCCCCGTGCCAGCATGTGGCACACCCTACAAGAAATGGAATCTTGCCGCAGTCTGTGCCTGCCATGAACGGGGGCGCTATTCCCCGCCCAAGTCGGTGCTTACGGGGACTTGCGGCATTGCCTTCGAGTCCACCACTTGGTACTCCTCAAGCAGCTCCTGCTCGCGTTGCCAATGCGGGAACGCGAAGAACACGAGCGCCGCGCCGAGCCCGATCGCGACGATCCCGGCGATGTAGGCCCACTGGTCGCCTTTCACAAACGATTCCCGCGCCCCGGCGACGATCGCTTTCGCGTAGGCGGGGTAGCGCGACGCTGTGTCCGCCGCGGAGGCAAACGACTTCTCCAGTTCTCCTTCGACGGCGCTCGTCACCTGCGCCTTGTCGGGCGAGGCGGCAATCGCGGTGGCGACCGCCGCCGCGTAGCCAGCCGTCAGCAGCGCCCCGAAGATCGACTGCATGATCGCCCCGCCCAGGTCGCGCTGCAGGTCCGCCGTGCCCGATGCCATTCCCGCGCGCGCGACCGGCACCGACCCCGTCAGCGAGTGCGAGGCCGGCGTGCCCGCAAAGCCCACCCCGGCGCCGATGAAGGCGTAGCCGAGCCCAACCTTCCAGTAGGAGATGCCCTGCTTCCACAGCAGCAGCATCACCAGGAAGCCGAGCATGCAGCAGGCGTAGCCGACCAGCAGCGTGAAGCGCGCGCCGCGGGCGTCGACGAGCTTAGCCGAGCGCGGCGCGATCAAGACCATGAACACCGCCGCCGGCAGGATCGCCAGCCCGGAGTCGAGCGTCGAGTAGCCGAGCACGTTCTGCAGAAACTGCTGGCCGACGAACATCGCGCCCATCAGCGACCCGAACACGATGATCCCCGCGAGCGCCGCCACCCAGAAGATGCGCCTGCGGGCCACCTCCAGGTCGTACAGCGGCTCGGGGGCGCGGCGCTGACGCAGTACGAACGCGGCGCCCGCGCCCATCGCCAGCGCCGTCGTCACGAGGATGATCGTCTGCTCTTTGGGCACCGGCGCGAAGTTGATCGCAAGGATCAGCGAGGCGACCGCGATCGCCGACAGCACGCCGCCGAGGTTGTCAACCGGCCCGCTCGTCTCGTTCACGTGCGCGGGCACATAGCGCCAGGCCATCCACAGCGCTACCACCGCCAGCGGCAGCGTGATGAAGAACACCGACCCCCAGTGAAAGTGCGTCAGCAATGCGCCCGACAGCAGCGGCCCGAGCGCGGAGATCGCACCGCCCAGACCCGACCATAGGGCGATCGACCGAGTCCGGGCCGGCCCCGACCAGAGTGCCGTGATCAGCGCCAGCGTGGTCGGGAAGGCCATGCCGGCCGCCAGCCCGCCCAGCAGTCGCGCGAAGAACAGCACCGTCATCGAAGGCGCCAGGGCAGCCAGCAGCGCGGCGGGGATCGCCAGGCCCGTGCCGAGCAAGAGCATCTGCTTGCGCCCGTAGCGGTCGCCGAGCGCTCCCAGGTAGAGCACCGAGGCGGCCAGCCCGAGCGAGTAGCCGACGGCTACCAGGTCAAGCCCCGTCTGCGAGGCGTTGAAGGCCTTGCCGATGTCAGGCAGCGCGACGTTTGCGACCGCGAGGTTGAGGTTGGCGACGGCGGCGACGGCGATCAGCGCGGCGAGCACCGCCCTGGGCCTGTTCGGAGACTCGCCTGGCTTGGCCTGCATGGTCCAAGCGTAGGCGCGGGGGCGGCTCTCCTCATCACCCGCAGCGGGGTGAGCCAGTCTGAAAGTGAACCGACGACCCACAATCCACGTATCAGATTAAGTTGCAAAGGCGGGACCGAGTCGCCTCGCGGGCCCGTGAGACGGTCCGATGCTCGCTCAGCTGAAACCCCCATCCACCGAACAGGTCACGGCCGTCCTGCTGCTGGCGCTGGCGGCGATCGTCGTCCTTTACCTGGTCCTGCGACTGCTGCGCTCGCTCGCGCGCTCACCGAGGGCGATCCGCTGGGCGTGGACGCGCACTCGTCCGGTCGGCCTGGAGCGCAAGCGGCGCTGGCGGATTCCCATCTTTTGCTCGAACGTCCTGGCGCTCGTGACCGTGTGGCTTGCGAACCGCTCGCTGCGCGTGCGACCGTTCGAAGCCCCCGAGGGCATCGACGGCGAAGCCGTCTCGGCGGCGCTGAGCGCGGCAATGTCGCGCATCGCAAGCCCGCGCGACTCCGGGGTGGACACGGTCACCGCACCGATCGAAGCGGAAACCGCCGTGGACGCCATCGCATCGGCGGTCAAGGCCGTGCCGTCGGGAGGCGAACTGGCAGCAGCGCTCGTGCACCTGAGCGCGTCACTGCTGGCGCCGGGCGAGCTCCAGCTGAGCGGCCGGGTGCTGCCGAGCAACTCCGGCGGACCGGGCCTGGCGCTGACGCTCGCCACCGGCCGCGGACGCGTGCGCGAACGGGTGACGCTGCGCGCCGACCAGTTCGAGCCGACGGTCGGCCTCGACGGCGACCCCGGCGAGGATCTGGACCGCCTGACTCGGCTTGCGACCGTCGGGGCGGTCTGGACCCACTTCCAGATTCTCGAAAGCGAGTGGCGCCTGCGCACGAGCGAGCTGCGCTCGACGATGCGCACGAACTCGTGGCGCAGCTACGCGCTGACGCGCGTAGGTGCGGAGAACGACGTGCGTCTGGGAGCAAACGTGGCGCGCGCCCTGTACGCCGACGCGGTCGACTCCGATCCGGACAACCTGGTCGCCCAGTTCAACCTCGCATCGCTCGAGCTCAAGGACTCCCAGCTCAAACAGGTGCGCCGCGCGGCGCGCAGGAGACTCGACCACGTGCACGTCGGGTTGGAGCGCGACAGCGAGTGCGGCCCGTCCCCGGAGCGACTGCTGCCCAGGCCGGCGGCGGGCTTACTGCTGCGACGCGACCCCCTCTGCTACCAGGTCTGCTACAAGCGCGTGGCCGACAAGCTCAACCGTGAGATAGCCGAAGAGGAGCATCTGGAAGGACAAACGGGGCGGCGCTACCCGGCCGTGCCGGAATGCGCCGACTGGCTTGCGGACGGCACCGGCGCACCCTGCTGCCGGCTGCCGGCCCCGCGGATCCGGCACGCAAAGCTCGACGCGCGCAACCTGCAGGCCCTCGCTCGGCACATTCGCGACCTCGAGCTGACGCTCGCGATCCTCGCCGCATGCGATCACAGGAAGTGGCGGATGGCAAGCTCGAAGTCCTGGGCGCAGCGCACCGATCTCCTGTGCGCGATCGAGGGACCGATGCTGGTGCTGTGGGCGATGGTCGCGCTGCGCGTGGGCGATGCCTGCGGCGATCTGTGGACGCCCAAAGCGCTATGGACGCCCGAGCCCTCCTTGCCCTCCAGCGGGGCTCAGTCGCGTGACGCGTTCGTCGAGACGATCGAGAGCGGCGAGCTGACCCCGGCGGGCGCCGTCGACCAGGCGCGCGGACAGGACGTCATGCGCCGCAGTCGCACGCGCTTCAACCTCGCCTGCTGGTACTCGGACCTCGGCCACGAAGAGCAGGCGCTGCGCGAACTGGAGCTGAGCCTGGAGGGCGGCGGCGAGCGCGCCCGCCGCCGTGTCGGCGACAGACAGCTGCGCCACCTCCAATTCGGCTCCTACCGGCGGGAGTGGCTGCGAGCCGTGCAGCGCTACGACCCCGAGCCGCGGTCCGACTCGCCGACACAGTCCGACTCGTCCGCACCGCCCAGTTCGCCGGCACCGCCCGACTCGTCCGAACCGCCCAGTTCGCCGGCACCGCCCGACTCGTCCGCACCGCCCAGCTCACCGGCACCGCCCGACTCCCAGTCCCAACCCGACTTCCCCACGCGGCCCAGCGCCTCCCAACTACCCGGCTCGCCGGCACCGCCCGACTCATCCCCGCAACCGGCGCGCCGTCTGACCGCCACGACCGGCTCGAGAGCATCCTTCGACGGTGACGGCCGACCCCGAGCTGCCGCCGGCTATCCCCCCCACTTGCCCTTGCCGTAGCGCGCCAGCTCGAGCCGCGCCACGACGCCGCGGTGGACCTCGTCGGGCCCATCGGCCAGGCGCAGCGCCCTTGCCGCCGTCCACGCCCCCGCCAGCGGGAAGTCGTTGGACAGCCCACCGCCGCCGTGCAGCTGGATCGCCATGTCGACAACGCGCTGGGCCATGTTCGGCACCGCGACCTTGATCTGGGAGACGGCGCCGATCGCCTCGGGCGCGCTGCGGTCCACCAGCCAGGCCGCGTGCAGTACGTGCAGGCGCGCCTGGTCGATCGCGATCCGCGCGTCGGCGATCCGCTCGCGGTTGCCGCCCAGGTTGGCAAGCGGCTTGCCGAACGCGACGCGCTCGCTTGCGCGCCGGCACGCGAGCTCGAGCGCCAGCTCGGCCAGACCGATCAGCCGCATGCAGTGGTGGATGCGGCCGGGGCCGAGCCTTGCCTGAGCGATCGCAAACGCCTGGCCGGGGCCGCCGACGATCGCGCTGAGCGGCAGCCGCACGTCGCTGAAGGAGACCTCGCCGTGGCCGCCGGGGGCGTCCAGGAAGCCCATCGCCTCGAGCATCCGCTCCACCTTGACCCCGGGCGCGTCGAGCGGCACGAGCACCATCGAGTGCTGTTTGTAGCGATCGGCGTCGGCGTCGGTGAGCCACATGAAGATCGCGACCCTGCAGTCGGGGTGCCCGACGCCCGTGCTCCACCACTTGCGACCGTTGAGCACGACATCCTCGCCCTCGATCGCCGCGGTCGCCTGCATGTTGGTGGCGTCAGAGCTCGCGACCTCGGGCTCTGTCATGCAGAAGGCCGAGCGGATCTCGCCGGCCAGCAGCGGCTCCAGCCACTCGCGCTTCTGCTCCTCAGACCCGAAGTGCCACAGCACCTCCATGTTTCCCGTGTCCGGCGCGTTGCAGTTGCACGCCTCGGCGGTGATCAGCGAGCGACCCATCCGCTCGGCCAGCGGCGCGTACTCGACGTTCGAGAGACCCGCACCGCGCTCGGGGTCGGGTAGGAAGAGGTTCCACAGGCCCTCGCGCTTGGCGATCTGCTTTAGCTCGCGCACCGCCGGCAACACCACCCACGGGTCTTCGCGCGCGAGCAGCTCGCGGTGGTAGGGCTCCTCGCGCGGTGCCACCTCCCGTTCCTGGAAGGAGATCAGGCGCTCCAGCAGCTCCTGCGTGCGGGGGGAGTGCTCGAAATCCATCGCGCGTGCGTAGAGTACAGCGCCATGGTCAACCGCCAGTTCCGCCTCGCCTCCCGCCCGCAGGGCATGGTCAGCCGCGAGAACTTCGACCTCGTGCAGGAGCCCGTCCGCGAGCCCGGTGAGGGCGAGCTGCTGATCGAGACCGAGTACGTCTCGCTCGATCCCGCGATGCGCGGCTGGATGGCCGAGGGACGTTCCTATATACCGCCGGTGCAGATCGGCGAAGTGATGCGCGCCGGGATGATCGGCCGCGTGCTCGAGTCCAAGTCCGAGCGCTTCGCGCCCGGGGACCACGTCACCGGCTGGCTTGGGGTTCAGGACCACCCGACCTGCTCGCAGGACGCCGTCTTCCCCGTCGACCCCGCCCAGGCGCCGCTGACCACCTACCTCGGCGCGCTTGGCATGCCTGGCATGACCGCGTACTTCGGCCTGCTCGACGTCGGCGCAGCCAAAGAGGGCGAGACGGTCGTCGTCTCGGGCGCGGCCGGGGCCGTCGGCAGCGTCGCCGGTCAGATCGCCCGGATCAAGGGATGCCGCGTCGTCGGCATCGCGGGCGGCCCGCAGAAGTGCGAGTGGGTCTCCGGCGAGCTCGGCTTCGACGCCTGCATCGACTACAAGTCCGGCGACGTCGCCGCGGCGCTGCGCGAGCACTGTCCGGAGGGGATCGACGTCTATTTCGACAACGTCGGCGGCGAGATCCTCGACGCCGCGCTGGCCCGCCTGGCGCGCGGGGCGCGGGTGGTCATCTGCGGCGCGATCTCTCAGTACAACAACCTCGACTCGATGCGCGGCCCGTCCAACTACATGTCGCTGCTGGTCAACCGCGCCCGCATGCAGGGCTTCGTCGTGCTGGACTACCTGCCGCGCTATGCCGAGGCGCAGCGGGAGATGGCCGCGTGGATCGCCGACGGCCGGCTGATCGCCCGCGAGGACGTGGTCGAGGGCTTCGAGGATTTTCCACAGGCGTTGGCGCGCCTGTTCGCCGGCGAGAACGTCGGCAAGCTGGTGCTGAAGACCATCTGACCGTCACCGCCGGAGACCCCGCGACCACCACCGCCGGAGACTGCCGCACCGAGGGACGCGTGTGCGTGGCGGGCGGCCGAGATAAAGAGGGTCACCGGATGCCTGAGAGTGGAGAGGGGGTCACTCGCAGACATCCGACGACCCGTGCGTGCCCTCGGGGGGTTGAGATCACGCAAGTGTGACCTTACCTGCTCGCGCCCACGCGCGCCAGACTTGCGCATTGGGCAGGCAGGCGTTCCTTTGTGGACAGCGTAGGAAACACCGTCCCGCGGTGGCGACGGCGCGGCGGGACAGCTTGTGGAAAGCTCCTGCTCCTCGGGATTTATGAGCTGCTCGAAATGTATACTTGACCCGAACTTGCGCCGATTTGGTGTAGTGTAATAGCAACATCGCATGGATTCTCCCGCACCATTGTGGCGGGAAATGGGCATCGATACAGGAGTCAGAAACAATCCGAGGCGATTCGTCTTGGACCTGGCACACACGTGTGTAAGCTCGCAACGAGAAGGAGGACGCATGAGGGGCATCAGCAGACTGATTCCGGTGCACTGGACGATTCCGTTCTGCGCATTGGGGCTCATCGGGGCATCCATCGGGCTGAGCGCCTCGGCGCTCGGAAGCGCGACCGGCGATTCCAGCCGGACCGGCGGCCCCGCCGTCGCCACTGCGGCACGTACCGTCTACCTCACTGAGAAAGCGCGACTGCGGTTCGTCACCGAACACGGCGCCACCCTGGTGGAGCGCGGCTACGCCCATGGCACCTACAACGCGCCGATCACAGCCGACCTGACGATCCACTCGAAATCGGTCACCGCAAGGGTCACCATCTATCCGCACGGCGGCTCGTTGAGCGGCAGCGCCGACGCGAGCTACAAGATCGTCAAGAATCTCGGCTACTTCGGCGGCACCCTCCAGCTCACGCGCGGCACCGGGAGGTTCAGCCACGTCAGCGAGGTCGCCCACAAACCGCTCGGGATCAGCGGCATCATCAACCGCGAAAACTTCGAAGTCGAAGTAAAAGCGAGCGGTGAGGCTGCGGGTGTGTAGCGGCGCTCGATGACCGCCGTACGCCGCGCGGGCAGCATCGCGCTGGCCGTTTCTCTGTGCTGGCTGCTTGCCGCTGCGGACGGAGCTGGCGCGACTCCGTCGGCTCGACTGCGCGTCGCGTTCGTCCCCGACCGGCCCGGCGCTCGCACGACCGTCGAGCTGTCGCTGCGGATCTCCTCGCCGACGGCCGACACGCCGCCGCTGCGCGCCTTCGCCCTGCGCCTGCCGAGCGGCATGGGGGTCGCCACCAGCACCCTCGGAGAGAACAACTGCGACCCCGCCGCACTGCTGGCGAGCGGCCTGGCTGGCTGCCCGCTCAACGCCAGGTTGGGCTACGGCAGCGCCGACGCGGTCGTACCGGTCGGGGCACAGGCGATCTCCGAGCAGGCGGCCGTGTATCCGCTGATGGGGTTGCCTGCGGAAAACCGCGTCGAAGTCCTCTTCTACGTCGAAGCCCGCACGCCCGTGTTCGCGCAGCTGGTTCTGCCGGCGGGCTTCGCCGAAGACGTTCCCCCGTTCGGCGAACGCCTGGAAACGGCGGTGCCGCTGGTCCAAGCGTGGCCGGAAGGGCCCGACCTGTCGCTGCGGTCCTTCTCCTCGACGCTCGGTCCGCTGCACCTCGTCTACCACCGTCGCGTCGGCGGGCGAACGGTCGACTACACGCCCCACGGCATCCGCATCCCAAGCTCCTGCCCGCCGCACGGGTACCCGTTTGCCGCGAGCCTGCGCTTTGCCGACGGTACGTCAACCACGTCCTCCTACCGTGTGCCCTGCCAGCGCCACTAGCGCCGGCCGCAGGCTGCTCGCCGTGCTCGTGGCCCTGGCTGCGGGTGCGCCCGCGACGGCCTCGGCCTCTCAGCCGCTCTCGATCGCTCAGTTCACGCTGCAGACCACCCGCAGCGGCGAAGCGCCGCCGTTCGTCAACGAACCGTACGAATTCGACCAGGCCGGCGGGCACCCGATCGCGCTGAGCACCACGATCTCCTTTGTCACCGAAACGACGGCCGGTGGGGCCACCCCAACGCGCGACCCTAAGGACGTGGCGATCGACCTGCCGCCGGGGCTGATCGCCGACCCGAGCGCCGTTGCCGCCTGCGCGCCCACCCAGGGGCACTCGTGTCCCGTCGACACGCAGGTCGGCGTCTTTGTCGTGCGCGGACCGCGGGAGAACGCGACCGGTCCGATCGTCAACGTCGTGCCCTCGGGCGAAGAACCGGCCGAGCTCGAGCTGGAAACCAGGTTCGCTTCGCTGCCGCTGGCCGGGCGGCTGACGCGAACGCCAGGCGGCTACGCGCTGTCGGTGCTCGCCGCCGGGCTGCCGACGCTGGGCGTTGGGAGCATCGAAATCACCCTCTGGGGAGTTCCCGCCGAACATCGTCACGACGCTCAGCGCGGGCGCGTCTGCCTCGGCAGCGCAAGCGAACTGGAACGGTCGTGCGAAGGCGGCGGGCAGCCAAGCGGCGAAGAAGCGCGACCCTTTCTCACCATGCCGAGCGTCTGCTCGGGAGCGGGACCGACGGCCAGCGCATGGGCTGACTCCTGGCAGGAACCCGGACGCTACGACCGGGCGCAGGCGAGCCTCGCTGCGCTGCGAGGGTGCGAACTGCTGCCCTTCGCTCCGAAGCTCGCGTTGCGCCCCGACACGGTGCTGGCCGAAACGTCGGTGGGCGCCGAACTATCGCTCGCGTCGCCGCACAGCGGCGCGAGGATCGCGTCGCCGCCGCTGCGCTCGGTGTCGGTGACCCTGCCGCAGGGGATGACGCTTGATCCCTCAATCGGAAACGGGCTGCAGGCTTGCGCGGCAAGCGGACCGGAAGGGATCGACCTGCCGAGTGGCACGGGCGCGGATGGACTGCCGCTGGCCCCCGACCAAGCCGGCGAAGGCGAAGTCATCGGGCCGGGCGGGGAACCGCCGCGGCTTGCGCCCGGCAACTGCCCGGCCGCTTCGACGATCGGTGTCGCCGAAGCACATAGCCCGCTGCTCGACGAAGCGATCCACGGGCGCGTGTACCTGGCGACGCCGGCCTGCGGTGGCGCCGGGCAGGCAGCGTGCGACGGGCAGGACGCGGCCGACGGCGCGCTCTACCGCATCTACGTGGAACTGGGAGGACGTGGCCAGGCGCGCTCGCACGGCGTGGTCCTCAAGCTGCCCGGCGAGGTGCTGGCCAACCCCGCGACCGGTCAGCTGACCGTCAGGTTGGCGGAAATCCCCCAACTGCCGCTCGAAGCGCTGAGCATCTCCTTGTTCGGCGGCAGCCGCTCGCTGCTCGTCAACCCGCCCACCTGCTCACCGGCTTGGACCAGTTCGGACCTACAGGCGTGGGGGTCGCCGCTGGTTGGCGACGCCGCCCCGAGCTCCTTCTTCGAAGTCACCGGCTGCCCACCGCAACGGCCGTTCGCGCCCACGCTACTGGCGGGAAGCCGCGTGGCCGACGCTGGTGCCTCTAGCTCGTTTGGCTTTCGGCTTGTTCGCGCCCCCGGCGAACAGCAGCTCACCCAGGTCCAGCTGCGCGGGCCGTTTGGGCTGTCGGCGGCGCTGGCGGGCGTCGCGCGGTGCGCTGCTCCGCTTGCCGCGGCGGCCAGCTGCCCGGCCTCCTCGCTGATCGGCAGCGCCGCCGTCGAGCTCGGCGATGGCTACCAACCGTTGCGGGCGCCGGGCTCGGTCTACCTCACCGGGCCCTACGAGGGCGCGCCGTTCGGGCTGGCGATCCTCGCCGACGCCGACATCGGGCCGTTGCACCTCGGCGCGATCGCGATTCTGGCGCGCATGGACGTCGATCCACGCACCGCGGCGCTGACTATCACCAGCGATCGGCTGCCGCGGATGCTGCTGGGCGTACCGCTGCACCTGCGCTCGCTGTCGCTGCAGATCGACCGGCCCGACTTTCTGCTCAACCCGACCAACTGCTCCGCACAGCGGGTGGGCGCCACGCTGCTCGGCGACGGCGGCTCGGTCGCCACGCCTTCGAGCCCGTTCGCGCTTGCCGGCTGCCGCGCGCTCGGCTTCGCCCCCCGCCTGTCCGCTTCCAGCAGCGCGCGCTCCTCGCCGCTCGGCGGCGCTAGCCTCGACCTCAAGCTCGCCGAGCCCACCGCCGCGCCCGACGGCCAAGCCAACCTCGCGCGGCTGCGGATCGCCCTGCCGCGCGTGCTTGCCACCAGATTGAGCGCGCTGCAGCGCTCCTGTCCGGCGCCGACGTTCACCGCCGACCCGGCCCGCTGCCCAGCCGCCTCGGTGGTCGGGATCGCGCGGGCGCGGACGCAGCTGGTCGCGGGCGCGCTCAGCGGGCCGGTGTTCCTGGTCGCGCACGGGCACGACTCGCTCCCCTCGCCGACCGTCGTGCTGCAGGGCGAAGGGATCGCGCTGCAGCTCGGTGGCTCGACCAAGCTGCAGCGCGGCGGTGGGAGCGCGGTTTCGTTCGGCTCGCTGCCTGACGTCCCGCTGCGCAGCTTCGAGCTGTATCTGCCGGCCGGGGCCCACTCGCTGCTGGTCGCCGCCACCAACCTGTGCGCCGCCGCGAAGGGACGCTCGACGGCCACGCTGGCGCTGGCGAGCGAACTGGCGGGCCAGAACGGGATCGTCCTGCACCGCAAAGCGACGATCGCGGTGCTCGGCTGCCCCGCCAAGCGCCGTCCAGCCAGCCATCGGTGAGAACCGGCTGCGCAGAGATCAGGTTCGGCTGCGGGTCCGACGAACCCCCCACTCCGCCCCGACATCAAATGATAATTCGTAACGACGCTTGACAAACACCGTATGCTTGTCAAGCAGTACCAGGATCACCGCCGCTAACCGAGTCCGCAGAGGGAGAGTCGATGAGCACAGCAGCGACAGGTCACCAGTTCCGACCCGAGCCGGGCGCCGAGGCCGTCCCCTGGCGCGACCGCAAGCGCTACGCCTGGCTGCTCGGGCTGGTCGTGCCGCTGCTGCCGTTCATCTCCTGGGGGCTCGTGGAAGCGACCGGCGTCGGCGCGCTGTGGTTCTACGGGCCCGTGCTGATCTTCGCCGTCTTCCCGCTGCTCGACCTGCTGCGCGGGACCGACGCCGAGAACCCGCCGGACAGCGTGATCAAGTGGCTGGAGCAGGATCGCTACTACCGCTGGTGCACGTATCTGTTCCTGCCGCTGCAGTACGCGGGGCTGATCTTCGCCTGCTGGATGTGGGCGCACGGCGGCCTGTCGACCTTCGAATCGGTCGGGTTGGCGCTGACCACCGCGATGGTCGCCGGGATCGCGATCAACACCGCGCACGAGCTCGGCCACAAGCGCGACTCGACCGAGCGCTGGCTCTCCAAGGTCGCGCTCGCCCAGACCGGCTATGGGCACTTCTACGTCGAGCACAACCGCGGCCACCACGTTCGCGTCGCCACCCCCGAGGACCCCGCCTCGGCGCGGCTGGGGGAGAGCTTCTACGAGTTCCTGCCGCGCACCGTCGCCGGCTCGCTGCACTCAGCCGTTGAGATCGAACGCGAGCACCTGGCGCGCGACGGGCACGGCTTTTGGAGCGTGCGCAACGACGTCCTCAATGCGTGGGCGATGAGCGTGCTGCTGTTCGCGGGTCTGGCGGTCGTCTTCGGCGCGGTCGTGCTGCCATACCTGCTGATCCAAGCCGTGATCGGCTTTTGCATGCTCGAGGTCGTCAACTACCTCGAGCACTACGGGCTGATGCGCGCCCGGCGCGAGGACGGGCGCTACGAGCGCTGCCAGCCCGAGCACAGCTGGAACTCCAACAACGTCGCCTCCAACGTGCTGCTCTACCACCTGCAGCGCCACTCCGACCACCACGCCAACCCGCTGCGCCGCTACCAGTCGCTGCGCCACTTCGATCAGGCGCCGCAGCTGCCGACGGGCTACGCGGGGATGATCGTGCTGGCGGCGATACCGCCGCTCTGTCGCCGGGTGATGGACCGCAGGCTGATGGAGCACTACGGCGGCGACCTGTCGAAGATGAACATCCACCCGCGCACCCGCACGCGGGTCATCGCCCGCTACGGCCCGGCGACCATCGGCGGCCAACAGGGCGCAGGCGGCGCGGCGAGCGCGTGAACGCGCCGGCCACCCGGATCGCCGCGGACGAGCGGGCCGCAGGCGCGGCCGAGCCGGCGACGCCATACCGCGAGGCCGCGCGCGAGCTACTGCGCGACTCGCTGTTCGACGCGGCCAGGCGGTTGCTCGAAGACCGGCCCTGGGCGCAGATCTCCATGGCCGAGGTGGCGCGCGCCGCCGGCGTCTCGCGCCAGACGCTGTACGCGCAGTTCGGCTCGCGCGACGAGTTCGCACAGCAGTTCGTGATCCGCGAGGGGGGGCGTTTCCTGGACGAGGTCGAGGGGGCGATCCACGCCCACCTGGAGGATCCGGCGCGGGCCGTGCTCGCCGGCATCGAGGCGTTTTTGGCCACTGCCGCCAAAGATCCGCTGGTTCGGCTGCTGCTCTCAGACGACGGCACCGGCGGCATGCTTCCTCTCGTCACGACCCGCTCGCGCCCGGTGCTCGAGTGGGCGAGCGCCCGACTGAGCGCAGCGGTGCGCGCGGGCTGGCCGGCGATCGGCGAGGCGGACGCGGCGCTGCTTGCCGACGTGCTGGTGCGGCTGGCGCTCAGCTATGTGACGATGCCGCCGAGCGACTCGACGATCCAGGCCGCCGAATCGGCTGCGTCCCTGCTGGGTCCCTACGTCAGCCGGGCTCTGATCGCGGCGTAGCCGCGTCGACCCGAGGCGGCGGTCACACCCCGCCGGAGCGAGGCTCAGCCCGCCACCGCCGCCGAGGTCCCGAGCACCGCGCCGCTTGCGCTGAGCGCCTGCACCGCCACGTACGGCGGCTGGCCGGGGATCGCGATCGTCGTCTCGAAGCCGGCGAACGGGGCTTCCCCTGCGGGCGCCAGGGCGGTCGGCGCCCCACCCGCGAGCACGCGCCACGTCGCGATCATCGTCGCGCCGTTCCAGCTCGCGTAGACGCTGGTCGTCCCGGCCGCTGAGCCCGGACCGGCCGCCACCGCCGGCGAGCCGGTCGGGGTGCCCGTCCAGGGGTAGCGGTAGGCGCGGTATGAGTTGGTCGAGCCCGCCAGGATCGCGTCCCAGACGAGCTGACCAGCGGGGGTGTATTCGGACACGTAGGGCTCTGGGCCCCAGCCGATCAGCATGTTGCCGTTGGGCAGCACCTGCATGTTGCCCTGGCTGCCTGCGGTCAGCGGCTTGCCGGCGTGGGTGTACTGGCGCACGAGCGTCTCCGAGCGCGCCTTTGCGTTCAGCGACAGCACCAGGCCGCGCGACTGCGGGTGCGTGAACGGCGAGCCGCCGTTGTCGAACACCGTGATCAGGCCGCCCGGCTGTTCCTCGGCGTCGTGCTGGAAGGCGGTCGACGTTCCGGCGCCCAGGCGGGTGTCGCCGTGCGGGCCGCCGATCTGCTCGATCACCTGGCCGGAGTGGCCGTCGAGGATGTATAGCGCGGAGGTGTCACGCGAGGAGAGCAGGAAGGAGCCGTCGCCGCGCTGCTGCACCGAGTTGAGGTGAAAGAAGTCGTACGGCCACTGCACCGTGACGCCGTTTGCCGGCTCGACCGAGTGCGATAGCGCCACGTGGTCGATCGGGTGCCACTCGCGCCGCACCAGGTGCGTGCGCAGGTCGATTTCCTGGAACAGGCTGTCGGTGACGGCGCCGTCGGCGGGGCCGCCGACCGCGGCGACGTCGCAGCGGATCGGGTCGAAGACGGTCAGCAGCGCGGTGTCCCTGACCGGGTCGATCCGGAAGTCGTGCAGGTCGGCCAGCAGGCCGTTGCCGGCCGCCACGCGCAACACCGTTTCATACGAGCCGTTGACGACGACCTCTTCGCCCTCGCCGAAGCCCTGCGGCGGGATGAAGCCCTGCCACCAGGTGAGCACCGGGTGGCCTTCCCAGCTCTGCACTTTGAAGTTGGTCGCCTCGAGACCCCCCTTGAGCTGATCGAACCAGACGAGCTGGCCGGCGCTGTTGAAGATCATCGGGCCGGGCGGGCTCGGGCCCGAGTACGGCGCGACGAAGACCTCGCCAGCTTCCTGGCCGGCGGCCGAGGCGAGGATCCCGATCGTCGGCGGGTGCAAACCCGGCTGGGAGTGGAAGTGAATCGTTTCGCTTGGCTTGGCCGCCGCCGCGGTCGCGATCGAGCCCGAGTGGGTGATCGGCACGCGCACGGCGACGAGGAAGTGAAACGCGAACGGGACCCGATGCGAGCCGCGCTTGAGCTTGCCGCGCACGATCACCGTCTCGCTCGGGTGAAACGGCTTGCTGGGCAGGAAGCTCGCTCCGTCGCCCTGCGAGTAGGGCTGGAGCTTGCCGGCGTGGGCGCCGCTGTAGGAGCCGGTGACGGTGATGCCGCTCAGCGAGTGCACCGAGGGCCCAAGGAAGCTGATCTGGGTCGTGTTGGGGGCGTCGAGCGAGCCGGGTAGCGGGTTGACCTGCATGCCGGTGCCGGGCAGGACGTCCGAGACGTTCAGGTGCACCGGCACGCACTGGGGCGCGGTTTTCGCGCTCGAGGCGAGCCTCGCCCTCGCGGCGGGGAGGCCGTCGGCGAGCGATCCGACGCCCAGCGGGAGCACGCCGAGCAGCGCACTGGTCAGCGCCGCCACAAAAAGGGCGCGCGCCGGCGTGCGTAGCCTCGAGCCCCTCCCTGGCACGCTCACCGAAACCCGCTCAAAAGACGGGCGACTCGGTGTAGCTGCCGAAGATTTGTTGAAGAGACTCGACGATCTCGCCCTCTGAGGCACGCGCGCGGGCGCACTGGATCAGCGGGTCCATCAGGTTCTGCTCGCCTGCCGCCGCCTCGCGCAGCGCCGCCAGCGCGCGCTCGACCTCGGCGCCGCTGCGCCTTGCGCGGGCGCCCTGCAGGCGGTCGAGCTGCTTGCGTTCGAGCGCCGGGTCGATCCGCAGGATCTCCGTGGCGGCATCGTCGCCCTCGGTGAAGCCGTTGACGCCGACGACGATCCGTTCGCCGGCGTCGATCTGCTGCTGCAGCTCGAAAGCCGCGTCGGCGATCTCGCGCTGAGGGTAGTTGCGCTTGACCGCCTCCACCATTCCCCCCAGCTCGTCGATCTTGGCGAAGTACTCGTAGCAGCGGGCCTCCATCTCGTCGGTCAGCGCCTCGACGTAGTAGGAGCCTCCGAGCGGGTCGACCGTGTTGGCGACGCCCGACTCGTGCGCGATCACCTGCTGCGTGCGCAGCGCGATCCGCACCGCCTCCTCGGTCGGCAGCGCCAGCGCCTCGTCGTAGGAGTTGGTGTGCAGGCTCTGGGTGCCGCCGAGCACTCCGGCCAGCGCCTCGATCGTCGTGCGCACGATGTTGTTGAGCGGCTGCTTGGCGGTCAGCGAGGCGCCGGCGGTCTGGGTGTGAAAGCGCATCAGCCACGAGCGCTCGCTCTTGGCGCCGAAGGTGTCGCGCAGCTCGCGCGCCCAGATCCGCCTGGCCGCGCGGTACTTGGCGATCTCCTCGAACAGGTCGATCTGGGCGTTGAAGAAGAAGGACAGGCGCGGCGCGAAGTCGTCGACGTCGAGGCCCCGCTCCACCGCCTGCTGCACGTAGGTGAGGCCGTCCTTGAGCGTGAACGCGAGCTCCTGCTGGGCGGTGGCTCCCGCCTCGCGGATGTGGTAGCCGGAGATCGAGATCGGGTGCCAGCGCGGCATGTTGGCGGTGCACCACTCGATCATGTCGCCGCACAGGCGCATCGCCGGATCGATCGGGAAGCACCACTCCTTCTGGGCGATGTACTCCTTGAGGATGTCAGCCTGAATCGTGCCCGAAAGCGACCCAAGCGAGACGGCCGGCAGGCCGTCTCCATCGAAATCATCCGTCGCGGCGACGATAAAGAAAGCCAGCATGATCGCCGCCGGCGCGTTGATCGTCATCGACACGCTGACCTCGCCCAGGTCGATGCCGGCGAACAGGGTGCGCACGTCCTCGAGCGTGTCGACCGCCACTCCCTCGCGCCCGACCTCGCCCTCGCTGCGCGGACTGTCGGAGTCGTGGCCCATCAGGCTCGGCATGTCAAACGCGGTCGACAGGCCCGTCTGGCCGTGCTCGAGCAGGTAGCGGAAGCGCTCGTTGGTCTCCTCTGAGGTGCCAAAGCCCGCGAACTGGCGCATCGTCCACAGGCGGCCGCGGTACATCGACTCGTACACGCCGCGCGTGAACGGATAGGAGCCGGGACGCCCGATCGGATCCGCCTCGCCGCCGATGCCCGCCGGCAGGTCGGCGGGCGTGTACAGCTCGCGGACCGGCTCGCCCGATAGCGTGCGCGGCTCGTGCGACTCGACCTGCGTCTGAGATGGGGCCATCGTCAGGCTGGACGATACCGGCTGGCCTCCCGAGCGCCGGCATCCCCGCGCGCGCTCCTGCGTTTGGATGGGCCACGCGCTGACGCGCTGGCCACCCGCTGGCTAGCGGGTGGCGTGCTGGCCGCCGCGGTGCTCTCGCTGGCGTTGACCGTGTCCGCGTGCGGCTCGGTGACTACGAGCGTCGGCACCGCGGGACGGCTGCGGGGCGGGGTAGCCCGCGCGCAGAGCAACGCGACGCTGATCCTCGACTTCACGCCAAACGCCGTGCACGCCGGCGTCTACCGCGCGCTTGCCGCCGGCTACTACCGTGCCGCCGGGATCGACCTGAAGGTTGTCTCGCCGACCTCGACGCAGGAAACGCTGAAGCTGATCGACGCCGGGCGCGCCCAGTTCGGGCTCGCCGACGGCAGCGACGTCGCCGGGCTGATCGACGCCGGTGGCGATGCCAAGGCCGTGATGGCAATCGTCTCGCGCCCCGTGGGGGGGTTGATCGCGCTGCGCTCCGAGCGCCTGCGCTCCCCCGCCGGGCTGGCCGGACGCACGGTCGGGGTGACCGGGGTGCCCTCCGACCTCGCGGTGCTCGACACCGAGTTGCGCGCCGCGGGGGTCGATCCCGCGCGCGTGCGCGTGGCAGACGTCGGCTTTGACGGGGCGGCCGCGCTGCTTGCCGGGCGGATCGCCGCGTTCACCGGCTTCATCCCCGACGACGGTGTCGCGCTCAGCGTCGGCGGGCATCCGATCGAAGCGTTCGCGCTGGACCGCTTCGGCGGGCCGCCCTATCCGGGGCTGGTCGCGTTCACGACTGCGCGGCTGGCGCACTCCGATCCTGCGCTCGTGCACTCGTTCGTGGCCGCGACGCTGCACGGCTACCGCGACACGCTCGCCGACCCCGGACGCAGCCTGGACGAGCTGTTGAGCGCCAATCCCTCGCTGCCGCGTGCGCTGAGCGCCGCGTCGCTGCGCGCCTACCTGCCGCTGTTCAGCCGCTCCGGTGCCGTCACCGCCACGAGCGTGCGGGCGATGTCGAGCTGGATGCTCGGGGCCCATCTGATCCACGCGCCGATCGCGCCACAGAGTTACGGGATTTCCCCGCTCTAGTATTTATTGACACTAGCGGTACACTATGTACTCAGGATGCGGGTGCTGGTGACAGGCGGGAGCGGGCTGGTCGGCTCCAACATCGCCGCCGCGGCGGCGCAGCAGAGCTGGGAGGTGCTCGCCTGCCGGCCCGACCTCGCCGACCGCCACGCGCTTGTCGATCTTGTCGCCGGCTGGGAGCCCGACGTGATCGTGCACGCCGCCGGCGAGTCCTCGCTCGGTCGCTTCGAGCGCGACCCGCAGATCGCGCGGCTCGAGTACCTCGGCGCCGAGCACACGCTGGCCGCGGCGCGCCACGTGCGCGCGCGCTACGTCCTGGTCTCGAGCGACCAGGTCTACTCGGGGCGCCTGCCCGCCGGCTGGCGCGCCGCCGAGGGCGACCTGCCCGACCCGGCCAACGCGCACGGGCGCTCCAAGCTCGCCTGCGAGGAGGCGGCGATGCGCTCCGCGGTGCCCTGGCTGATCGTCCGTCCCGGGGAGGTGTACGGAGTCAACGCCGCCGCGCCCGAGCGCATCGGGCTTGCGTTGCGCCTCGTGGCGCGGCTGCGTCGACGCGCCCTGCTACCGGCGCCGGCGGAGATCCTGCGCTCGCCGATCTACGCGCGCGACATGGGGCAGCGTCTGTGCGAGCTGATCGCCCAAGGATGCGAAGGGGTCTACAACCTGGGAGGCCCCTCAGCGCTCGGCAGGCGCGCCTGGGCGGAGCTGCTGGCGCGCTCGTTTCGCTGCCGCTCAGAGCTCGTGCGCGAGGGCTCGCAGGAGGCTTTCCTGCACGCCTGCGGCGAGCCCGAGCGGGTGAGACTGGCGGCCAACGCGTCGCTGTCCGAGGAGAAGACGCGCGCGGCGATCGGGGTCGCGGCGCTGTCCCCCGAGCGCGGACTCGCGCTCACGCGCGCCGAGCTCGAGGGTGAGCGCGTGACTGTCTGCTGCGATGCGCGCTAGTCTGCGCGCCCAGCCAGTCATACCAACCGAAAGGAAGAGCTCAAATGAACAAGAGCCAGCTGGTCGAGGCGATCGCCAACGACAGCGGTCTCTCCAAGGCGGATGCCGGGCGTGCGATCGAGTCGTTCGTGACCACCGTCGGCAAGACGCTGAAGAAGGGCGACGAGGTCGTGATCACCGGCTTTGGCAAGTTCTCGGTGGTCAAGCGCGCCGCCCGCCAGGGCGTCAACCCACGCACCGGCGAAAAAGTGAAGATCAAGGCGTCCAAGGCGCCGAAGTTCACGCCGGGCGCGAGCCTCAAGCAGACGGTGCACCCGAAGAAGTAGGCGTCTGAAAAGGAGGCCGCGTCGATGGCGCTCGTCGGAGAGTTGGAGCTCGCGAGCTTTGACTACACCGACCCCGAGCTGCGGGGTGAGCGCTTTCACGCGGCGATGGGGGAGCTGCGTGGCGAATGCGAGCGGGCAGGGCACGGCTGGCTCGCACAGGGTCCCTACGGCTACGTGGTGCTCGACCGCGAGGCGGGCGAGTTCTTCCTGCGGACACGCTCGGCGATCTTCCCGGGTATGAAGATCGCCGAGCTGTTCGGTGTCAGCGAGGGGCCGTTGTGGGAGGAGATGCGGGCGAACATCCTGCACGTCAACGGCGCCGACCACACACGCCTGCGCGCGCTCGTGAACCCGGCCTTGACGCCGCGCGCGGTGCGCCGCTGGGCGCCGGCGATGCGCGGCTTTTTGGCGGACCTGTTCGCGGACGTTCGCGACAGCGGCTCGTGTGAGTTCGTCTCCGCCTTTGCCAAGCCCTACCCCTCGCAGACGATCGCTGCGGTGATGGGGGCGCCGCTTGCGGACGCGCCGCGGCTTCACCATTGGTCGAACTGGATCCAGCGCCAGTTCGACGCCGCCTCGATGGCCAGCGAGCAGGACGCGATCGCTCAGGCGGTGGCCGAGTTCTATGAGTACGCACGCGCGCTGATCGCCGCGCGCCGCGACGAACCCGGCGACGACATCATCTCCACCCTGCTTGCGGCCACATATCGACCGTCCGCGGATGGGGCCGCCGACGCCGCTGAGGGTGACTCCTCCGATCCTGCTCCCGCCGCCTCCGACGGCGGTCGGCTCGCCGAACGACTCAGCGAGGACGAGTGTGTGAACCTCGTGCTCAACGTGCTGATCGGCGGCGTGGACACGACGCAGAGCCAGCTGGCGCATGCGGTGCGACTGCTGGCCGAACGGCCCGCACAGTGGGCGGCGCTCGTCGCCGATCCCTCGCTCGCCGGGGCGGCCGTCGAGGAGGCGTTGCGCTTCGAGCCGATCACTCCGGTCACGGCGCGGATCACCGTCGAGGACCTCGAGTACCGCGGCGTCACCTTCCCGAAGGACACGATCGTGATGGTGTGCGCGTTCACCGGCAACCGCGACGGCGTCGGCGAGCGGCCGGAGGAGTTCGACGTCACCGCCGAGCGACCGCGGGCCCGCGTTTTGACCTTTGGCGCCGGCGTGCACTACTGCCTGGGCGCCAACCTGGCGCGGCTCGAGCTCGAGGAGGGGCTTGGGTTCCTGGCCCGCGAACTGAGGGGGCTGGAGCTCGACGGCGAGCCGGTGTACGAGAGCATCCTCGGGATCTACGGCCTGGCCGAGCTGCCGATCCGGTTCGGCTGAGCGGGTCCACGCGCCAGCTTGCGCGTCCTGCAGATTGCCGGACCGACGAAACCGAACATCCGTTTATTCGGTCCCATCCGAACCTTCCGAGTCCTTAGGATCGCTCCGAATCGGATAGACGCGGCGGTCCGCCAATTGACAGGGGGGGCCACCCTCGCCTCGCCTCGACATTCCCTCGAGTGGGGCGGACACGCCGCCCAAGGAACAGGAAAGGAATCTGAGCGATGCAGCGGATGCAAATTGCGACGGCGATCGCCTGCGCCGTCGGGTGCCTGGGTGGCTCCGTCGGCGCTGCCGCAGCGCAGGCGGGGAGGTACCACCTGTACAGCTGCCGCACGCCGAACGGGGAAGTGGCGCCGACGGATGGGTGGAAAGGAATTAGGTCAGGTACCGCAACAGTCGCCGAAGACGACTGCGCAGCTGGCGGAGCCCTCAGGGCCGGACTTCTCGAAGGAACAGGCCACTTGGTGAACACTGACACGGCCACATGGACATTCACGCCAGTGTCGGGCGAGACACTGGCGAGCGCAACCCTTCATCGCTCAGGCGACGCGGAAGGCGGAGCCGTTGCGGGCGCGACCTACGAGTTCTGGTTCGCAGGACCGACTCAAACTGAAGGCTTCGGGGAATGCGTGTACGTCGGGGGATGCACAAAACAGGTCGGCGAAACCGCCCCCTTGTCGCCCGCCAACTCTCTTACCGTGCCGCTCGCCAACCTCGGGCAATCGGTGTACGTAGACGCGTCATGCGTCGGCCAACCGGCCTACAAATGCCCAAATAAAGGCGATGGGAAAGGCTACGCCGCGGTTGTCTATCTCTACGCCGCCGACCTCACCCTCGAACAGAGCGCGCAGCCCGTCGTCGAAAACGTCGACGGCGAACTGAAGACCGCTTCCACGCTGAGCGGGACTCGGGACCTTTCCTTCGAAGCTGGCGATCCCGGCTCCGGCGTCTACCAGGCCGTGTTCTCGCTCGACGGGAGCGAAGTCGGGCGCACGCTGCTCGACGAAAACGGCGGGCACTGCCGCGACGTCGGCCAGACCACCGACGGGCTGCCGGCGTTCCTCTACCTGCAACCGTGCGCGGCGACTCTGTCCGCCGACGTGCCGTTCGACACCACCGCCTTTCCGGACGGCAGCCATCACCTGGTCGTCTCGGTCACCGACGCCGCCGGCAACTCCAGCGTGGCGCTCGACCGCACCGTCGACTTCCTCAACCATCCCTCCGTCCAGCCGCCAGGCAGCAGCGGCGGTGGCGGTGGCGCACAGACGCCGATTTCGACGCCGGCACCGCTTCTCTCGGCAGCGACCGGAGCCGCTCCCGCCCAGGGCGCGGCCAACGGCGATCCCGCCAGCGCCGCGGCGCGGCTGTCGGCCCGCTGGAGGGCCACCGCGCGAGCCTCGCTGAGCGCGCGCTTCGGGGCGGCTCAGAGCGTCAGCGGGACGCTGCTCTCGCCGGCGGGGGCGCCGATCGCCGGAGCGACGATCCAGGCGCAGTTCCTACCCGCCGCGCTCGGCGCTCCGGCCCAAGCACTGGCGACATCCCGCACGGACGCGGGCGGGCGCTTTCGCCTGCGCCTGCCAGCCGGCACGCCGTCGGGGCGGCTGACGCTCGCCTACTCCAGCCACCTAGGCCAGGCGACGCCCGATGTCGCCGCGGCACTGACGCTGAGCGTGCCGGCCTCGCTTGCGCTGCGCGTCGTGCCAACCGTCTCGCACGGCGGCGGCACGATCCGCTTCAGCGGGGCCCTGCGTGGCGCGCCGCTGCCGGCGGGCGGCAAGCAGCTCGTGCTCGAGGCGCGCGTCGGTGGGGCGGGCTCGCATTCGCCCTGGCGCCAGTTCCAGGTCATCTCGACCGGAGCCCACGGCCGCTACAGCGCCCGCTACCGCTTCCGGCTGCCGGGACCGATCGTGTACCAGTTCCGCGCGGTGTGCCCGCAGGAGGCGGACTTTCCCTATGCGGCTGGGGCTTCGAATCTGGTGGCGGTGCGGGAGCGGTGAGGGGAGGTGCAACTACGGTGTTACACTGGCGTGGTGGGAACGGTTCATCCCCGCATAGCGCTCACTCGCGATCCGGAAGTGGACGACGCTCTGCGCCGTGCCAGACCGCTGCTCGGAGAGCGCAAGCCGACCGCGACGCTCGCGCGCGAGCTGATCCTGCGCGGGGCGCAAGACCTGCTGGCCCGGCAGGGCACGGAGATAGACCGCCGGCTGGACGAGCTGGGCGCGACGCCGGCACTCCGCCCGACGGCGGAGCTGCTCGACTCAGCGTTGGCGCTCGGCGATCTGCATGACGCCACGCCGTATGCCATCTCCGAAGCGCTCGAAGAGTCGCGCGAAGATCGCATCTGAGCGCCCGGTGGACGAGCCGGAGCTGCTCTACCTGGACGCGTCTGCACTCGTGAAGCTGGTGTGGCGCGAGCCCGAGACGGACGCGCTGGTCGCGGCGCTCGCTGCCAGCGCAAAGCTCGTCGCCAGCGAGATCGCCGAGGTCGAGGTGCTGCGCGCATTGAGACGACGCGGCGGCAAGGCAGCTGCGGAGCTGGGTCGCGCAAAGCTCGAGAGCGTCCGTCTGCTGCCGGTGAGCCTGCAGATTCGGCAAGGGGCGTGCGATTTGCACCCCGCCGAGCTGCGCTCGCTCGATGCCATCCACATCGCAACGGCCCTCCAGCTGGGCGACCTGCTGGCTTGCGTCTACGCGTACGACATGCATCTGATCGAGGCGGCGCGGCGAGTCGGTCTGCGCGTCCTGGCGCCGAGCGAGGATGATCCGGAGGGAACCGGGGCCTCTGAGCCGCGCACCGATCGACTCCGGCCCGCCAATGCCACGGACAACCCCAACACAGAATCCCACCGCTGAGCCTGGTCGGCTTGTCAACCCGGCTCTCTGGAGCGGGCGGCGGGTGCTCGTCACCGGGCACACCGGGTTCAAGGGGGCTTGGCTCTGCCTGTGGCTGCAGGCGCTCGGGGCGCGCGTATGTGGCGTCTCGCTGACCGAGCCGGTCAGCTCGCCGAGCCTGTACGAGCTGGCTCGCGTCGGGGAGCGGATGGAGGATTCGATCGCGTGCGACGTGCGCCAAGCGGACACGCTCGCCCGCGCTGTCGGCCACGCCCGCCCCGAGGTCGTCTTCCATCTCGCCGCGCAGCCACTCGTGCGCCGCTCGCTGCGCGAGCCGGGGCTGACCTACGAGGTCAACGCGCTCGGCACAGCCAACCTGCTCGACGCCGTGCTCGCCTGCCCCGATGTGCGTGCGGTCGTCGTCGTCACCTCGGACAAGTGCTACGCGCCCTCCCCCACCGGCGCGCCGCACCGCGAGGAGGACCCGCTCGGCGGGCACGATCCCTACTCCAGCTCGAAGGCCTGCGCCGAGCTGATCGTGGAGGCGTATCGGCGGTCCTATTTCGCGGGCGCCCCCGTCCCCCGCACCGAAGCGCGGCTGGCGAGTGCGCGCGCAGGCAACGTGTTCGGCGGCGGAGACTTCGGTGAGGACCGGCTGCTGCCGGACCTGTTCCGCGCGATCCATGCGGGCACCCTGAAGGGCACAAGCGAGCCGCTTCTGGTGCGCAACCCCGATGCGGTGCGGCCGTGGCAACACGTGCTCTGTCCGCTGTCGGGGTACCTAGTGTTGGCGCAGGGGCTACTCGCGGGCGAGGGCTGTGACCGAGCGTGGAACTTCGGACCGGCAGAGCAGGACGCCCTCAGCGTGCGAGAGCTGGTCGAGCTGGTCTCGGCGCGGTGGCCGGGCGGCGTGCGCTGGGAGCGCGACGGGGAGACGCATCCGCCCGAGATCCCCGCGCTGCGGCTGGATTCGGGGCGGGCACGGGCGCAGCTGGGCTGGGAGCCGTGCCTGTCGCTGCAAGCAGGGGTCGAGCTGACGACGGACTGGTTTGGCGCTCACCAGCGCGGTGAGGACCTGCACGCGATGACGCTTGCTCAGATCGAGCGGGTGAGCGGCCGGCTGTCGACTGGGGTCCGAAGCGCTGCCGGATAGTGGTCCAAAGCGCTATCGATTCGCGGTCCAAGGGCGTTAGTCGTCGATATGTGCCTACAGCCGATCCTCGCCGTTTGTCGGATCGTCGCCTCCGGCGTACCTCGACCTCGTCGTCGCCGCCGGCTGGCCGAGTTTGTGCGCCTCACACCGCGACGATGACTCTCACTTATCGCAACAATCCGCGCGGACTGCGGTTGGATCTCCCGTGCAGACCGCCACCCGCCTGCTCGTTCGCCGGCCGCGACTGACCGCGCGCACGCTGCTCGTCGCTCAGGTGAGCGCGATCGCAGCGATCGGTCTCTGTACGGTCTTTCGCTTCCCCGTCTTTGCCGCAGTGGACGAGCGCGCCCACTTGGCGTACGTGCAGGAGGTCGCCGAAGATGGTCGGATGCCCTGGGTGGGTCGCAACCACGTCTTCTGGCAGGAGCTCGCGATCGAGGCGAGAACCTACCCGCGTGCGAGCGGCCTGGACCCGGCGCGCCTGGGCCTGCGCGGCAGCAGCTACGAGGGGTGGCAGCCGCCGCTCTACTACGTGCTCGCCGCGCCGGCGTTCGAGATCCCAGGCGACTACCGCCACAAGGTGTACGCGGTTCGAGCATTCGACCTGCTGCTGTTGGGCGCTTCGGTCGCACTCGTCACGCTTCTCGCGCGGGCGGTCTTCGAAGACGACTGGATCGCGCCATGCTGCGCCGCTCTCCTGCCGCCGCTCTGGCCCGGTGTGCTGGTGCGCTCGATCACCACATCCAACGTCGCGCTTGAGATGCCGATCGTGCCGCTCTACCTGCTCGCGATCTGGCATGCCACGCGTAGATCCAGACCGTCGCTGCTGCTGGCCGCCGGCGGCCTGCTCGGTCTCTGCCTGCTCACACAACTCACGCTGCTGTGCCTGGCCCCGCTGCTGCTGCCGCCGCTCAGAGCGCACTTGCGAGCGCGCCGGGATGCGGCGGGCGTTATGACCCTGGCCGCGGCTGTCGCGCTTCCGCTGGTGCTCGTCGCTCCGTGGCTCGGCTTGAACGAGTCCCGCTACGGCGCGCTCACAGCCGGAGCGATCGAGGAGCGCATCACGGCCGGCTACCTGCCGCCAGGGCCCCACGGCGGACTGGGCGCCGTCCTCGCCGGCGTCCAACGTTTTGGTCACGCGCTGCTGCCCCAGGAGTGGTGGCCGGAATACCGCGGCACAGCAGGTATCGCGCTTATCGCGCTGGTCGTCCTGCCACTGCTCGCGCTCGCTCCCCTGCTGGCGCGACCGCGCCTGGCGCGCGAGCTGCCCGTTCTCGTGCTCGGCAGCCCGCTGCTGCTCGGGCTCGCGACTCTGATCGCGATCATGCTTGCGGAGCATTGGTCCGCGGCGCTGTTCCCGCGCTACCTGAGCCCGATGATCGCACCGTTCGTGCTGTGTGGCGTGTGGCTGTGGCGCCGTCGCACCACGGGTGTGCCGCATCTCTGGATACTCCGCGGGGGAGCCATGTATGGCACCGCTCTGACGCTCGTCTGGATCTACCTGGCGGGGGCTCCCTACTTTGTCCATCTTGGGGCGCACTTCGGTATCAGGGCGGCAGCATAGAGGGGGCGCCGTCTGCACCACGGCCGCCTCGCGAACTTGGGGCTGGTGCCAGACGGCGGCCAAGGCCTGCTCCACTGCAGACAATTAGTTCCTGAACATAACTGGCCATCCAGTCTGCTTAGCATCACCTTGTCGTCGCGCTTTGCCTCTGGTTCAATCCGCGTCCTCAATGGCAGGATTTTTACATAGTTCGACTTACCAGAGCTTTGCGCGAGACCTCCGCGTACGCGCAGCACCCATGCTGAAGATAGCGGCAGCTACGGATCGACACTGACTTGTCTGGGGGGGACAGCACGCTCGTCAGGACCCGCGTCCTGAGTTCCCAGCGCGCACGGATTCTCGAAGCGCTGGCGGAGGTCCTAGCCGACGATGGGTTGCGTGGTGCGACTATCGCGGGGATATCGCAACGCGCCTCGGTGTCGCCCGTCACTTTCAGGCAGGCATTTGGCGGGGTCGAAGAGGCGTTCGCCTACCTAATTCAGCAGATGACGGAACGAGTAGTAGATCTTATTCGTGAGGGGTTTGCTCGTGAGCGATCGTGGTCCATGGGCGCTGTCAGCGGCATCGAGTCATTGGTGAGCTTCTTCGACGCGGAGCCGTCGCTGGCACGCGCCTGGCTCGTGGAGGCTCACGCGGGACCTGCGGCGGCGCTCGAGCAGCGCCTCCGCTTGCTCGCGCCACTGGTGACCCTAATCGATGATGCTCGCAAGACGATTCCTGCTCGCCGGCAACCACCCGAGTTCGCAGCCGAAGCCATTGTCGCATCGCTGATTGGGGTGTTGCACGCTCGTCTGATTACCCGGAGGGCTCCTCCCTTCGTCGAGGCGCTGGGGGAGCTGTCGGCATTGCTGGTCGGCCCTTTTCTTGGTTTGGCTGCTGCAAAGGAGGCCTCATATATAGGAGAAGCACGGAGCCGTGCCAGCGCCAGGGCATCTTCAGCGGCGCCCACCGGTCGCTCTGGCGCTCTGATCCCAAGACAGCTCAAGCACGCAAGAGCCCGGCGAGCCCTGGAATGTCTGCTCTACATCGCCGCCCATCCTGGAGCGAGCAACCGTGACATCGCCATGGGGGTTGGAATATCACATCATGGCCAGGTTTCGGCATTGCTTGCCCGTCTACAGGCGACCGGTGCGTTGGTCAAGATAACTGGCGGTGCTGGACGCCCCAACGCCTGGAGACTATCGAGCTCCGGCCAGGAATTGACCGGCTGGCTTTTGTTATATAGCGACTCATAGTTAGGTTCCGTAACCGATTCCAGACTGATGCATCACGGTGCCAAACCGTAGATAGAACTGTGACATCTTGACGGCTCTCTCGATCGTTGCATAACGTCGTCACCGTAAAGCACGGCCTCTAGAGAGTCAGGAGTCTCCGTGCGTTGGCGTTAGTCCGTTAACCTGGGGGGTCAAAAGCTGTGAGCATTTCCAAAACTCTTCGAGGAATTGTGCCGTCTATTCTGCTCGCGGCCACTCTACTTGTATCTATTGCTTCCTCAGCCTATGCCGAACCCAAGCCGATTGGCGTCGGGGGTAGCTGGGGGCTGCGGCTTGACGATGAGTTCAACTCGACAGGGCTTAACACTTCGCTTTGGACTCCGGGGTGGCAACATACTGGTTTCTCTGGTCCCGTGTCCGGAACGTGTATGTATTCAAGTTTTGTATCTCAGCCCGGCGATGGCTACCTCCATCTGGACATATACGATGCGTCCCTGTCGGAAAACCCGTGTAACGGCCTACCTCATTCCGAAGATATCGGCTCACTGGTTGAGTCTAATCCTGGAGACAACGCTCCAGGGCATACCGGCTTCCTATACTCCTACGGTTACGTGGAATGGAGTGTTTATCTCCCAGGGGCGAGCAAACCTGCACCGGGATGGCCCGCCTGTCCGACGGGAGGATGCATAGCAAACTGGCCTGCACTATGGAGCTATCCTCAAGCTGGCGAACATGAGATCGATACCATGGAGAGCCTTGAAGGTGGTATAGCTTGTTTTCATATTCACCCGCCTTCGGGAGCCGGAATAGGCAAATGTGCCTCGGGTAGCTACGCAGGCTGGCACACATTTGGATCAAATTGGGGACCTGGCGTAGTTACATATTATTATGACGGTAAAGAAATAGGCCAAGTAAAATCAAGCAACATCGATTCTACGCCACAGTATCTTGTCACCGACCTCCTTTCAGGGGAAACCCATGGACAGCCACTCGTGCTCCCGAGCGAAATGCTGGTAGATTATGTACGGGTATGGCAACACCCGCGGGCACCCGAAGTGACTACAGGCTCCGCCAGCGTGACCGGTGCTGAAGCTACACTCAGCGGCAGCGTAACGCCGAATGGGATCGAAACAGGATATGCATTTGAATACGGTGAAACAACTTCGTATGGCTACCATTCACAGCCCGAAGGAAAGGTCCCAGAGGGTTGGTCCTCCACACCGGTTAGCGCAAAAATTGCCAACCTGATCCCTGGCAAAACCTATCACTATCGCGTGGTGGCGAGTAGCAGCGCTGGGGGAGCCAATGGAGCAGACCACACGTTCAGAGTAGAAGCGCCAAGCAATCTTTTGACGAATGCGTCGTTTGGGTATGCGGCGCCGGCGTGTGCTTTGCCGCAGGGTTGGACGATGCGTGGTAACGGGGGTTCGGTGAGTGAGTGTTCGTACGTCAGCGAAGAAAGAGCGCAGCAGGGTAATGT
>DATASE010000092.1:0-14682 GCA_036269375.1 Solirubrobacteraceae bacterium
CGCGCTTCGAGACCTACACGATCGCCGGCGAGCACGGCTCCGGGGAGATCAAGGTCAACGGCGCCGCCGCGCGGCTCGTGCACCGCGGCGACACCGTGATCGTCATCTCCTACGCGCAGTATTCGCGCGAGGAGATGGAGCACTACGAGCCGCGCGTAGTGCACGTGCAGGCTGAGACCAACCGCATCATCACCGTCGACGACGCGGTGGCGACTCTGCTCAGCTGAGCCGGAGCGTCAACCGCAGACAGGAGCAATGCAGATGTCCTCCCACCCCACGGTTCAGGCCCCGTCCGACCCCGGCCGGCTGCCGATGACCCTCCCTCTGCTGGCCGAGAAGAAGCGGCTGGGCGAGCCGGTCGTGATGGTCACCGCCTACGACTACCCGAGCGCCCGCGCCGCCGAGGCGGCCGGCGTCGACCTGGTGCTGGTTGGCGACTCGGCAGCGACCACGATCCTCGGCTACTCCTCGACAACACCGGTGGACCTCGACGACATGCTGGTGCTGGCTCGCGCCGTTCGGCGCGGTCTGAAGACGCCATTGATGATCGGCGACCTGCCCTTCGGCTCCTATGAGGTAAGCGACGAGCAGGCGATCGCGAGCGCTGTGCGGATGGTCAAGGAGGCCGGCTGCGACGCGGTCAAGCTGGAGGGCGGCGGCCCCGCCTCGGCGAGTCGTGCGCGGGCGATCGTGCAGGCCGGTATCCCGGTGATGGGACACGTGGGTCTGACGCCGCAGAGCTCGACCGCGCTCGGCGGCTGGAAGGCGCAGGGTCGCAACGCCAAGGCGGCAGCGCGGATCGCCTCCGAGGCGCTGGCTCTGCAGGGCTCCGGATGCTTTTCGATCGTCTTCGAGGCGATCCCCAGCGCGGTCACCAGGGAGCTGATGCCCCACGTCGAGATCCCCGTGATCGGCATCGGCGCGGGCCCGGACACGGACGGGCAGGTGCTGGTCTTCCACGACCTGCTCGGCATCCGCGACGGCCTAGGGCCACGCTTCGTCAAGCGCTACGCGAACCTGCAGGAGGAGATGAACGCGGGCGTGGCGGCCTATGCGGAGGACGTTCGCACGCGTCGCTACCCGGGGCCCGAGCACGGCTACAAGATCGACGAAGCAGAGCTAGCCGAGCTTCACAAGCTGCTGGGATAGGTATTTGGATGGGCCGGCCTTTTGGGCCGGCCTGCTGGACCGCTGGTAGCGGGACCGCGCCGCGATCAGCTGTTGGCCGCGGCCGGCGCGTAGCTCACCTTGTGGATCAGCTTGGCCGGCGCGCCAGCGACGATCGAATGAGGCTCGACGTCTTTGGTGACGACGCTGCCCGCGCCGACCACGCAGCGCTCGCCGATCGTGACCCCGCTGGTCACGACGGCGTGCGCACCGAGCCAGCAGTTCTCGCCGATCCGCGTCGGCCCCTTGCTGTCGAAGCCCTGCCAGGTGATCGGCTTTTTGGGGTCGTCGTAGCGGTGCGAGGAGTCTGAGACGAAGCAGCCGTTGGCGAGCATGCAGTGATCGCCGATCTCGACAAGCTCCTGGGCGGCGATCATCACCCCCATGTTCAGGAACGTGCCGGCGCCGATCCGCACCCGGGCGTCGCCGGGCGCCGTGATCCAAACGTTCGGCTCGAGCAGAGCGTTCGCGCCGACCTCCAGGCGGCCTTCGCGCAGCGCCTCCAGCACGTTGCCGTGGACTGGCCAGCGGACGAACGCTTCACGCCGTGCCAGCTCGCGATGGATCGCGATCCGATTCCAGGGCAGCGAGTTGCGCTCGTACCAGCGCCACTTCGACCACCACAGGCGCGCCAGGCGCGCAGCGTCGCTCACGTGCGACCGGCGGCCTTGGGCCGGCGGGTGCGGCCACCAGCGCCGTTCGCGCTCGGCTTGGCCGGCGCCTTGGGGCGCGCCCTTCGCTTGGGCGCAGGCGTCAGCAGCTCGCGCAGGAACGCCCCCGTGTGCGAGGCGCGCTCGGCGGCGACCTCCTCCGGAGTCCCGGCGGCGATCACGAGCCCGCCCTCCTCGCCGCCCTCGGGTCCCATGTCGATCAGCCGGTCGGCGCACTTGATCACGTCGAGGTTGTGCTCGATCACGACGACGCTGTTGCCGGCGTCCACCAGCCGCTGCAGAACCTCGAGCAGCCGTTGCACGTCGGCGAAGTGCAGCCCGGTGGTTGGCTCGTCGAGGATGTAGAGAGTGCGTCCGGTCGCCACCTTGGAGAGCTCGGTGGCGAGCTTGACGCGTTGCGCCTCGCCGCCGGAGAGCGTCGTGGCCGGCTGGCCGAGGCGGATGTAGCCGAGCCCGACCGCCTCGAGCGTCTCCAGGCGCCGGCGGATCTTGGGTATGTGCTCGAAGAACCGGAGCGCCTCCTCGACGGGCATCGCCAGCACCTCGGCAATGCTCTTGCTCTTGAACTTGACCTCGAGCGTCTCGCGGTTGTAGCGCCGCCCGTCGCACTGCTCACACGGCACGTACACGTCGGGCAGGAAGTGCATCTCGATCTTGATCTGCCCATCGCCGCGGCAGACCTCGCAGCGCCCCCCCTTGACGTTGAAGGAGAAGCGCCCCGGCTTGTACCCGCGCGCGCGCGCCTCCTGGGTCTTTGAGAACAGGTCGCGGATCACGTCGAACAGCCCGGTGTAGGTGGCGGGGTTGGAGCGCGGCGTACGCCCGATCGGCGAATGGTCGACGGCGATGATCTTGTCGAGCTGGTCCAGACCGCGGATCTCGCGGTGCGCGCCGGGCCGCTGGCGGGCGCGGTGCAGCTTGTTGGCCACGGCCTTGTAGAGCACTTCGTTGACGAGCGTCGACTTGCCCGACCCCGACACTCCCGTCACGCAGGTCAGCGTGCCGAGCGGGACGTGCACGTCGACGTCGCGCAGGTTGTGTTCGCGCGCCCCGAGGATCTCGACGTAGCCCGCGGGAGTGCGCCGCTGTGCGGGAACGTCGATCGTGCGCGTGCCGGCCAGGAACTGCCCTGTCAGCGAGTCCTTGACTTTCTGCACCTGGGTGGCCGTCCCCTGGGCGACGATCCAGCCACCGTGCTCGCCGGCTCCGGGCCCGAGGTCGACCAGGTGGTCGGCCATCCGCATCGTCTGCTCGTCGTGCTCGACCACGATCACGGTGTTGCCAAGGTCGCGCAGCCGCTCGAGCGTTGCGATCAGCTTGGCGTTGTCGCGCTGGTGCAGCCCGATCGAGGGCTCATCGAGGATGTACAGCACGCCGACCAGCGAGGAGCCGATCTGCGTGGCCAGCCGGATCCGCTGCGCCTCGCCGCCGGACAGCGTGGAGGCGGCGCGGTCCATCGACAGGTAGCCGATGCCGACGTTCTCAAGGAACTGCAGCCGCTCTGAGATCTCGCGCAGGATCAGTCGCGCGACGTGTCGATCGGTCTCGGAGAGCTCGACCTCCGCCAGCCACTCGAGCGCCCGCCGCGCCGAGAGCGAGCAGAAGTCCTCGATCCGCGTGCCGGCGACCAGCACGGCGCGCGACTCGGGCCGCAGCCGCGCCCCGCCGCAGGAGGGGCAGGCGCGCAGCGACATGAACTCCTCGATCTTCTCGCGCGTCCACTCCGAGTCGGTCTCGCGGTAGCGCCGTTGCAAGTTGGCCAGCACCCCCTCGAAGCGGGTCGCGTAGGAGCGCGAGCGCCCGAAACGGTTGCGGTAGGTGATCTGCAGCGGTTGCCCGTTGGTGCCGCTGAGGAACAGCTCGCGGTGCTCGTCGGGCAGCTCCTCCCAGGGCACGCCGAGGTCGACCTTGTAGCGCTTGGCGATCGCCTCGGAGACCTGCTCGTAGTAGTTGGAGGCGCTGTTGGCCCACGGCGCGATCGCCCCCTCGCCGACCGACAGGGAGGGGTCGGGCACGACCAGCTCGGGGTCGATCACCATCTGGGACCCGAGGCCGGTGCACTGCTCGCAGGCCCCGTGCGGCGAGTTGAACGAGAAGATCCGCGGCTCGAGCTCGACCAGCGAGGGACCGTGCTCGGGACAGGCGAACTTCTCCGAGAAGGTGAAGAGCGTCCCCGCGTCGGGCCTGGCGCCCGGGGCGATCTGGCTGTTGGCCGCGCGCACGCCGAGCGCTCCGCTTGAGTGACGCGACCCTTCGTCCTGCTCGGAGCGGCCAGACCGGCCGCGCGCCAGGCCGGCCCCATCCCGATCAGGGTGGGTGGGATCCCGATCCGATCCCTTGCCGACGATCTCGATCTCCACCAACCCGTCCGCGAGCCCAACCGCCGTCTCGATCGAGTCGGCCAGCCGCTTGCGCACGTCGTGGCGCATCGCCAGGCGGTCGACGACGACCGAGACGTCGTGCTTGTAGCGCTTGTCGAGCACGATCGACTCCTCGAGCATGCGGATGCGCCCGTCGATCTTCACGCGCGCGAAGCCGTCGGCGCGCAGCTCGTCGAGCAGCTTGCCGTACTCCCCCTTGCGCCCGCGCACGACCGGTGCGAGCACCATGAAGCGAACCCCCTCGGCCAGCTCCATCGTCTGGTCGATGATCTGCTCGGCCGACTGCCCGGTTATCGGCCGCCCGCAGATTGGGCAGTGCGGCTTGCCCACGCGCGACCACAGGAGGCGCAGGTAGTCGTAGATCTCGGTCACCGTGCCGACGGTCGAGCGGGGATTGCGCGAGGTGGTCTTCTGATCGATCGAGATCGCCGGCGAGAGCCCCTCGATCGAGTCGACGTCGGGCTTGTCCATCTGCCCGAGGAACTGCCTCGCGTAGGCGGAAAGCGACTCGACGTAGCGCCGCTGTCCCTCGGCGTAGATCGTGTCGAAGGCCAGCGAGGACTTGCCCGAGCCGGAGAGCCCGGTTATGACGACCAGGGCATCGCGCGGGAGCTCGAGCGAGACGTCCTTGAGGTTGTGCTCACGCGCGCCGGAGACGACGAGCTTGTTGGTGGCTGGAGTCGTGGCACGGCGGGCTGGCATCGCAGGGACATTGTATTGACGCGAACAGACGTTCGCCCATGTCCGTGCGTCAACGCCGCAGGCGCCTGAGGTGCGGCTCTCAATCGCCGACGCCGGCGAACAGCGCGGCGAGATCCAGCTCGGCTACGCCGGCGGCCGGAGACGGCACGAGCTCGCCCACCCCGTAGACCGCGCGGTCGCGGTAGCCATCCCCCTGGGGTTGGGTGTAGACCTCGACCGCCCTGGCAGTCGCATCCACCACCCAGTAGACGGGAACCTCCGCGCGCGCGTAGAGCGCAGCCTTCGACCCGCGGTCGAGCTTGTGCGTGCTGACCGACACCTCCACAGCGAGCAGCGCGGAGCGCACGTGCCGCTCAGGGGAGGACTCGCTTTCGACCAACGCCAGATCCGGCTCGGGCTCGGAGTCTGGCGGCACTTCGAGCGGGAGCTGGACGCGTAGCCAGCTTTGCGCGTGTGCCAGATGGCGGGTCAGTCGCTCGATGAGCGCCGAATGCGCCGGCCCCTGGGGGCTCATGTGCTCGACCAGCAACCCATCGATCAGTTCGACCGGTTGACCATCAAGGGCGCCGGACTCGACGATGCGGTTGTAAGTCTCGGTGTCGAGACGGTGAAGCGCTGCCGGCTCGATCTGTGTTGCCATGAGGGCATTCTACCCGCATAGCCGAACGGACTATGAGACTCGCGCAAGGCCCGCTTCCTCCCCGCTCACGGGTTTCGCCATAGGTGAAACCCGGTTTCAATACGGACAACTGTCCGCACTGCGCAAGCATAGCACCCTGTGCTGGATTGTACTCAGCGCTCGTCGCGCTTCTCCAGATACCGCCGCATCCCCGCGTAGCTCTGGTCGGCGGGCATCGCCTGGGCGTAGGAGCCGGCCGCGTCGGGATCGTCGCCGACTTCGAAGCGCTCCTGCAGGGCAGCCACGAAGCCCGCTTCGTCGCCGGCCGCGGCGAGCCGCTCCCATTCGGCGAGCCGCTCGCGCAGCTGGGCTATGTGCTCTGCCACGTCCTCGTAGCGGCCGAAGTGGGTCGGGGCGATCGCGCTCGGCCGCCACGCTTCGATCTGCTCCAGCGAAGCTCGCCACAGCGGCAGGTCGACGTCGGGCGGTGGCGTCGGCGCGAGCACGGCCCCGCCCTGGCCGACGCGCACGCCGCCGACGTCGCCGCTGAAGACGGTGCCGCTGTCCTCGTGCAGGTAGGCGACGTGATGGGAGGCGTGTCCGGGCGTGTAGGCGACACGAAACCCCCCGTGTGCCCCGGCGGAGGAGTCGAGCACCTCGCCGCCGGCCAGCCGGCGGACGCGCTCGGCCGCCACCGGCAACACCTGGCCCCAAAGCCGCTGCATGTTCTCCGCGCCGTAGAGCCGCCCGGCGCTGGCCAGCAGCTTGGCGGGGTCGATCAGGTGGCGCGCGCCGCGCTCGTGCACCCAAACCTCGGCGTCCGGGAAGCGCTGCAGGAGCGTCCCAGTGCCCCCCGCGTGGTCGAGGTGGATGTGCGTCAGCGCGATGACGCGTGGCCGTTGGCCATCGAGCCCGGCAAGCAGCTCGGCCAGGCAGCTCTCGGGGCCGGGATCGATCAGCACGTCGCCGAGCAGCCACGAGCCGATCACGCGACTGTGCCCCAGGTGGCGTAGGTCGATCAGGCGCATGGCTACGAGCTCGGGAGCGGCGATCCGCTGCCCGGCCCCTACGCTTCGATCGCCGCGTAGACCTCGTCCAGCAGCTTCGCGGGGTCCGGCAGCCGAAAGTTCTCCGCGAGGTAGCGCCCGGTCGCCTCGCGCGAGTCGCCGTTGAGCGCCATGTTCAGCGCGACCAGCCGGGCGCCGTCGAGGTCGTCGCCGGACCCCCCGACCGGGACCGCTACCGGGTCCGCGTCGGCAAGCGACTCGGCTTCGTCGTCGAACAGCACGCCGGCTTCGCCCTCGGGCTCTGCCGGCGCCACGCCGTTCTCGAAGGGGATCGGGGTCTCGACCCGCGCAGGGGCGAAAACCTCTGCGCTCTGCTGAACCTCCGCGGGTGGGATCGGCGCGGCGCCGGTCGCAGCCGCGCCGCTGATCGCCACTGCGCCGCCGGTCGCCGCTGCACCGCCGCCCTGCTGCCCTGCAGCCGCGTCGTAGAGCCCGGCCATCTCGTCGCTCAGCGCCTGCAAGTCGGCAACCAGGCGGCCGGCGCCGGCGCGCAGGCTCTCCACAAGCGTGCGCGTCTCGCCGTCCATCGAGGCGACGCGCTCCAGCAGCGCGTCGGTCGCCTGGGTGACCGCACCGACGCGTTCCTGCGCTGCGGAGATCGCCTGCTCGCGCGTCGCTCGCGCAGCCGCCTCGGCCTCTGCTCGCACGCGCGCGGCGTGCTCGGCGGCCTCCTGCTCGATCGCCTGGGCGCTCGCCTGAGCGGCCTCGAGGATGCCCTGGACCTGTGCGCCGGCCGCGGAGGCAAGCGTGTCGCGACCGGGCCCGGCGGCGGCGGCACGCAGCTGCTCCACGGCGGTCGAGAGCGCGTGCAGGTGGGCGTCGACGCTCGCGGGGTCATAGCCGCGGCGCACGATCGGAAAGTCGCGCCGTTCGATCGCCTGCCGGTCCATCTCCACGGCGCTCATCTTAGGACTCAGCCCGGCGCGGGCGCCTCGGTCTGCTGCAATTCGCGCAGTTCGCGACGCAAATCGCGAATCTCGTCGCGCAGCTGCGCCGCGTACTCGAACCTGAGATCGTCGGCCGCTTCGATCATCTCCTCCTCCAGCTCGACGACCATCCGCTCCAGCTCGTGACTTGGCATCTCCTTGGCGCGGTCGCGGCTGGAGCGCCGGCGCCGCCCCTTGGGCACCTTGGACTCTCCCTGCAGGAACTCGGCGATGTCGGAGATCCCCTTGACGATCGTGGCGGCCGTGATCCCGTGCTCCTCGTTGTAGGCGAGCTGGATCGCGCGGCGGCGGTCGGTCTCCTCGATCGCGGCACGCATCGCCGCGGTCTCCCGGTCCGCGTACATCAGCACGGCCCCGTTGACGTTGCGTGCGGCCCGTCCGATCGTCTGGATCAGCGAGGTCTCCCCGCGCAGGAACCCCTCCTTGTCGGCGTCGAGGATCGCCACCAGCGAGACCTCGGGCAGGTCGAGCCCCTCGCGAAGCAGGTTGACGCCGACCAACACGTCGTACTCCCCCAGCCGCAGCTCTCGGATGATCTGGATCCGCTCGAGCGTGTCGATTTCCGAATGCAGGTAGCGGACCTTGAACCCCATCTCGGCCAGGTACTGGGAGAGGTCCTCGCTCATCTTCTTGGTCAGCGTCGTCACCAGCACGCGCTCGTCCGTCTCGACCCGCTTGCGGATCTCGTTCATCAGATCGTCGATCTGGTTCTTGGTCTGCCTGACGTCGACATCGGGATCGACGATCCCGGTGGGACGGACGATCTGCTCGACGATCCGCTGCGAGCGCGTCCGCTCGTACTCTCCCGGTGTCGCCGAGACGAACACGAGTTGAGGGGTTATGGAAAGGAACTCCTCGAAGGTCTGGGGCCGGTTGTCGAGCGCGCTCGGCAGCCGAAAGCCGTAGTCCACCAGCGTGCGCTTGCGCGAGCGGTCGCCCTCGAACATCCCACCGATCTGCGGCACGGTCTGGTGGGACTCGTCGATGAAGCAGACGAAGTCGTCGGGGAAGTAGTCGATCAGGCAGTAGGGCCGCTCGCCGGGTTTGCGCCCGTCGAGGATGCGCGAGTAGTTCTCGATCCCCGAGCAGAACCCCATCTCGCGCAGCATCTCCATGTCGTACTGCGTGCGCTGGCGCAGCCGGTGGGCCTCCAGCTGCTTGCCTTCGGTCTCAAGCTCCGTGCAGCGCTCGCCCAGCTCGCGTCCGATCTCCGCCACCGCGGCGTCGATCGTCCCCTCCTTGACGTTGTAGTGCGTGGCGGGCCAGATCGCGACGTGCTCGAGGTCGTCCTCGATCAGCTCGCCGGTGAGCGGATCGAAGTGCTGCAGCCGCTCGACCTCGTCGCCGAACAGCGTGGCGCGGAAGGCGCTCTCGGCGTAGGCGGGGAACACCTCGAGCGTCTCCCCCTTGACGCGAAAGCTGCCGCGCGCAAGCACCGAGTCGTTGCGCGTGTACTGGATCGAGACGAGCTTGCGCAACAGCCTGTCGCGGTCGATCTCCTCACCGCGTTTGAGGATCTGCATGTTCATCTCGTAGGTCTCCGGCGAGCCGAGCCCGTAGATGCAGGACACGGATGCCACGACGATCACGTCGCGGCGAGCGAACACGGCAGCCGTGGCTGCGTGCCTGAGGCGATCGACCTCCTGGTTGATCGCCGAGTCCTTCTCGATGTACAGGTCGCGCGAGGGCACGTAGGCCTCAGGCTGGTAGTAGTCGTAATAGGAGACGAAGTACTCGACCGCGTTGTCTGGAAAGAAGGTGCGGAACTCGTTGCACAGCTGTGCCGCCAACGTCTTGTTGTGCGCGATCACAAGCGCCGGCTTCTGCACCTGCTCGATCACGCCGGCCATCGTCATCGTCTTGCCGGTACCGGTCGCCCCGAGCAGCGTTTGAAAGCGCTCTTTGCTCAGCACCCCGTCGGCGAGCTCGGCGATCGCGCGCGGCTGGTCGGCGGTCGGTGCGAACGCCGAGTCGAGGCGAAACGGGGGCACCCTCCTACGTTAGCCCGAGCGCGCGCGGATAGGCGGACCTGTACTCGCCCTGCGCCCGCAGCACCCGCTCGACATAGGCCTTCGTCTCCGGGAAGGGAATGTCAGCCATGCTCAGGCGCCCTTCGCCGCGAGCCCTGGCAACCCACGAGTCGACGTTGGCGAGCCCCGCGTTGTACGCGGCCACCGCCAACATCTCGTCACCGCCGTAGTGGTCGAGCAGATAGCGCAGGTACCAGCTGCCGTAGGCGAGGTTGATCTTCGGCGTCGCCAGATCGCCGGTGGTGAACCGGTAACCCCCGGACAGGTGAGCGATGTACTGCGCCGTCGCGGGCTCGATCTGCATCAGCCCGAGCGCCCCGGCCGCCGAGGTGCGTGGTTCGAACTTCGTCTCGGCGTAGATGACGGCGGCGATCAGTGCGGGATCGAGATGCTTGTCGGCGGCCTGTTCACGGATCAAGGCGGCGTCTGAAAGCGGCAGTCCGTCGCTTGTCCGGGCGTGTTGGACGCGCGTGACGACGATCGCCACCAGCACGGCGATCGCCGCGGCGGCGAACAACATCCGCAGCAGCGAACGCAGCGGCGAGCTCCGGCCCGTGCGGCCGGACGAGCCCCGCAAAGACCCGCGAGAGCGGTGGACGGAGCGAGGGCGGGCGGTGGCGGTCGAACGTTGCGCGCTCATCCACACAGCTTGGCAAGGACGGCGGCCAGCTCGCGCCGCAGGTCCTCGACGCTGCCGTCGTTGCGCACCACGAAGGTCGCAAGTTGCGCCTTTTCCTGCTGGGAGAGCTGCCGCGCTGCGCGCTCGCCGGCAAGCGCGTGACCGCGTCCGTCGGCGCGCCGCCGGCGGGTGTCCTCGTCGGCGATCACCGCGACCGTAGCGTCGAAGCCGCCCTGCATGCCGGCCTCGAACAGCAGCGGCACCTCGATAACCGCGGCCTTTGGAGCCGGTCGCAGCGCGCGAACCTGCTGCACCCAGGCGGCGATCCGCTCTCCCACGAGCGGCCAGATCAGCCCCTCGAGCCAGCGCCGCTCCTGCTCGCCGCCGGCGAACGCCTTCGCCGCCACGGCGCTGCGATCGACGACGCCCTCCGGCGCGACCTCCTCACCCCAGCGCTCGACCACCGCGTCGCGGACGCGCTCGTCGCCGTAGAGCTCGTGCACCACGGCGTCGGTTGAGAGGGTGCGCGCCCCGAGCTGCTCGAGCGCCGTCAGCGCGGTCGACTTGCCCGCTCCCATACCGCCGGTCAGCCCGACCAGCGGCACCTTCGCGTCGCTCAGGACGCGGCCTCGGGCTCTGCGGCGGCAGCTGACTCGGTGTCGGCCGGCTCGGGCTGAGCCGACTGGTCCTCCTCGCCGGCGCCGTCATCGGAGGAGGCAGCGGCGCTCGGGGCGGCAGTGTCGGCGGGCTGGGCAGCCTCGGACTCGGGCGTCGCGGACTCCGCCACCTCGGCCTCAGGCTCTGCTGCGGTCGCCGACTGGGTGTCGGCGGGGTCTACCTCGATCGATTGTTCGGCGGCGACCTGAGCATCGCCGCTGTCGGCGATCGCGCCGGTCTCCCCGGCGGCGCTCGCCTCAGCATCGCTCACCGGGGCCTGCTCGGTGGCGGTCGACTCGGACTCGGCTGGCTCAGAGACTATCGCCTCGGACGCGGTCGGCTCGGTGACCGTCTCGGGCTCCGGCGTGGAGACCTCGCCCTTCGGCTCCTCAGCTCGCTTGACCGGCAGGATCTGGTCCTCGACCCGCTTGGCCGACAGCGACAGGCGCCGTCGCTCAGAGTCGATCTCGAGGATCTTCACGCGGATCTCGTCGCCCGGGTGCACGATCTCGCGCGGCGACTCGACGTGGTGCCCGGCCAGCTCCGAGATGTGGACGAGCCCCTCGACGCCGTCGAGCACCTCCACGAACGCGCCGAAGGTCACGACCTTGGTCACCTTGCCGGCCAGCTCGTCACCGATGTTGTACGTGTCGATGATACGCTGCCAGGGATCTTCCTGGGTCTGCTTGAGCCCCAGCGAGATGCGCTGGCGATCGCGATCGATGTCGAGCACCTTGACCTGAACGGTGTCGCCGATGTTGAGGATCTCCGACGGGTGGTTGACGTGCGACCAGGAGAGCTCGGAGATGTGAATCAGCCCGTCGATCCCGTCGAGGTCGACGAAGGCGCCGAAGTCGACGATGTTGGAGATCTGCCCCTCGACCACGAGCCCGGGCTGCAGCCGGTCGAGGATCTGCTGGCGCACCTCCTTGCGCTCCTCCTCGAGCACCGCGCGGCGCGAGAGCACGACGTTGTTGCGCGAGCGGTTGAGCTCGATCACCTTCGTCTCGATCTGCGTGCCGAGGTATTCGTCGAGGTTGGGAACGCGGCGGATGTCGACCAGCGAGGCGGGCAGGAAGCCGCGCACGCCGAGGTCGATGATCAACCCGCCCTTGACCACCTCGATCACCGATCCCGTCACGGGATCGCCGGACTCGGCTGCCGCCTCGATCCGCCGCCATGCCTTCTCGAAGCGAGCGCGCTTCTTGGACATGATCAGTCGTCCGTCCTGGTCCTCCTTGGTGAGAACCATCGCGTCGACCTCCTCGCCGAGGTGAACCTCGTCGTGGGGGTCGACCGACTTGCGGATCGAAAGCTCGTTTGCGGGGATGACCCCCTCGGACTTGTAGCCGATGTCAACCAGCACCTCGTCCTTGTCGATGCGCACGACGTGCCCGGTGACGACCTCGCCCTCCTCGAAGGGCTGCATCGTCGCGTCGTAGTTCGGGACTATCTGCCCGTCGATTTCCAGCAGCAGTCCATTGGATCCCTCGACCACGTGGGCCGGGGAGTTCTCGATTACGGTCTCCACCGGGCGAAGCGTAGCGAAGTCGCACGGACCGGCGAGCGCCGGGCCGCACCTATGATTTGGTTTGCATGCCGGTGAGAGCAACCAAGCGGGGCGCCGAGCGGACGCCGCTCGATCCCGACTGCGACGTCCTGATCTGCGGCGCGTCCTTCGCCGGCCTGGCGGTGGCGCGCGAGCTGGCCGGCAGCGGCGCGCGGGTGCTCGCGATCGACCGTTACGAGATCGGCGAGCGGCAGACCTCCGCCTGCGGGATCCCGACCGGGTGGCTGGACGCGCTCGATCTGCAGGGGTCGCTGCGCCAGACGTTCGGCGAGCTGGTCGTGCACACGCGCCACGCCACGCAGCGCTGGCGGTTGCCCTGGACCTTCTCGACCTTCGACTATCGCGAGCTGTGCGCGCTGCTGTGGGAGCAGTCCGGCCGAACTGAGGCGCGGTTCGAGACGGCAACGGTCACCGGCCGCACCGGCCGCACGGTTCACACCGACCGCGGCGACCTGACGGCGCCCCACATCGTCGACGCGCTCGGCTGGCGGCGCGTGCTCTCCAACGGCGCGACGATCCAGCCGCCGAACGCGCGCCTGTCGCGGGGCCTGGAGGTACACCCGGGCGGCGAGGGGGAGGAGCTCGAGCTGTGGATCGACCCGAAGTACGCCCGCGCGGGTTATGGCTGGAGCTTCCCCGCGCGCGACGAGCTGCGCGTCGGCGTCGGCTCGTTCTGGCCCGAGCGCCACGTCAAGGAGCCGACGGTGCGCCTGGCGGGCGACCTCGGGCTCCCAGCAGACGGTTACCAGGGAAACTGGATCCCCCACCAGCTGCGCGCGGCCGTCGAGGATGGGATCTACTTCGTGGGCGACTCTGCGGGTCACTGCCTCCCGCTGACCGCCGAGGGAATCCGCACCGCACTGTATTTCGGGCTTGCGTGTGGCCGCGAGCTGCGGCGAGCACTCGCGGGCGAGCAGTCCGGCGAGCAGGCGCTCGCGCATTACGGAGCGTTCTCGGACGCGCACGAGCGCAAGTTCCGTTGGCTGCTGAACAGCCAACGGCTGATCGGTCAGCTGACCCCGACGCGCGCGATCGCCGTCATGGCAAGGATGATGGCCAACGAGCGCTTCTGCACGTGGGCGTTCGAGCGCTATTTGGAGATCGCGCCGCCGCGGTTCGTGGGCCCCCCGCGCGCGGTGCGGGCTGCACGCGAGCCCGGTGAACGCCCTACGGCCGTGACAGCCGCATAACACCCTGCTTCTCACGCGAGCATGGTGTCAAGCGACCGGTCCAGGATCGATCAACGCCAAGGAGGAATGCCTGGCGATCGTGTGGAAATCCTCGTCAAGCTGCAACAGCGGCGTTTCGGTGCGGATTGCCACCGCCGCGATCAGGAGATCGGGGAGCTTGCGGACTGTAAAGCCCTCTCGTCGGCACGCGCGATAAAGCGAAGCCGCGGCCTCGTGATCGGACGGCTCCTGCGCGGGGAGCAGGGTGCAACCTCCGAGCAGGCGCCCAAGCTTTCGCGCGTGCGACTCGTCACGCGCACCGGCGAGCACCTCTAGCATCACCACGCCGGTGGTGGCAAGCGGGAACTTCCGCTTCAACGACGCTTGGACGCAGCGGTCGACTGGACTGCCGGTCGCGCGGAGATACTCGATCCAGGCCGAGCTGTCGACCAGGATCACATTGCGGCTCGCGGCGACCAAGCCGAGCGCTGCTCGTCCAGATCGCCTTCCCAGCCGCTTCCGCGCATCTCCAGCGCTTCCCGCGCGCTCATGGGCTCAGCATCCAGCCGGCGCAGCGCAAGGTCGATCGCGGCTCGCTTAGTCCTCAGGCCGTATCGACCCATGACCCGCCTGACGAGCGGCTCGTCGATCTCCACATTGGTGCGTGTCATGTGTAGAAGATACACCAACACGTGGTCAGCAAGCCGCTGCCAGCAGCGCGCTCACGCTCAAGCCACCTCCCGCAACGCCGGTCGGGGCCGCGACGCAGACCGCAACGCCCGCACCGCGCCCCTGGCGGCCTCCAGCGCACTCGCCCACGAAACCTCGGCGAGCAACCCGGGCGCGGCCATCATGTCGCCGGCGACGAAGACCCCGTCGCCGCGGTCGACGGCAGGCCGGTCGCGCCAGCTTGCGCCGGGCGGGTCGAGCGCGCCCGAGCGGGCGTCCATCACCTGTCGGCGCCGCCACGTCTCGCGCTCGCGCCAGTCGACCAGACCGAGGTCGAGCAGCCGCTCCAGGCGCAAACCCGCCTGGTCGGCGCTCTCGCCGGGCCGGATCGGCATCTGCGCCTGCACGAGCTCC
>DATASE010000093.1:0-15975 GCA_036269375.1 Solirubrobacteraceae bacterium
CGTGATCCTCGGCGCCGGCGAGACCAGCGAGCTGACAGCAAAGGCGCTGGCCCATCAGGGAGCGGGGACGATCTTCGTCGCCAACCGCCACGCCGACCGAGCCCGCAGCATGGCGCAGCGCTTCGGCGGTTCCGTGGTCGGGCTCGAGGGGCTGCCCGAGCAGCTGCTGCGCGCCGACATCGTCGTCTCCTCCACCTCCTCGCCGCACCCGATCGTCGGCGCCGAAGAGGTGGCATTGGTGATGGCCCAGCGCGCCCAGCGCCCGCTGCTGCTGATCGACATCGCGGTGCCGCGCGACATCGACCCGGCGTGCGGCGACGTGCCGGGGGTGACGCTGTACGACATCGACGACCTGCAGGCGGTCGTCAAGCGCAACCTCGGCGCGCGGGCGCAGATCGTCCCACGCGCCGAGCAGATCGTCGACGAGGAGATCCGCCGCTTTGCCCGCTGGCTCGGCCAGGCCGAGGTGCTGCCGACTGTGGCCGCGCTGCGCGAGCGCGCCGATGGCCTGGTACAGCGGATACTCGCCGAGAACGCGGGGCGCTGGGAGTCGGCCTCCGGCCGCGACCTCGAGCGCGTGGAGGCGATCGCCCGCGCCGCCGTCTCGCGCCTGCTGCACGAGCCGACGATCCGCCTGCGCGAGCTCGCGCAGGGGCCCGGCGCGGCCGAGGGGCACGTCGTCCTGCAGGTCGTGCGTGAGCTGTTCGGCCTGGACGAGGAGCCGCGCGGCGGCCAGCACGGGCGCGCCGAGCACGACCCCGCCCGACCCGAAGATCCCCAGCTGGCCGAGGTGCGCCCGATCGGCAGCGCCCGCAAGAGCCGATGAGTCCGGCGAGCGCGAGCGCGACGGTGGCGCACACTCCCACCCACGCGAAGGGGAGCGCGACGCGATGAAGGTCGGCACGCGCGGCAGCGCGCTGGCGCTGGCTCAGACCCGTTTGGTCACCCGGCGCATCCCGGAGGCCGACCTGGGCTCCGACGGCCTGGAGGTGGTCGTCGTCAACACCAGCGGCGACGGTCTGGCGACCGGCGAGCGCCCGGGCGGCGACAAGTCGCGCTGGGTCGCCGAGCTCGAGCACGCGCTGCTCGCGGGCGACATCGACCTGGCCGTCCACTCGGCCAAGGACGTCCCCGGCGAGATCGTCGAGGGTCTGACGCTGCTCGGCTGCCCCGAACGCGCAAATGCGCAGGACGCGCTGATCGGCGCCGGCGCGATCGATCAGCTGCCACAAGGTGGCTGCGTCGGGACCAGCAGCATCCGCAGGACCGCGCAGCTGCTCGCGGCGCGACCGGACCTTCAGGTGATCAGCCTGCGTGGCAACGTCGACACGCGTCTACGCCGGCTGGCTACCACCGTCACCGGCGGCCGCGTGTCCCCGCCACCACCCGCCCAGGACGGGGGCGGTGGCTTCGACGCGATCGTGCTGGCGAGCGCGGGCCTCGAGCGACTCGGACGCGAGAGCGACGTCGGCTGCCTGCTGCCGGTCGATCGCTTCGTGCCGGCGCCGGGCCAGGGGTCGCTGGCGCTGCAGGCGCGCGCCGATGACGAGCGCACAGGCGCGGCGCTGGCCCAACTGATCGACGCCGACGCCACGGCGTGCCTGACGGCCGAGCGGGCCGTCGCCCACGCGCTGCGGGCGAGTTGCAACACCCCGCTTGGCGCTCACGCCGTGCCGGCCGGCTGTGGCTGCCTTCACCTGCGCGCCTGGGTGGGCCTGCCCGATGGCTCCGAGTGGATCGCCGACGAGCTGGTGGGCGGCTTCTACGAGCCCGCCGAGCTCGGCCGCAGAATGGCCGAGCGCCTGCGCGCGGCCGGCGCCGAGGCGCTGTTGCGCCGCGCCGAGGAGATGGCCATTGGCGAGCAGTGAGGGACACGGCCCGCGCGGCCGCGTCCACCTCGTCGGCGCCGGCCCCGGGGACCCGGGACTGCTGACCGCACGCGCGCTCGAGCTGATCGCACGCGCCGACACGATCCTCTACGACCGCCTGATCCCGGCGACCGCGCTTGAGGGAGCTAGCCCCGCGGCCGAGCTGCTGTTCGTCGGCAAGCAAGGCGGCGGCGAGTCGGTGCCGCAGGAGCACACGCAACGGCTGCTGATCGACCGCGCGCTTGCCGGCCGCGAGGTCGTGCGTCTGAAGGGCGGCGATCCGTTCGTGTTCGGGCGCGGCGGCGAGGAGGCGCTGGCGCTGCGCGAGGCGGGCATCGAGTTCACGATCGTGCCGGGCGTGACCGCCGGCGTGGCCGCGCCGGCCTGTGCCGGCATACCCGTCACCCACCGCGGCCTGGCGACCGGCGTCGCGTTCGTGACCGGGCACACCCAGGCAGGCGTCGACGGGGATGCCCAGGAGCTCGCACCCGACGTGGACTTCGAGGCGCTGGCACGCTTCCCCGGCACGCTCGTCTTCTACATGAGCGTACGCGCGCTGGGGTCGATAGCCGCGTCGCTGCTGCGGGCCGGCCGCGACGGCGACGAGCCGGCGGCGCTGGTGGAACGGGGCACGCTGCCCGACCAGCGCGTGATCGCCGCGACGCTTGCAAGTCTCGCCGAGGTCGCCGAGCGCGAGCGGGTCAAAGCGCCGACGATCGCGGTGATCGGCCAGGTCGCCGCGCTGGCCGATCGGATCGCCTGGCGCCCGCGCGGGCCGCTGGCCGGCACTAGCGTCGCGGTGACCCGCGCGCGCGCCCGCGCCAGCGAGCTCGCGCGCCGCCTGCAAGCACTCGGCGCAAGCGTCGTTCAGGCGCCGAGCATCCGCACGCTGGCACGCCCGTCCGAGCCGATCGATCCGACTCCATATGACCTCGTCTGCCTGACCAGCCCGGTGGGAGTCGAGCTGCTGTTCGAGCGCCTGGACGACGGTCGCCACCCCCGCGGGGACGCGCGCGCTCTCGCGCGCACTCGCGTTGCCGCGATCGGCCCGGGCACCGCCCGTGCGCTTGCCGAGCGCGGGATCCTCGCCGACGTGGTCCCCGAGCGCTACGTCGCCGAGGCGCTGGTGGAGGCGCTCGCCGGTGTCGAGGTCGGCAGAGCGCTCGTCGGCGCGGCGGCCGGGGCGCGCGAGGTGCTGCCGGACGCGCTACGCGCGCGCGGCGCACAGGTCGAGGTGGTGGCGCTATACGACACTGTCGCCGAGCCGCTCACGCCGGCCGCGCGCGAGCAGGCCCGACGTGCCGACTACGTGACCTTCACGTCCGCGTCGGCGGTGCGCTTCTTCCTGCAGGCGCTGGCCAGCGGCGAGGGCGAGGCGCCCGAGACGACGGCTCAGGGAGGCGAGGCCGGGAGCGGGCCGAGCGCGAGCGATACTCAGCGACGTTTGGGCGCGGGCGCGCTCTCAGAGCACACTCGCGCGATCTCGATCGGCCCAGTCACGAGCGCGGCCCTGCGCGAGCACGGGATCGAGCCGCACGTGGAGGCACGGCGCCACGACGTCGACGGTTTGATCGATGCGCTGCTCGCCGACGCCGCCGAGCGAGCCACCGACCGCGATGCCTGAACAGCCGGGGGCACCGGCGCGGCTGGGAACGCCGCGCCTGCACCTGCGCTGCTGCGACTCGACCAACGAGCGAGCCCGCGCGCTCGCGCTGACCGGGGCTCCGCACGGAGCTCTGGTCAGCGCCGACGAGCAAACCGCCGGTCGCGGCCGCCAGGGACGCAGTTGGCTGGCGCCGGCCCGCACGTCGCTGCTGTGCTCGCTTGTGCTGCATCTCTCCGAGCTAGCGCACCAACCCTCGCTATTGCCGCTGACGGCAGGCGTTTCGCTATGCGACGCGATTGGGTCCGAGGCGCGGCTGAAGTGGCCCAACGACGTGGTGCTCGGCGATGGCCTGACAAAGCTCGCCGGCATCCTGGTCGAGGGGCGCCCTCAGCAGGGGTGGGCGATCGTCGGTATCGGCGTCAACGTCGCGGTAGCGCCCGAGCAGCTACCCGGCGAGCTGCGCGCGCGTGCCGCCACGCTCGGCCGCACCCCCGCTGCGATCGAGCCGCTGCTGGCCGGCGTGCTGGCTGCGCTCGCGCAATGGCTGCGCGAGCCGGCGCAGAGCGTGCTCGAACGTTGGCGCTCGCTGGACGCTCTGCGCGGGCGCGAGGTCGGCTGGGACGGCGGCCACGGTGTCGCTCAGGGGATCGACGGGGATGGTCGGCTACTGGTGCGGCTGCAGGACGGCGACACGGTGGCGCTGAGCGCCGGCGACGTTCACCTGTCCGCAGCAGGCTGATCGGCGCGCTCGAGCGTGGCGTTGAACGCCAGCGACGTTCACCTGTCCGCAGGCTGATCGGCGCGTTCGAGCGCGTCCTCGACGCTGCGGTCGAGCTTGCGCTCGCCGTCAGCGGCAAGCTCGGCACCCTCGCTCGCCGGCTGCTTGGTCTCGGAGGCCAGAGCCTCCGCCAGCACCGCGTCGCTGGGCGCCTCCGCGGGCCTGCCGTTGGCCGCGGACCTGCCCCGAGCTTCGCCCTCGCCTCCCGGACGCTGACCCTTGCGCCGCCGGCGCTGGCCGCGCGCGCGGCGCTTGGGGAAGTTGCGCAGCAGCTCGCGCGCGAGCGCCGGCGGCTTACGCGCCATCCGCGTGCGCGCGCCGCGCAGGACCTCCTCGGCCTCCGGTGTGTGCGCCAGCGCTGCGGCCAGCAGCGCTGCGGCCAGCCGGCGGTCCTGCTTGCGCGCAGCGTGCACCAGCCGGCGCGCGTTGCGCGCGTGCGCGCCGCCAGCCGAGTTGACGAGCAGGCCGAGCAGCCGCTTGGTCTCGGGCCAGCGCTGCACCGCGTACTCCTCGTGCAGCTCGCGCGTGTACTCGGCCAGCCGCCAGATCCAGGCGCTGGCCTGGTCGCGCCGCCCGATCCGTCGCTCGACCAGCGCGCGCAACAGGATCTTGGCCGCCTCACGGCGCTCCTCGCGCGGCCAGGTGCCGGCGAGGTCGATCGCCGTGTCGAAGGCGTCTGGGTCGCGCAGCGCCGCGATCTCGCCGAGCGCCTTCAGGCGCAGCTGCGGATTGCGGTTGCGCTCGATCGTGGTCATCAGGAAGCGCGCCTTGAGCTCGCCGGTCCGATCGAAGTGCAGCATCGCCCGCGCGCGGCGCCAGCCGTTGGGGGTGACCCGCGCGCCCGCGAGCGCCGCCCACACGTGGCGATCGCCGTAGTCGAGGTTCTCCACCGCGATCCGCCACAGCTCGCGTTCGAACACCTCGATCCGCCGCTCCTGCTCGACGCAGACCGGCAGCACGCGCCGCTCGACGCGCATCCGCCGCCCGCGCCCACGCCTGACCGGACCGACGACGATCGCGCCGCCGCGGTAGACGTCGCGGTCGAGTAGCGAGTGCAGCGTGACGACCGGATCGTCGTTCTTGGTGGCGGGGTGGACGAAGTCGACGACCAGCCCGGCCTCCTTGCCGGGGTGGCGGCGGGTGACGCGGCCGACGCGCTGCTGGTAGATGCGCTTGGAGGCGGTCGGCGCCAGGTGCAGGCAGACGGTTGCGCGGGGACTGTTCCACCCCTCGGCCAGCAGCTGCGCGTTGATCAGCACGTCGACGTCGCCGCGCTCGTAGCGGGCGAGGATCTCGGCCAGCTCGCGCTTGGGCGTCTCGCCGGAGACCGCCTGCGCCTTGAGTCCCTCGGCGCGGAAGGCCTCGGCGAGGTTGTAGGCGTGCTGCACCCCCGCCGCATAGACGACGCCGGGGACACCGTTGAAGCGCGTCTTGTACAGGTTCGCCGCCGCGATGTTGAACGGGTGCTGGTCGAGCAGCGCGGCCAGCTCCTCCTGGTCGAACTCGGTGTCCACCTCGCCGCGGCGCAGCGGCACGTTGGCGATCGTGCGCACGCCGACCCCCGGCGAGATGCGCACGCAGCGAAGCGGGGAGATCACCCCGCGCCGGGCGGCCTGCGCGAGGTCAAAGCGCGAGGTCTGGGTCGGGAACAGGTCGGTGACGTGGCGGGCTATCAGCGCGCCGGTGGCGGTCATGCCGATGAAGATCGGACCGGTCCAGGCACGGATCGCCGCGCTCGTCTTCTCGCCGAGCGCGGTGTGGGCCTCGTCGCAGATGACGATCGTGTAGGCGCTCGAGATGCGCCCGGCGTTGCGCACGAACCACTGGTAGGTCTCGACGGTGACCGGCCCGCGCGGGGAGTCCTCGCCGACGTACAACGGCCTGGATATGCGCTTCTGATAGCCGCGCTCGCGCAGCTCGCCATGAAACTGATCGACGAGATTGCGCCGGTGCGTCAGGATCAGGATGCCACCGGTCTGCGAAGCCTCCACGAAGCCGAGCGCCGCGACGGTCTTGCCGGCGCCGGTGGCGTGCTCGAACCAGAAGCGCTTGGCGGCGTTTGGATCCTCGGGCTGATCGGCGATCTCCTCCTCGTCCTCGTCGACCCAGTCGCGCGGCTCCTCGTCGGACTCCTCGGTCGTGTCCTCCTCCTCGAGCTCCGGCTCGGCGTCGGAGTCCTCCTCGTCCTCGTCCTCGAAGTCGTCCTCGTCGTCGTCCTCGTCGGGAGCGGCGCGCTCGACCGGACCGAGATCATCGTCGTCCTCGTCCTCGTCCTCCTCGGCTGCTCCGTTCCACAGGGGATCGTCCTCGTCCTCGCCGTCGTCGTGCCCATCCGCCGCGTCGCCGGCCTGCCCTCTGCGCGCCGACTTGCCCGCGGTCGCCTGCGACTCGGTTCCATCGCCCCGATCGACGCCGTCGGACCCATCCGAGCCCTCCGGCCCGAGGATCGACGCCGAGGCGAGCAGCTCCGGCGAGGCGGCAGCCGCCGCTCGGCCGTTTCCGTTTGCCGCGCGTTGCGCCTCGGCCAGCAGCGCCGTCAGCGTGCCCGAGAGCGCGTCGACCTGGTTGGCCGAGAGGACGGTTCCGTCGGCGAGCTTGGGCTCCTCCTCCGAGAGGACCCGCTCTAGCCCGAGCAGCAACGAGAAGTCGCGCCGCCACTGGGTGGAAGGGTGCTTGGCACCGCCGGCGATCTCGACCAGCGCCTGGTCGAGCGCGCGCCGCCTGACGGTTCGGGACGCGCCCACCCCTCCGAGCGCATCGACTGCGTCCTCGCCCTCGTGCACGAATCGCTCGCGTGCGAACCTCTCCGCGCGAGAGATGTCGTCGGACCCGGGAATGGACGCGACCGCGGGGGCCGCTGCAGTGGACTCGGCCATAGTGGCTCTTGGCTTCGAGAAAGTGCCGCCGCGAATGGGCTCGCGAAGCGGCAAGCCGACTTGTCCGTCGTCGTCGGCGAGACGCCGGAGTGCGGGGAGTGCGTCCCCCTTCACTCCGTGTGGATGAGGATACCGCACGAGTCGGCGGAGTTGAAGGCAAGCAGAGAAAACGCAGCACGAGCGTGTGCAAAACGATCGATCGCGCGGTCCGCACCGGCGAGCGCGCGCATCTGACAGGCTTGCCGCGAGGATGTCGATCCGCCGTGCAACGCTCCTGCTCGCCTGCCTTGCCGTCGCGGCGCTGGTGGCAGTTGGGCTGACCCAGCTACCGAAATCCTCGCCTAGCGAAACCTTTGTCCCCATGACGGCCGGCGAACAGGCGACTTTGCTGTCCGCCTCGCCGTCGCCACTAGCCGCGCTGCACCGCCAGGGGGGCCGGCTGCTCGGCGGCGGCACGCGGGCATTCGCCGCGCGCCTGGCCGCGTTGCGGAGCTACCCGATCGTCATCAACAAGTGGGCATCGTGGTGCGTCCCCTGCCGCGCCGAGTTCGGCGCGTTTCAGCGTGTCGCGGCGCGCTACGGTAGGCGCGTCGCCTTCCTGGGCCTGGACTCGGGGGACTCCTCGCGCGCGGCGGCGCTCGCTTTTCTGCGCGCGCACCCGGTCAGCTATCCGAGCTACTACGACCCGAGCGGCGCGCTCGGCGCCCGCGTCACAGACTCGTCGTTCACGCCGGTGACGTTGTTCGTGCCGCTGCGCGGCGTGCCGTTCCCCCGCCAGGGTCAATACCCGAGCGCGGCGAAGCTCGAAGAGGACGTGCTCCGCTACGCGCTAGGGTCGTGAGCCGGCCGATCGCGGCCTCGACGACCCCGCTCACGCACAAGATGCCCGAGATCCGGATCGACCCGCTCAGCGGCGCCAAGGCGATAATCGCCGGCGAGCGCTCACGTCGACCCGGCGGCAAGCCGCGCTGCCCACCGGCCTCTGCGATCGACGTCGAGCGCGACCCGTTCGCAGAGGGCCACGAGGATCGAACGCCACCGGAGCTCTACGCGATGCGCCCGGACGGCGGTCCGGCCGACGGCCCGGGTTGGACCGTCCGGGTGGTGCCGAATCTGTACCCGGCGCTGACGGCCGACGCGCCGGCGCCCGAGCGCGACCCCCAACCCGATCTGTTCGCCGCCGGCGCCGCGGCCGGCGCGCACGAGGTGATAGTCGGCGCGCCGGAGTCCGTCCTGTCCCTGGCCGAGCTACCCGCAGAGCGACTTGCCGGCGCGATGGAGTGCTGGCGAGCGCGGATGCGCGCGCACGCCGACGCCGCCTACGTGCAGCTGATCGTCAACGAGCGGCGCGAGGGCGGCGCCTCGCTGGAGCACACCCACGCACAGCTCTACGCGCTTGACTTCGTCCCCGCCGAGGTGGCGCGTGAGCGCGAGCGCGCCGGTGCCTACGCGACCCGCACGATGGGACGACAGCTGCTTGAGGACCTCGTCGCCGAGGAGGTCCGCCGTGGCGAGCGCGTCGTCGCAGTCGACGAGGAGGCGGTGCTGCTGGCTCCCTACGCCTCGCGCTTTCCCTTCCAGCTGATGCTGGCACCGCGCGCGCCGCGGATGCGCTTCGAGGACGACGGCCCACTGGGGTCCGCACTGCTGCACGACGGTCTATCGCGGCTTGCGCGCCACTTCGGCTGCCCGCCGCCACTGAACATGTGGGTGCGAACGGCTCCGCGCGGGGCCGAGCACTTCTGCTGGCGGATCGACGTCGCGCCGCGACTCACGCACCTGGCGGGGCTGGAGCTGTCCACCGGCGTGAACCTGAACATCGTCGCGCCCGAGCACGCCGCTACGCTGCTGCGCGAGGCCTGATTGCGGTGCGGGCGCTCGTCCAGCGTGTCAGCCGCGCGAGCGTAACGGTGGACGGCGGCGCAGTCGCACAGATCGGCCCGGGCCTGCTCGTGCTGCTCGGGGTCGCAAGCGAGGACACGGCGGCGCACGCCGAGCGCCTGGCGGCCAAGGTTCGCGCACTGCGCGTGTTCGCCGACGCCCAGGGCCGGATGAACGAGCCGCTCGGGCCCAACCGGGAGATTCTCTGCGTGAGTCAATTCACGTTGTACGGCGACGCTGCCAAAGGCAACCGCCCGAGCTATGGCGCCGCGGCGCGCCCGGAACTTGCCGAGCCGCTGTACGAGCGCTTCTGCGAGGCGGCCGAAGCCAAGCGCGGCGTGTTCGGCGCGCACATGCAGGTCGAGCTCGTCAACGACGGCCCGGTGACCCTGATGCTGGAGGCTTGAGCCACCCCCGGACTCGTGGGCCGTCGCCGAGAAGCCGTGCGGCGCCCGAAGTAGGCTGCCTTCGTGCCGCCAGTCTCCCGCCCGGTCCCGAGCTTTGCCGCCGAGCCGCCGCAGGAAGCGCTCCCCTACGGGCGCTGGGCGGAGCGTCTGGAGCGCGAGCTTCGCGACGCGTGGGCGGCGCTTGCTAGCGAGCAGGAGAACCTCGGCGAGCCAGGCGAGATCGACTGGTATCCGGACCGCAGCTGGCAGGGACGGCGCTACGTGCCGGCGACGGCGCCGAGCTCAGCGGGGTATGAGCTGTACGGCTATGTGCGCTTCGTCGCCGGCCTGGACGACGCCGCCGAGCCGGTCGACCTGACCGCTCATGGCGATTTCACCGGCCAGACCGCTGCGCGCAATCCACAGTGGAAGTTCGATGTCTGTGACGAGGTCGTCGGCCGTTGGCGTGGGGGCGAAGGGACCGCCGCCGCGATGACGCTGGTGTGGGGAAGACCGCTGATCGGCGCTGGGCGTCTGGTCACCGCCGAGCTGGGCCCCGCCACCGTCGACCAATGCGAGCTGATCGAGCAGCGCTTCACGTTGCTGGCGCCCGACGACTATCGCGGCGATCTGCTCGAGCTGAAGCTTTGGGGAGCCCGTGGGCAGGAGCTCGCGCGCGAGTCGCTGTACGAAGAGTGACCCACTGGAGGCCGTGCTCGTAACCGTTCCCGCCCAGGTGCGTGCGGTCGCGGCAAAGCTCGACGCCGCGGCGCTCGGAGCCAGCGAGACGGCCGGCGAGCGATACGCGGCGATCCAGGTCCGCAGCCAGCCGGCCAGCGCATCCACGCGCGTGAAGACGTTCGGGTAGCTCGGCAGGCACCGCGCCTCACCGAACGCGACGACGCCAACCTCGAGCAGTTCGCCCGAGCGCTCGCCTGGGACCATCAGCGGTCCGCCGCTGTCGCCGTGACAGCCGCTTGAGGCAAAGTGGGGAACGTCGACCGTACAGAGCTCCCATCTGGGAAAGAAGGGGTGGACGTGGCGGGCGCACCAACTCGCGGACTGAACCACCGTGTGGGCGAACTGCAAACGTCTGGTCAGCTTGCGCTGGAAGGTCGACGTGAGTCCCCAGCCGGCGATCGTCGCCCGAGTGCCGCCGGTGAAGAGGTGGGCCTGGCTGCGCTTGGCGAGCGGCATCGCCGGCGCGAGGATAGGCGTTTCCAATACCAGCAACGCGGCGTCGCCGGCCTCGATGTGACGGGCAAAGCCGGGATAGGGGATGACGCCGACGACGTTTGAGATCTGCCCATGACCCTTGCCGGGTTCGACCTCTCCCGTCACCACCCGATAGCCCCTGTGTCCGTTGGCCACGCCGGTGGACATGTTCACTGCGCAATGACCGGCGGTGAGCACGAGGCTCGGAGCGACGACGGTGCCGGTGCACTGCTCGAGCACACGACCGTTGAGGTCGAGCACATAGGCGGCCGAGGGAAAGGCTCCTTCCGTTGCCGGGACGCCGCCGACGACCGACGCGTGGGCGGGCTGTCCGCCGGGGCCACCCCAGGCAAGCGGCGCGAAGATCGCGGTCAAAGCGATCGCAAAGGCCGCCACCGCCACGGCCGACCAACGCTTGGATGAGCGAGAGGTGCGCACGAACACCTCATCGGCAGCGTCCCCGGATCCGCTTGAGACATTCTTCCCGCTCATCGAAGGTTGGCTGCCCGCCGCGAGCGTCCCCGTCCTGTTGCGGGGCTCCGGCGTCCCTCTCTTGTTGCGGGTTTCCCCACGACCGACCGCGGTTGAACCTCAAGCAGCGGCGCGGTCAAGCCGAATAGTTGTGCATGGAGGCTCAAACGGACCGCCGACGCGAGTCGCCGGCTCACAATGGCGGGGCGGCAACGTCGCCGCTGCCGGACATGGTGGGAGCAAGCCTCGCGCCGTTTGCCGCCGCAGCCGCTCTGGCCGCGATCGCCACTCCGATCGCCACCACGATCCATTGGCCGCTCTACGTCGCCGCCGTCACCTTGGGAGCGCTGGCGGGTGTGGTGCGGCTCGTGCCGATACCCGGCATGCTCGGGCGCGTCCCTGAGCTCCTACCCTCGGCGATCTTCCTCGGCGCCGTGGCGCTACTGCGATCGAGCGCCGGCGGCGCCAACTCCGGGATCGCGATCGTCGCGCTGCTGCCCGTCTTCTGGACGGCGCTGCACGGCGATCGGCGCCAGCTGTGCCTGGTGGTCGCCGCGTTGGCAGCGTTCTTCTTCGGCCCGCTCGTGCTGGTCGGCGGGGCGGAATATCCCCTCTCCCAGTATCGCGCGGGCCTGCTGTTCGTCGCCGTCAGCGCGATCGTCGGCTTTACGACGCAGGGACTGGTCGGCGCGGTGCGCTCGCAGGCCCACGAAGCGGTGCGCCGCGAGCATCACGGGCGCGACCTGCTCGCGCGGATGACCGACATCGCGATCACGGACCCGCTCACGGGGCTGCCCAATCGACGCGCGTGGGAGACGCGACTGCACCAGGCGATGATCGAGGACGAGCCCGGAGCGTTGGCGCTGCTGGACTTCGATCGCTTCAAGAGCTACAACGACGAGAACGGACACCCGGCCGGCGACCGGCTGCTGCGCGAGACGGCGGCGGCCTGGCGCGACGAGTTGCGCGTGGCGGATCTGCTCGCTCGTATCGGCGGCGACGAGTTCGCCCTGCTGCTGCCGGAGACGAGCATGGCCGACGCGAGCGCCGCGGTGGAACGGCTGCGCGGACGGGTGCCGTACCCGCAGAGCTGCTCGGCGGGCATTGTCGAGCGGCGGCCTGGAGAGGCGGCGGACTCGCTGATCGCACGAGCGGATGCGGCCCTGTACCGCGCCAAGACCGCCGGGCGCGACCGGACGACGGTCGCCTCATGAGAGGCCGACCGCTGCCGCGTCCGAGCCTGACGGGCAAGGTCGCGCTGCTCAGCCTGATCCCGATCGTCGCCCTGGGGGTCGCGCTGGCGCTGGAGCTGCGCGCGCAGATCGTCTCGCGGACGCTCGCCGACGCGACTCAGTCGGCGAGCCTTGTCGCGCGTCTGGGAGTGCAACCGCGCATCTCGCCGCGCGCGCTCGCGCACGGGCTCGGGCCGGCAGGGGTGCACGCGCTCGACGAACAGCTGCAGGCACGGTCGGTCAGCCGCGACCTCGCGCGCATAAAGATCTGGAACAACGGAGGGACGATCGTCTACTCCGACGACCACGCGCTGATCGGCCGGCACCTGACAGGGGAGGACGACGAGCTGCAGAACGCGCTCGCCGGACGGCCGAACGCCGCCGCCGTAGTGACGCCGAGCCGTGGCGCGGAGACCGCCAGCGAGGTCGGGCTCGGACGGCTGGTGGAGGTGTACGTGCCGCTGCGCCTGCACCCGGGCGAACACCGCCCGGCCGGGGCATTTGAGATCTACCTGAGCTACGCCCCGATCGCGGCGGCAATCGGCGGCAGCGAGCGCATGATCGCGCTGCTGGTCGCTGTCGGGCTCGCGTTGCTGTGGGCGGTCCTGTTCCGGATCGTCGCCACCGCGTCGACTCGCCTGCGCCGCCAAGCGCGCGAGAACGACCGCCTGGCCCGCTACGACCAGCTGACCGGTCTGCCAAACCGAACACTCTTCTGCGAGCGCTTGGAGCTGGCTCTACGCGAGCGTGCGGGCAGTGGCGGCGAGAGCGCCGTGCTGCTGATCGACATCGACGGCTTCAAGCGGATCAACGACACGCTGGGACACGCCGCCGGCGACACGGTGCTCCGCGAGGTCGGCCGCCGCCTGGTCGCTGTGAGCGAGGAGGACGCACCGGGCACGGCCGCGCGGCTCGGCAACGACGAGTTCGGCGTGCTGGTGGCCGGTGTTCAGGGACACGCCGGCGCGCTCGAGAAGGCAGCGCTGATTCGCAGCGCGCTACAGGAGCCGGTGGCGATCGACGACGCCGCGATCAACGTCGAGTCGAGCATCGGCATCGCGCTCGCCCCCGACCACGCCGACGACGGAGAGACGCTGCTGCGCCGTGCCGACGTCGCGCTCGCACACGCGCGCTCGTACCGCAGCGTCGTCGAGCTGTACTCGGTCGAGAACGACGAGTTCGAGGCAGCACGGCTCAAGCTGCTCGGCCAGGTCCGCCCCGCGATCGAGGACTCGCGGTTCGTACTGCACTACCAGCCGCAGGTCGAGCTGAGAACCGGCGAGGTGAGCGGTGTCGAGGCGCTGCTGCGTTGGGATCATCCGCGCCGAGGCATGCTCGCGCCGATCGAGTTCATGCCGGTGATCGAGCAGACCGCGCTGATCGGCCCGCTGACCGACTACGTGATCGATCGCGCGTTGGCGCAGCAGGCCGCCTGGCGGGCGCACGGGCTCTCGCTGGGGGTGGCGGTCAACATCTCGGCGCACAACCTGCACGACCGCAGCCTGCCCGAGCGAGTGGGCAAGCTGCTGAGCGCGCACGCCACGCCGCGTGGCGCATTGACAGTCGAGGTGACCGAGAGCGCCGCGATGGCGGACCTCGACCGGGCCCTGCAGGTGCTAAGCGCACTGCGCGCGCTCGGCGTCGGAGTCTCGATCGACGACTTCGGCAGCGGACACGCCTCGATCGCGTACCTGGCGCGACTGCCGGCCACCGAGCTAAAGATCGACCGCTCGCTGAGCGCACGAGTCTGCGAGAGCTCGCGCGAGGAGGCGATCGTGCAGAGCGCCGTCGACCTCGCCGGGCACCTCGGCTTGAGCGTGATCGCCGAGGGGATCGAGACGGCCGACGTCTCGGCCAAGCTCGTGGCGATCGGCTGCGAGGTCGGTCAGGGATACCTCTTCTCGCGACCGCTGCCCGCAGAGGAGCTCACTCGCTGGCTGCGCTCGCTCCCAGCGCGGGCAAGATCAGCGCCCGCCTAGCAGTTGCGTCGGCCCAGTCGGTGGTGCTGAGCAGCCCGAGCAACACGATCGCCGCCCCGCTCGCGGCAAGCAGCCACCAGACCGGCGCGCTCGCTGCAACGAAGCCGGGGGCCACGTGCGCGGCGCCGCCGGCCGCGATCGCCCCCGCGATAGCCACGCCGAGCGTCTGCCCCACCTGGCGCGAGGTCGACGCGACCGCCGCCACCACCCCAGCCTGGGCTTCGGGCATTCCGAGCACCGCGGTATTGGTGATCGGCGGGTTGACCATGCCAAAGCCGATCCCGAACGCGAAGTAGGCGGGCAGCAGCGCCGAGAGCGGCGTCGTGCGAGTCATGCCGGTGAGCAGGAGACCGCCCAACCCCAGACCGAGGCCGCCGAGCAGCAGCGAGATGCGCGGACCGCGGTGACCGACCAGACGGCCGGACAGCGGCGCGAAGATCAGCGTCATCGCCGCGATCGGGAGGATGTAGAGACCCGCTTTCAGCGGCGAGAGGCCGCGAATCTCCTGCAGGTACAGAGTGTTGACGAAGAACAGCCCGCCGAGTGAGGCGAACGCCAGCACCGCGATCGCGCTCGCGCTGGAGAAGGGGAAGCTGCGAAAGAAACGAGGCTCGATCAGAGGTTCGCGGCGGCGCAGCTCGTAGACCGCCAACGCAGCCGCGTCGAGCGCGGCGAAGGCGAACAGGGCAAGCGTCTGGGTCGAGGCCCAGCCGGCCTGTGGCGCTTCGATGATCGCGTAGGTCAGCGAGGCCAACAGCGCGATCGTCAACACCTGCCCGACGGGATCCAGACGACGCGGATGTGGAGCGCGCGACTCGGGCACGAAACGAGCGGTCAGCGCGACGGCCGCCAGGCCGATCGGCGCGTTGATCCAAAAGATCGCGCGCCAGTCGATCCCCTGCACGAGCGCACCGCCCAGCACGGGGCCGAGCGCGAGGCTGAAGCCGATCGCCGCACCCCACATGCCGATCGCCTGCGCGCGCTCGCGCGGATCGGTAAACACGTTGCGGATGATCGACATCGCCACCGGATTGAGCATCGAGCCGCCGACTGCCTGCAGCGCGCGAAAGACGATCAGCCACTCCAGAGTCGGCGCCGCGCTGCAGAGCAGCGAGCCGAGCGTGAACAGCACGAGCCCCGTCTGAAAGACCCGCCGGCGGCCGAGCCGATCGCCCATCGAGCCACCGAACATCAGCAGGCTGGCGAGCACCAGCGTGTAGGCGTCGATCGTCCACTGCAGCTCGGAGACGCGAGCGTGCAGTTCGCGCCCGATCGAGGGCAGCGCAACGTTGACGATCGTGTTGTCCAGCCCGACGATCAGCAGGCTCAAGCAGCAGATCGCAAGGACCAGGCGCCGGCGCGAGCGGGAGGGGACGGGGCTCTCGGGGATGTCGGGCCGTTGGGTCACAGCCCGCAGTCTGCCCGGTTGGGCCGGCGATGCCGGCGCGCACGTCATATCGAGTGACGAGCCAGTCGGGCATCCCGCCGCCAAGACTCAAGGTGACTCGGCCGAGATAGCCGCTCCTGCGCTGATCCCGGTCAACAGACTACGGGCATGAAAATGCGGCTGGGCTGTTGTCCGGTTGTGATCGTAGGGTCGCGTGACCGGGACAGGGGCCTTGTGGGAAGGACGCTTGTGGGCAGGCCGGTCTGCATCTGGGGCTGAGAGCCCGTCAATGACTA
>DATASE010000094.1:0-39533 GCA_036269375.1 Solirubrobacteraceae bacterium
CCGTTCGGGTCGTCGCGCCGATCAGCGTGAACGGCGGTAGCTCGAGCGTCACGACGCGGGCGCCCGCCCCCTGGCCGACGGTGATCGGCAGCCGGTGGTCATCCATCGCCGGGTAGAAGGTCTCCTCGAGCGTGCGCGGCAGGCGGTGGATCTCGTCCACGAAGAAGACGCTGCGCGGCTCCAGGGCAGTCAGAAACGCCGCGATGTCGCCCTTGCGCTCGAGCGCCGGCCCGGCGGTCTGCACGAAGGGCACTTCGAGCTCGGCCGCGACGATCTGGGCGAGCGAGGTCTTGCCGAGGCCGGGCGGTCCGGCGAGCAGCAGGTGGTCGAGCGCGTCGCCACGCGCAGCGGCGGCCTCGATCGCGACGGCCAGCTGCTCGCGCAGGCTCGGCTGCCCTACGAACTCGCCGAGCGTACGTGGCCGCAACGAGCGGTCCAGCTCGTCCTCGGCGGTCAGGTACGGCGTCTGGATGCGATCCTGTTGGTCTGTCATCTGCGTCTCCGCCGCTGGGCTCAGGCGGCCCTCGCCGTTCGCAGCGCCTGCGCGATCAGCTGCTCGGGTGCGTCGCCGTCGGTGCCGCGCAGCAGCCGCTCGGCCTCCTGGGCGTCGTAGCCGAGCGCCACCAGACCCTCCTGAGCCAAAGCGTGCGCCTCGGTCGGCGCGGCGATCGGGGTAGCTTCGGCAAGCCCCGAGCCGGCGCCGACCTTCTCGCGCAGCTCCACGATGATCCGCTCTGCGGTGCGCTTGCCGATCCCCGAGACCGCCTGGAAGCGCTTGGCGTCGCCGGCCGCGATCGCACTGGTCAGCTCGCGCGGCGTGCCGCTCGAGAGCACCGCCAGCGCCACCTTCGGTCCGACCGCCTGCACCGACAGCAGCATCAGAAACAGGTCGCGCTCCTGCTCGGAGTGAAAGCCGTGCAGCAGCAGCGCGTCCTCGCGTACGACCAGGTGCGTGTGGAGCGTGGTCTCGCCGCCAATCGCGGGCACGTGTCGCAGCGTCTCGCTGGAGACCGCCAGGTGGTAGCCGACACCGCTGCAGAGCAGCACCACGTGCTCGGCTCGGCGCAGCGCGACCTCGCCCCGCAGCAGTGCGATCACGCGTGCCCCGCCACGGGGCATCGGGCTGTCGCCAGCTTGGATCGCACCGCTGTCGCGTTGGAGTGGGTGGCCCCTGTCTCGGCCGTTGCGGTCAAGTCGACGCGCGCGATCGCGTCGGCAAGCGGCGTGCCGTTGAGGTGACAGACCGCCACAGCGAGCGCGTCGGCGGCGTGGTCGGGCGTCGGCGCGCTCGGCAGCCCAAGCAGCGTCTGAACCATCCGCGCCACCTGTTCCTTGCCAGCGCGCCCGCTGCCGCAGACGGCGGCCTTGACCTGTTGGGGCGTGTAGGAGGAGCACGTCACGCCGTGCTCGCCGGCGACTAGCATCGCCACGCCGCGGGCGTGTCCGACCGCAAACGCGCTCTGAGCGTTCGCGCCGAAGTACAGCTGCTCGAGCGCCACTGCGTCGCACGCGTGCTCGGCGAGAAGCTCGCGCACGCGAACAGCGACCTGCGCCAGCCGGCGCTCGATCGGCAGGCCGGCGCGGGTCGTCACAACGCCGCCGTCGAGCGCAAGCAGCCGTCCGCCCTCGCGGGCAACTACGCCGTAGCCGGTGTTGGCCAGGCCGGGGTCGATGCCGAGAACCACCATTCGACTGTGATTCTCCGCGGCGAGCCGGACGCCTCCCTGCGTCCCCGGCTAGGGCTCGATGACCCTATCCCGCTCCCACGCGAATGTGCTCGCGTCCCCACGGCGGCGCGCCGGACTGCCACAGGTCGTTGAGCGCGAGTGCGTCCTTGTAGGTGTCCATGCACTCCCAGAAGCCCTCGTGGCGAAAGGCGCGCAGCTGATCGTCGGCGGCCAGGCCTTCAAGCGGGGAGCGCTCGAGCACGCTGTCGGGTGCGAGTCTTGCGAGCACTCCCGGCTCGAAGCAGAAGAAGCCGCCGTTGATCCAGTGCTCCGAGCGTGGCTTCTCCTGAAAGCCGAGCACGCGCCCGTCCTCGCCGTCCGGGCCCTCTCGAGTGTCCAGCTCGGTGACGCCGAACTGCAGCTCGGGCCGCACGACCGTCATCGTGGCCAAACGACCATGTCCCCGGTGGTAGTCGAGCAACGCCGCCAGGTCTACGTCGGCCAGCCCGTCGGCGTAGGTGGCGCAGAAGCGCTCGTCGCCGAGCACGTGTTCGAGCAGCTTGATGCGACCGCCCGTCGGCGTGTCGGCTCCCGTGTCCAGGCAGCGCACTTCGATGCCCGCCGGCCAGTCCGCGTCGGCGACGAAGCGCTCGATCTGCGCTCCCATGTAGCCGGTGGCGAGCAGGAAGCGCTCGAACCCCTGAGCGGCGTACAGCCCGATCACGTGCCAGAGGATCGGCAGCCCGCCGATCTCGACCAGCGGCTTGGGGATCGCCCTGGCGTGCTCGCGCAGCCGTGTCCCCCGACCGCCGCAGAGGATCGCGACCGGTGGCAGGGCGGCGCCGTCGTGCGCGAGGGCCGGTCGATCGCCCTGTGCCGCCGCGCGCGAAGCGGCCGTGCGACTATCCGGCAATGCGCTCCAGCACCTCCGCCGGTGCGTCGAAGTTGGCATACACCTCGTCGACGTCGTCGAGCTCCTCGAGCACGTCGAGGATTCGCATCAGCTTCACGGTCTGGGCGTCGTCGATCGGCACGAGCGTCGTCGGGCGGTAGGCAAGCTCGGCGCTCTGGATCTCGATCCCCGCCGATTCGAGCGCGGTGCGCACCGCGGCGAAGTCGGCGTACTCGGTGACCACCTCGAAGACGTCGCCGTCGCCAGAGACGTCCTCGGCGCCCGCCTCGATCGCGACCATCAGGTCCTCTTCGGAGTAGCGCTCGGCGTCGATCGCGATCGTCCCCTTCTTCTCGAACAGGTAGGCGACCGACCCCGGCTCGCCCAGCGAGCCGCCGTGCTTTGAGAAGGCGTGGCGCACCTCGGCGCCGGTGCGGTTGCGGTTGTCGGTCAAGGCCTCCACGAGGATCGCGACGCCGCCCGGCCCATAGCCCTCGTAGAGGACGGTCTCGATCGCATCGGCCTCCGCACCCTCGCCCGTACCTTTGGCGATCGCTCGCTCGATGTTGTCCTTGGGCATCGAGGCGGCCTTGGCCTTGGCGATCGCAAGCCCCAACGGCGCGTTGCCGGTCGGGTCGCCGCCGCCGTCGCGGGCTGCCACGGTGATTGCGCGCGCGAGCTTTGTGAAGTGCTGTCCGCGGCGGGCGTCCACGATCGCCTTCTTGTGCTTGATCGAAGCCCACTTGGAGTGTCCCGACATAGCGCGCAGGATAACCGGGCGCCCGTCGGGTTTCGCGGAGCCCGCCGCGCCTGCGCCGCCGGCCGCCGCGCCGCGCGTCTAGGATGCGCCGGCGATGCGTATCGACCCGTCCATCTTCAAGGCCTACGACATCCGTGGCATCTACGGCGAGCAGATCGACGCCGAGCTGGCCCTGTCGCTCGGCCGCGCCTTCGCGCGCGTGATCTCCGAGCTGTCTGGCAAGCCGACGAGCGAGCTGCGCCTCGGCCTAGGCCGTGACATGCGGCTGAGCGCGCCGGAGCTTGCGGCCCGCTACCGCGAGGGAATGCTGATGGAGGGCGCCGACGTGCTCGATATCGGACAGGTAGGCACCGAGATGTTGTATTTCCTGGTCGGATCGCGCGGGCTGGACGGCGGCCTGATGTGCACCGCTTCGCACAATCCCAAGGCCTACACGGGCGCCAAGCTCGTGCGAGAGGGAGCGCTTGCCCTCTCGGGCGACTCCGGCATCCAGGACGTCCGCCGCGCGCTGGAGGCCGGCTTGGACGGCCAGCCGCCCGCCGCGGAGCCCGGCCAGCTGCAGGAGCTCGACGTCTACGCGGAGTTTCAGGCGGCAGCCCTGCGCGCGATCGACCCGGGGACCGTCAAGCCTTTGAAGGTCGTCGTGGACGGCGGCAACGGCATGGCCGGCCCGATGGTCGGGTCGCTGCTCGAGCAGCTGGGGCTCGACCTGATCGAGACCTACTGGACGCCAGACGGTGACTTCCCAGACCACGAGCCCAACCCGCTGCTGCCCGAGAACCGCGCCTTCATCATCGAGCAGGTGCGTGAGCGCGGCGCCGATCTCGGCATCGCCTGGGACGGCGACGCAGACCGTTGCTTCTTCATCGACGACACGGGCGAGTTCGTCGACGGCGACTTCCTGACGGCGCTTCTGGCCGAGTCGCTGTTGCAAAAGCACCCCGGCTCCACGATCCTCTACGACGTGCGCGCCAGCTGGGCCGTGCCGCACACCGTCGAGCGACTGGGCGGCACGGCGAAGGTCAACCGCGTCGGCCACGCCTTCTTCAAGACGCGGATGCGCGAGGAAGGCTCACTGTTCGGCGGCGAGGTCTCCGGCCACTACTACTTCCGCGACTTCTACTGCGCCGACTCCGGCACGCTGCCGGCGCTTTTGATCCTCGAGCGACTATCCCAAAGCGGCAGGAGCATGTCCGAGCTGCTGGCCCCCTTCCGCGAGCGCTACTTCGTCTCCGGGGAGATCAACTCCGAGGTCACAGACCAGCAGGCAAAGATGGCCGAGATCGCCGAGCGCTACTCCGACGCGCATCAGAGTCATCTCGACGGCATCTCCGTCGACTACGAGGACTGGCATTTCAACGTCAGGCCGTCGAACACCGAGCCGCTGCTGCGGCTGTGCCTGGAGTCGCTGCGCTCGCGCGAGCACATGCAGGCCAAGCGCGACGAGCTGCTCGCGCTGATCCGATCGTGAGCGGTACCGGCGGCGGCGTCGCGTGCCTGCCGATCCCGACTCCGTTCGCGGTCGGCCGCGTCAACTGCTACCTGATCGAGGACGACCCGCTCACGCTGGTCGACGCCGGGCCCAACTCCGCCACCTCGCTGACAGCGATGGAAGCCGCGCTCGCAGAGCACGGACGCAGCGTCGAGCAGATCGAGCGCATCGTCGTCACCCACCAGCACATCGACCACATCGGCCTCGTGCAGATCCTCGCCGAGCGCTCGCAGGCCGAGGTGTGCGCGCTCGATGCGCTGGCGCCGTGGCTTGCCGACTACCGCCGTCAGATGGAGGAGAACGACGTGTTTGCGGCCGAGGTCATGCTGCGCAACGGCATTCCGCAAGACGTGGTGCACGCGCTACGCGCCGTGTCGGCCAGCTTCCGGGCGTGGGGAGCCGCTGCTCACGTAACAAAGCCGCTGGCCGAGGGTGGTCTGCTCCAGTTCGCCTCGCGCGGCTGGCGCGTGCTGCACCGACCCGGCCACTCGCCGTCTGACACCGTCTTTCTCGACGAGGCCAGCGGCGAGCTGTTCGGCGGCGACCACCTGATCAAGCACATCTCTTCCAATCCTTTGATATCGCGACCGCTGAGCGGAGAGGGCGAGGAGCGCCCGAAGGCGCTCATGGCCTACCTCGAGTCGCTGCGCAAGACACGCGAGATGGAGCTGAGCGTGGTCCGAGCCGGACACGGCGACCCGATCGAGGATCACCGCGCACTGATCGACGAACGCTTCCGCATGCACGAGCGTCGCGCCGAGAAGCTGTACGGGCTGATCGCCGAACGGCCGCGCAACGCTTACGAGCTGGCGCAGGCGATGTGGGGCAACGTGGCCGTCACACAGGCCTTCCTGACGCTCTCGGAGGTGCTTGGGCACGTCGATCTGCTGATCGATCGAGGACGCGTCGTCGAGTGCGAGACGGACGGCGTCGTGCACTTTCAGGCTTGCTGAAAACGCTCGAGTACAATAAACTCCTTGACCTCTGTGTAGCTCGTCTCTTTGAGACAGGGGGAGGCATTGGAGTACGGCAGCGCCAATCCGCACCTGAACGTGTTCGAGCCCTACCGCGAGCTGGGCCGCTCGCACGAGGACCAGCTCACGCGCGCCGCGATGATCGTGCTGCGGCTCGTGCCGCTAGCGCGCGAGGCGCTGCTGCAGGCGATCGGCGAGCCCTCCCAGAGCAGACTGCCCGACTGCGTGGTGGACATGCAGGCAACCAACTTGGTCGATCCCTCCGAGGAAAGCGCCAGCGGCGGGGAGGTCGAGCGCAAGCGGCTGGTCAGCGTGTTCCTGACGCCCGACACCGAGCCCGTCGACATCTCGCCGGAGATCACCGAGATCGACCGCGGCCAGCGCTTCGACGGCGTGCTGCGCTTTGACCCCGAGCTGGTCGTCGTGCTCGAGAGCAAGGTGTGCCGCCGCTGGGCGCGGCGCGACGGCAAGCGCGTGGCCGAGATGAACCTCGGCGGGACACGGTTCGCGCAGCGGCGCACGCAGGTACTGCGCTGGCACGACCTGCTGGAGGCGTGGTGGCGCCTGGTCGAGCTGGGAGTGCTCGCCCCAGCCGAGCAGGGGATCGTCGGCGACGTGCTCGCCTATGCGCACCAGGACTTCGGCCAGCTGCTTCCCTACGGCACGTTGCGGCGGGTAGGATCCGATCCCGTCCGGCGCAAGTGGCGGCTGCGCTCGCTACTGGCCGAGGCGACGGGCGTCGCGCCGGAGCGGGCCGGGCTCGTGCACGTCCGCCTCGACGCTTCCATCGGGGCGGTGACCCTGCAGCGGGCGGCGCTCGAGGCCGACGATGAGCGCCTGACACTGCACGTCTGGCCGGGCGAGCTCAAGGCGCAGGCCGAACAGCTGTACGCCGGCGGGCGCGGCGAGCGGCTGTGTGAGCTGATCGGGACCGACGGCGATGCCTGGAGCGTGAGGGCCCAGCCGTTGCTCGGGTTTCGCAACGCGCCGGTACGCACGCGGGTGTACCTCAGCTGCAAGCTCGACCCCGCCGAGTACGCGCGCCGGTGGCAGGGGCCGGACTGGAAACGCGTCGGAGCGCACCACCGCAACCACGTGCGCGAGCAGCTGTGGCCGTGGCTACTGGACCGCGGCTACGCCTCTCCCGGAGACGAGGAGCGGATCGAGCCGTTCCTGCGCGCGCTCGGGCGGCGCTTCGCGCACCTGCGGCCAAGCATGCACGTGGCGCGCACGTGGGAGTGGCCGCAGGCCGAGCGCCTGGACGACGAGGGCCTGCTTGCCGGCGAGATCCACGCTGCGCTCAGCAAGGTGCTGACCCTGCTGGACGAGCCGCCGCTTGCTCCGCTCAAGCCGGGCCCGGGCTCAGCTGTCGCAGGTGCTGGCGGCGACGGCGGCGCAGCGGTCGAGCAGCAGGCGGTGAAGGCGGTCGTCGCCTCCTAGCTCGGTGTGGAACGAGACCGCCCAGATCTCGCCCTGGCGGGCGGCGATCGGGTGGCCGTCGAGCTCGGCGAGGATCTCGACGTCCGGGCCGTGCTCGGCGATCCACGGTGCGCGGATGAACAGCCCGCGCACCGGTCCCCCCGCCAGCGCCGCCAGCTCGACGTCGGCCTCGAAGCTGCGCACCTGACGGCCGAAGGCGTTGCGCTCGGCCAGGACGTCCATGATCTGAAGGTGGTCGCGGTCGAGCATGATCAGGCCGGCGCAGGAGCCGAGGATCGGCGTGCCGCGTGCCGCCAGCTCGCGCAAGGGCTCGGCCAGCTCTTCGCGAGAGACGCCGAGCGTCATCGTTGTGGACTCGCCCCCCGGGATGACGAACCCCTGCAACCCGTCGAGGTCGGCCGGTACGCGCACCTCGCGCACGCGCGCACCGAGCCGAGTCAGGGCCTTCGCGTGCGCCTCGAAGTCGCCCTGCAGGGCGAGCACGCCAATCAGTGGCGTGGCTACCAACCGCGTTGGGCCAGCAGCTGCTCATCCGGCAGCTTCGCACTCTCCAGGCTGACCATCGCCGGTCCGAGGCCGCGCGAAGCCGCCGCGACGCGCGCGGCGTCCTGCCAGTGCGTCGTTGCCTCCACGATCGCCCGCGCTCGCGCCGGTGGGTCGTCGGACTTGAAGATTCCCGAGCCGACGAAAACTCCTTCGGCCCCGAGCGCCATCATCAGCGCCGCGTCGGCGGGGGTCGCGATGCCGCCGGCGCAGAACAGGACGACTGGCAGCTTCCCGGCCGAAGCGACGCCGCGCACCAGGTCCAGCGGCGCGCCGTGCTCCTTGGCGGCGGTCGCGAGCTCGGCCTCTTCCAGTGCGCCGAGGCGCTTGATCTCACCGGTGATCCGGCGCATGTGGCGCACCGCCTCGACGACGTCGCCGGTGCCGGCCTCGCCCTTGGAGCGGATCATCGCGGCGCCCTCGCCGATCCGCCGCAGCGCCTCGCCGAGGTTGGTCGCGCCGCACACGAACGGGACCTTGAACCCCCACTTGTCGACGTGGTGGGCCTCGTCGGCGGGCGTCAGCACCTCCGACTCGTCGATGTAGTCGACCTCGAGCGCCTCCAGCACGCGCGCCTCCATGAAATGGCCGATCCGCGCCTTGGCCATCACGGGAATGCTCACCGCCTCCTGGATGCCGGCGATCATCTCGGGGTCGGACATGCGCGCGACCCCGCCGTCGCGGCGGATGTCCGCCGGCACACGCTCGAGTGCCATCACCGCGGCGGCGCCGGCGTCCTCGGCCACCTTGGCCTGGTCGGGGGTGACCACGTCCATGATCACCCCCCCCTTGAGCATCTCGGCCAGCCCGGCCTTGACGGTGAATGTCGCCTCGTCGCGCATGTCCCGGAGTTTATCCGGGCCGACCCACGTGCCTCTTACTGCCTGACGACCCGGTCGGCACATGTGCCGACCGGCCGGACGGTGCATGCACCGTCCGGGACCGGGCCGCATGCGGCCCGGTCTTCCTCGAATGAAGAAAGAAAATCCTTACTTCAGGCGAAAAGCCTTGATGCGGTCGTCGTACTGCGCCGAGTCCTTGGCGTAGACGCCGTATGCGAGTGCTTGGATCAAGCTGAGCAGCGCTGTGTGCGAGCGCACGTAGGCGGGCGAGTTGGACGAGTAGTAGAGCTTGATCTCGGCGAGCTTTGCGACTTCGGAGAGCGTCGCGTCGGTGATCGCGCCTGTGCGTGCCTTGCGGTGGCGGGCAAGCTTCATCGCGCGGACGACCAGCGGGTGCGGCCGCCCCGCGGAGAGCCCGATCACGAGCGTGGTCGAGTCGATTCGCCCGAGCCGCGAGAGCGCCTCCTGGGAGGGCGAGGCGACGACGTCGACGCGCAGGTCGAGCAGCATCAGCAGATGGCGCATGTAGCTGGCAAAGAAGGCCATCTGGTCGGTGCCGGCGACCAATACCTTCTCGGCGTCGACGATCGCTGCGATCAGCTGCTCGACGGCGGCCCGGGAGACCTTGCGGGCGGTCTCCTCGACGTTCAGGTGATCGGCGGCCAGAGCGGTCTCGAACTCGTTCTGATCCAACGAGAAGAGCGGTCCGCTGTCGGCGGCGACGGGCTGGGCGTGCAGGCGCCGGTACTCCTCGCGTGCGGCCGCCTGGAGCTCGGGGAACCCCTCGAAGCCAAGCGCCTGGGAGAAGCGAACCACCGTCGAGGAGGACGTGTTGGCCCGCCGCGCAAGCTCCTCGGCGGTCTGAAAGGCAGCCTCGTCGAGGTGATCGACGATGTACTGCGCCACGTCCTTCTGCGAGCGCGAGCACTCCTCGAAGCGGGTCTGGATGTACAGCGAGAGCGTCTGGTGCTCCCCGACGATCGGGGGTGCCTTCTCGGGTGCGCTTGCAAGTCGTTTCATCGGCGCCTTTGTTCGACGCCCCACCTCGACAGTCCTCCAAGCCGCCCCCCGCGCGACCCGCGGCGAGCGGTGCGTGGCAGGTCCCGACTGCTCAGCCGGCTACCGTCGGCTCGCCCTCCTCTTCACGGCGCTCGCGAGCCAGGCGCACGAAGTAATCGAGCGCATGCGGGTTGGCCAGCGACTCGACGCTGGCGGCTTCAGACGGTGCGGCTCCCATCAGGATGCGCTTGATCGGCACCTCCAGCGCCTTGCCCGAGAGAGTGCGCGGAACCTCCTCTATCTGCAGGATCTCGTTTGGCACGTGCCGCGGTGAGCAGTACTCGCGCACGCGCCGCTTGATCTCACCGCGTAGCTCATCATCCAGCCGGACCCCCTCGCGCAGCACGACGAACAGGACCATCTCCAGGTCGCCACCGGCTTGCGGCACGTCGACCACCAGCGCGTCGGTCACCTGCGGCACCGCCCAGGTGGCGCGATAGATCTCGCTCGTTCCCATCCGCACCCCCTGGCGGTTGATCGTCGAGTCCGAGCGGCCATAGATGACGGCGCCGCCGCGCGGCGTGATGCGGACCCAGTCGCCGTGGCGCCAGATCCCCGGATAGACGTCGAAGTAGCTTTCGCGGTAGCGCCTGCCTGGAAGGGTGGGATCGCCCTCGCCGCTTTCGTGCTCGTCCCCCCACAGGTACAGCGGCATCGACGGCAGCGGCTGTGTGAGAACGAGCTCACCAACCTGGTTGCTGAGCGCCCGCCCCTGCTCGTCCCAGGACTCCACCGCCGCGCCGAGCGCCCGGCACTGCAGCTCGCCGGCGTAGACGGGAAGCAGCGGGCAGCCGCCGACGAACGCGGTGCAGACGTCGGTGCCGCCGCTGGTGGAGAACAGCCACAGGTCGCTGCCGACATGCTCGTAGACCCAGTGAAACCCCTCCGGTGGCAAGGGCGAGCCGGTCGACCCGATCGCCCGCAGCGAGCTCAGGTCGTATTCGCGCGCCGGCTCGATCCCAGCCTTCTCGCCGGCCGTGAGCAGCCCGGCGCTGACTCCCATGCAGCCGATCCGCGCGTCCTGGACCAGCTGCCACAGCCGGCCCAGGTCGGGATGCGCCGGACTGCCGTCGTAGAGCACGATCGCCGCCTCGGCGAACAGACAGCCGACGAGGAAGTTCCACATCATCCAGCCGGTGGTAGTGAACCAGAACATCCGCTGCCCGCGGTGCAGATCCAGGTGCAGGATGCTCTTCTTCAGCTGCTCGAGCAGGATCCCACCGTGCCCATGCACGAGCGGCTTGGGCAGGCCGGTGGTCCCTGAGGAGTAGAGCACCCAAAGCGGGTGGTCGAAGGGAACCTGCTCGAAGCGAGGCTCGGCGCCGGCGCCGAGCGCGCACAGCTCTGGCCAGCTCAGACCGCCGATCGCAGAAGCGCCACTGCGGGAAGCGGAGCTGCCGTCGGGCGTGCGGGCCACCAGGATCTGCTCGGGGCTTGCCGACTCGTCCAGGTAGGCGAGCAGCGCCACGTGCTCGACGCTCGGCAGTCCCGCGAGAATCTCCCGTAGCGCCGCGCGACGGTCGAAGTCCTTGCCGCCGTGGCGATAGCCGTCGCAACAGAGCAGCAGCTTGGGCTCGATCTGGGCGAAGCGGTCGACCACGCTGCTCGCACCGAACTCCGGCGCCGCGCAGGACCAGATCGCGCCGATGCTCGCGCACGCAAGGAACGCGATCAGCGTCTCGGGAACGTTTGGCATGTAAGCAGCGACGCGATCCCCCTGTTCGACGCCCAGCGAGCGCATCCCCGCGGCGACCGCGGCCACCTGTTCGCCGAGCTCGCCCCAGCTCAGCTCGCTCTGTGGCCGCAGCTCCGAGCAGTGCACGACCGCCGTTCGCGTCGAGCGCTCCAGCGGATCGCCGCCATCAAGCCCCGGAGCGTCCAGTCTGCGGCAGAGCAGGTTCTCCGCGTAGTTCAGACGCGCACCATCGAACCAGCGAGCGCCGGGCATCGTGTGCGGCGCCTGCGAGCCACTTGGCCCCGGCGCAGCCAGCACGCGCTCGTAGGGCACCGAGGCGAGCACTCCCCCGTACTCCCACATGTCCCCCCAGAACCGCTCGAGCTCGGTCACCGACCAGCCCCACAGCTGCTCGTAGTCGGCAAAGCTGCGGTCGTGGCGGGCGCCCGCCCAAGCCATGAAATGGGTCATCCGCGCCGCGTCCACCCGCTCTGCGGAGGGAGTCCATAGCGGGGTCTGCTCGTCGGTCTCGGCCATCTGCTCCCTTTCCCACCCCTGTCAGCTTCGCTTGCAAGTGTCCCATGTTCGCGCCCGCGGGCTTATTCTCCCGGCCCGTGGCCGACTTCTTGGACCTGCGCGCCTGCTTCCCGGTGCTTGAGCGCATCGCCTACCTGAACGCCGGCACCGACGGCCCGCTGGCGAGCGCCGCCGTGCGCGCCGCGGCGCTCGAGCTCGACGGTGAGCTCGGGCGCGGCCGCACGCGCGAGCACTTCGAGCGGCGCAGTGAGCTGGCGAGCGTGCTGCGCGAGCGCTACGCGCACGCTCTTGGCTGCGACCCAGTCGACGTGGCGCTCACCACCTGCACGAGCGAGGGCGTGGCGATCGTGGTCGACGGCCTCGGCCTGCGCCCGGGCGATGAGATCCTCACGAGCGACGAGGAGCACCCGGGCCTGCTCGGCGCGCTGGCGGCGGCGCGCGACCTGTACGGGGCGGAGGTCCGCATGGCGCCGCTTGAGAGGCTCGCCGAGGCGGTCGGCGAGCGGACGCGGCTGGTGGCCTGCTGTCACGTCGGCTGGACGTCGGGCCTGCGTGCTCCCGCCGAGCTGGCCGAGGTGGACGTACCGGTCCTGCTCGACGGCGCGCAGGGCGTCGGCGCCGTGCCGGTGGACGTGCACGCGCTTGGCTGTGCGGCCTATGCCGGCGCCGGTCAGAAGTGGCTGTGCGGTCCCGACGGCACCGGGATGCTGTACGTCTCGCCACAGCTGCGCGAGCGCCTGTCGGTGCGCCGCCGTGGCTACGGCAACCTCGCCGAGCCGGGCCTGGGTCTCGACTCGCCGCTGCAGTCCGACGCGCGCCGCTATGACACCTTCGCGCTCTCGGCCGAGGCGCTGGCGTGTGCGGTCGCGGCTCTGGGAGTTCTCGAAGCGGTCGGTTGGCAGCGCGTGCACGAGCGCGCACGCACGTTGGCGGCCTCGCTGGCCGAGCGACTGGCCCGGATCGGGCGCGAGCCGGCGCCGCGCGCCGACACCACGCTCGTCTCGTTCCCAAGCCCCGACCCGGAGGGCGAGCGTGAGGCGCTCGAGCGGGCCGGCGTGGTGCTGCGCGACGTCCCCGGACGCCCGTGGCTACGGGCATCGATCGGCGCCTGGAACGACGAGCGCGACGTCGAGCGCCTGCTCGACGCCCTGGGCGCGAGCCGGTGAGCGTGACCCGTCCGCCACTGCCGACGCCCGACGGCTCGTCGGAAGACCCGCCCGGTCGCGGTGGCGGGAGGGGTGCGCCCGCCGCTCGCGCGGCCGACTTACTCCTCGAGGCCTCGTCGCGGCCGCCGATCCCGCCGCCGGACGCGACGCTCTCGCAGTCAGGCTCAAGCGAGGCTGGCGCTACGCCGGCGCGCGACCGGCCTGGGTCGGCGCCCCGTAGTGGGAGGGTCGGAGCGAGAGTCGGCGGGGTGGGAGGCGCCGAGTGGCTGCGCGCGCACGGCCCGGCCGTGCTGGGCCTCGTCGCGGTGGCGACGCTCAGCCTCGCGGTAGGCGCGCAGGTGATGAACGTCGGCGAAGGGCACCTGTCGCTGCCCTGGAACTACGCCAGCGAGGGAGACACCAAGTTCTACCTACTGCTGATCAAGGGCATCCTCGCTCACGGCTCCTACCAGGTGAACCCGTCGCTGGGCGCTCCGTTCGGTCTGCAGCTCTACGACTTCCCCCAGGGCGGCGACAACCTCAGCCTGCTGATCGTCCGCGCGCTCGGACTGTTCTCAGCCAACCCGGCATGGGTGCTGAACGTCTTCTTCCTACTCACCTTCCCGCTGGTCGCCGCGAGCGCGTTCGTGGCGCTGCGCCTGCTCGGCGTCTCGGTCGGCGCGGCGATCGTCGGCGCGGCGATCTTCGCGCTGTTGCCCTACCACTTCTACCGCGGCGAGTCGCAGGTGCTGCTGTCGGCCTATTACGGCGTGCCGCTCGGCGCGCTGCTGTTCATGCGCGTGTGGTCGGCGCCGGGCCTATTCGCGCGCCGCCCCGTCGGCGGCGCGCGCGCCTGGCTGTCGGGCACGACCCTGCTCACGGTGGCGTGCTGCACGGTCGTCGGCTCGACCGGCCTCTACTACGCGGTGTTCGCGATCCTGCTGCTGCTGGCCGGCGCCCTGCTCGCCCTGGTGGTCGGTCGCGGCGCTCTCACCTGCCTGTCCGGGGTCGGCGCGGCGGCGCTGATCGCCGCGACGCTCGCGCTCAATCTCTCGCCGACGCTTGCCTACCGTGGCGCGCACGGCGCCAACACGGCGATCAAGCGCACGACGATCGAAGCCGACCAGTTCGGCCTGCGCCTGACAGACCTGTTGCTGCCGGTCGAGGAATATCGCCTGGCGCCGCTAGGGACGGTCAACCAGCGCTACACCGAAGCGACCTCCACCGGCTACTGCGAGGCCTGCTACGAGAACCTCGGTGCGGTCGGCAGCATCGGCTTGCTGTGGCTGGCTCTGCTCGCGCTGGCGAGCATCGCGGGCCTGCTCGGCAGCGGCGCGATTGCCGCCTCGGTCGCCGGGCGTTCGGCCTCGACGACCACGACGATCGCTCCGTCGACCTCGACGGCTGCGACCAGGCGACTCGACTTCGCCGCGGCGATCGCGAGTCGGCTGGGTCCCGGCTCGCTGTACCGGCCGGCTGCGCTCGGGGTGTCGCTGTCGTTCGTGCTGGCGACGATTGGTGGCGTCGCCAGCCTGATCGCCTTCTTCGTCACCCACGACATCCGTGGCTGGAACCGGATCTCGCTGTTCATCGCCTTCTTCTCGCTGCTGGCAGCGATGCTGCTGCTCGACGCGCTGCTACGCCGCCTGGCTGCGAGAATCCCGCTGCGGGTCGCGGCGATCGGTGCGAGCGCGGCAGTGTGCACCGTCGTGCTGGCGCTCGGGATCCTCGATGAGACCTCGCCGTTTGCGGTTCCCAAGTACGCCAAGGACGCAAGGCAATGGGAAAGCGATGCCGCCTTCGTGCGCGCGATCGAAGCGCGGATGCCGAACGGCGCCGCGATCTTCCAGCTGCCCTACGTCCCCTTCCCCGAGGGCTACGGCGCTACCGGCACGAGCGTCTCTGCGCCCAACCCCAACTTCGGCACGACCTACGAACTGGCACGCGGCCCGATCCACGCGTCCAATGCGCTGCGCTGGAGCTACGGCGCGATGAAGGGGCGCCCCGCCGACTGGCAGGCGCCGCTTGCCACCCAGCCGCTTTACCTATCGCTCGCCGCGGCGGCCGTCAACGGCTTCGACGGGCTGTGGGTAGACCCGCGCGGTTACAGCGCCGCGACGCGCCCGCGGGTCGTACCAATGCTGCAGCGCCTGCTCGGCGTGCACGCGTTGTTCAGCCCGGCGCACGATCTGGCCTTCATGGACCTGCGTCCCTTCGCCGCCAGGCTGGCCTCGTCGCAGCCGCCGCCGGCGCTTGCCGCGCTGCGGGCTGCAACGCTGTACCCGCTGCGGGCCGAATGTGAGGACAAAGGCATCCAGCTCACAAACCCGGCCTCTCAGGCGCGTCAGGCGATGCTGCGGATGCGCGTCTGGATGCACGCCGATCACCCACTGCCGCTCGTGATCCACTACCCAGGCGGGATCGACGAATTGCGCCCGTCGACCACCAAGCCGGTTCAGATCGCGCGCGCCGTGGTCCTCCCGCCCGGAACCAGCAACATCGAGTTCTCGCTCGCCGGCGCACCCCGGCCGCTGCGGCCGCGCATCGGCGGCCCGATGGTCGAACGGGTTGCCCTCACCGAACCGGCGCTCACCCCCTACCTGGCTCCCCCCGCCGGTCTGCCCGGAGCGCACCTCCAGGCCGGCTACCCGCCGCCCGCGTGCGTCCAGACGGTCGGGGCAGTCGGCTCCGCCAGCGAATAGCCCCAGATGATCGAGATCGAGCTCGAGCGCCGCCGTCCCGCGGCCATCCGTGCGGAGAGGGTACGCCGAGCGCTCTCCCCCGCGCACCTCGCTCTGGCCGCGATCCTCGCTCTGTCCCTGGTCCTGAACGTTCACAAGCTCGGCCAGAACGCGTGGGCGAACACCTTCTACTCCGCAAGCGTGCGCTCGATGCTCGGGTCGCTGCACAACTTCTTCTTCGTTTCCTTTGACCAGGGTGGACTGGTCACGATCGACAAGCCCCCGCTGGGCGTGTGGCCTCAGGTGCTGAGCGCCAAGCTGTTCGGCTTTCAGCCGCTGAGCCTGCTGTTGCCCGAGGCGATCCTCGGCACGCTGACCGTCGCTGTCCTCTACGCGGTGATAGCTCGTCGGCTCGGCCAACTGGCGGCGCTGGCTGCGGCCCTGTCGCTCGCGGCCTTCCCGATCTTCGTCGCGGTCTCGCGCGATAACGGGGTTGATCCGCTGCTGATCGTTCTGTCGTTGCTGGCGTGCGCGTGCGCGCTGCGGGCGATCGAACGCGATCGGATCGCCTGGCTGCTCGGGTCGGCCGCGCTGATCGGGCTTGCGTTCAACACCAAGACGCTTGCCGCCTACCTCGTCGTCCCGGGGATCGCGCTCGGCTGGCTGGTGTGCGCCCCCTCCTCGCTGCTGCGGCGGCTACTGGCGCTGGTCGGCGGCGGGGTCGTACTCGTCGTCGTCTCGTTTGCGTGGATCGCCGCGGTGGAACTGACCCCCGCATCAGAGCGCCCGTACGTCGGCAGCTCGACCAACGACACCGAGCTCGGTTTGACCTTCGAATACAACGGCTTCGGCCGCGTCGAAGGCGAGGTCGGCGGTCCCGGCAACATCCCGGCGCGGGCAGGCGGTCTGGTAGTGCCCCCACCGTCGGCGCGTCGATCGCGCCCAGCGTTGTCCGCCGGCGGCCAGACCGGCGCGCGCAAGCGCGCCCAATCCAAACAGAAGCAGGCAGTTCGGCCCGCCAAGTACCTTCCGAACGGCCGTTACCGCTATCCGATCGCCTTTGGCGGCGCGGTCGGCCCGCTGCGCCTGTTCGACGCCGAGCTCGACGGCCAGGGAGCATGGACGCTGCCGCTGGCGATCTTCGGCCTGATCGCGTTGGCCCTGCAGGCGTTGGGACTCCCGCGCAGGCGCCTGCAGGGCCAGCAAGGGCTGGCGCGCCGGCGCCGGCGCAGCGATCCGCAGCTCGCGATCCTGATCGTGCTTGGCGGCTGGTTCGTGGTCGAGTTCCTCGTCCTCTCCTACTCCAAAGGCATCGTCCACCCGTACTACGTCTCGGCGCTGGCGCCGCCCGACGCGGCGATGATCGGCGCCGGCGTCGGCGCCTGCGCGAGCTTCGCGCGATCCACCGCGGATCGTGACCCTGCTCAGCGCGCACGGCGGGATTCTCGGTTTGTCCGCGACCCGCGCCTGCTGCTGCTCGTCCCTGCCGTGGCCGCGACGGTGGCGGCGCAGATCGCGATCATCGACCAGCAGAGCTACCTGCAGTGGTTCGTGCCGTTCCTGGTAGTCGGCGCGGCGCTGGCGACGGCGCTGCTTGTGGTGCGCCGCTTGTCGTTGCCGGCGCTGGTGGCGCTGCTGGCGATACTGACCGTCGCACCCGTCGCCTACGCAGCGACGACCTGGCTCGCGCCAGTCGAGGGCACGTTCCCGGCCGCGGGCCCACACGAAACGGCCGGCGTCGGGCTCTACGACGTGGAACCGAAGCCGCTGCGCGAAACACGCAACCTGGTCGCCTATGCAGCTACCCACCATGCCGCCGGTCGCTGGAGCCTGCTCACAGACTCCTCGCCGACCGCGGCGCCGATGATCCTGCTCGGCTCACACGTCGGCGCCGTGGGTGGCTACGGCGGTACCGACCCGGTGCTCGATGGCCGCGCCCTGGCGCGTCTGATAGCCCGCGGCCAGGCGCGCTACGTGGTGATCGGCGGCCAGTACGCCGAGCGCGGCGGCAACAAGGCGACCGCCGCGGTGATCCACGACTGCCCGCAAGTGCCGCACGGGGCATGGCACGGCCCGGTGCCCGGCCCGACCGTGCTCGTGCTGTTCGACTGCGCTGGTCGCGAGCGCGCGCTGGAAGCCCACCCGGCGGGATAGCCGCCGCGATCAGGCTGCGCGGGCGCCGAGCTGCTGCGCTTCGAGTCGATGGGCGAGCAGGCGTCGCTCGAAGAAGATCCCCTCGCGCAGCCCGGCGCCGGTGACCTCGAGCGAGGCAAAGCCCCCGCTTTGCATCACCGCGTCGATCGTCAGCGCGCCGGCGAGCACGATGTCCGCACGTGCCGGTTTAATCCCGGCAACCTTGCTGCGCTCGGCCGCGGGCAACGCCGTCAGTCGCTCGATCAGCTCACCCAGCGCCTCGCGCTCGAGCAGGAACCCCTGCACCCGATCGGCGGGCAGGCCGGCGGCGCGCTCGGCTGCAGTGGCCAGGTTGCGCACGGTCCCCCCCAGCCCGACCAACCGCTCGCCTGCGCTCGCAAGCCACGGTGCGCTCTCGAGCTTACGCGCGACGTGAGCCTGCAGCGCCTTGCACTGGCTGCGCTTGGCCGGGCGGGCGGGTCCTTCATCTGTCAGGAACCGCTCGGTCATCCGCACCGCGCCGAGTCGCCAAGAGCCGGACTCGCGCGCGATCCGCCCGGCCACGCGGACCAGCTGCAGCGAGCCACCACCGAGGTCGAGCACGCAACCGTCGCTCAACGTGGTCGTGTGGACGGCGGCGAGATAGCCATAGCGGGCCTCCTGCTCGCGGCTGAGCACCCTGACCTCCAGCCCGGTGCGCTCGCGCACGAGCGCGAGCAGCTCGGCGCCGTTCTCGGCGTCGCGGATGGCACTGGTGGCCACCGCGTCGATCGCGCGACGATCCAGCCCGGCCTGCGAGCAGGCCAGCGCAAATTTGTCCATGGTGTCGAGCGCGCGTGCAATCCCCTCGGCGCTCAAACGTCCGCTGGCTGCCAGCCCTGCGCCGATCCGCACCGGCGCCGACAGCTCCCGCTCGCGCTCCCAACGGTCGCCGTGGGAGGCGAACACGACCATCCGAAACGAGTTGGAGCCGAGGTCGATCACCGCAACGCGCTCCGGCACGGCTTCAGCCTCCATGCCGCAAAGGGTAGTGGTGGCGTCGGAGGTCCCCCGCATCGGTTGCCCCCGGTGCGCCCATGTCGGGCGAGTCGGGCGCGTGCTCACGTGCCCGACAGGACCGGACGCTCGCGGTCGGCGAGTCAGCTCACGCACCATGTGGCATCTCTCACGCGGGCGCTTATCTCTCGCTAAGCAAGAGAAAGCAAGCTCAGCGTCGAATGGTTGGGAAGAATCGTCGCTTCTCGGTGCGTTGGCTACTCGCTGCGATCGTGCTGGTGGGGGTGGCAGGCGCCGCGGTCGCGGTCGCCGATCCCGACGGTTCGGGCTCGACGCGGCGTCGGGCAAGCGCGGGGGACGCCACGGCGCCCGCCGGCACGGGCGCCTGCGGTGCCGCCGCCGCGCAGACCGTTGCTGCGGTCGAGTTGCACGTCGCCAAGCGGATCTACGCCGGCGAGGCGGGCGGCGGCGAGGTCGCCGAAGACGCTGCGCACATCACGGCTTCGCGGGAATTGACCGAAGCGGTGGCCGCCGGCAACCAACCCGCCGTGTACGCGGCAGTGCACAGAATCGTCTACACCCCCCACTGGCACATCGTGCGTCTGCGCGTGCTCAGCAGGGGCCGCGTCCTGGCAGACGTAGGCGGCCCGTACATCATCGCGCCGATCGCGGGCGCGCTGCGCCAGGGCGCCCGCAAGGTTGGCAGCTACGTCATGTCCGTGCAGGACGACGTGGGTTATGTCAAGCTAGTGACCCGCTTCACCGGTGTGCCGATCGACGTCTACGGCACCCCGCGTCCGGCCGAAGGCTTTGTGCTCGGCACGCTGCAGCCGGCGCCCCCACTGCCCGCCGACGGCGCGAGCGTTCGGGTGCGCGGCGTGAGGTATCTGGCGCGCGTTATCAAGGTGCGCGCGTTCCCCGACGGTCCGCTGAAGGCGGTGCTGCTGCTCCCGCCGCCGACTCAAGCGCTAGCGGCGCAGAGCTGCAGAGCGGTCCGCCACGCGACCTGGGGCAGCGTGCTCAAGGACGTTGCGGCGCGTTTCTCGCCGCTGCCCTCTCACTACCAGGATCTCGCCGGGACGCTGCAGGGCGCCACCGGCGGGGTCGTGTTCGTCAGAGACGGCTCGACGCAGATCGCGGGCCTGACGGCGGGCCCGCGGCACCTGCCCAAGAGCGGCCCGGTGCGCTATCGCAGGCGGACGTGGCAGGTCTACTCGTGGGAGCCGTATCCGCCAGCCAGGATCTATTTCCTAGCGCCGTCGTAGCTGCCGTCCGAGCTGCCATGGGCATTTTCCGGGGAGCCGGCCTTGCTCCTGGGGCTCACGTCGTCACCCAAGGGCCGTGCCAGCCGCCGTAGCTCGCCACCAAGCGATCGGCCCGCTCGGGCCCCCAGCTGTCCGGCTTGTAGGGGCATGCCGGTGGACGGGGGTCGCCGGCTGGCGCTTCATCGCTGCCGTTGCCATCAGGTGAAAGCAGCGGTGCGAAGACGCGCCAGCACTCCTCGACGCCGTCCTGGCGAGTGAAGCGCTTGCTCTCGCCGCGCATTGCGTCGAGCAGCAGCACCTCATACGGGGTGGGAGCCTCGCCGCCCTCCTGCGCGAACTCCATGTCCAGCGTGATCGCTTGGGGCCCGCCGCGGTCGGCGCGGTGGGCGTCGAGCACCAGGCGGGTGCCGGTCGCGGGGTCGATCTTGATCACGAGCTGGTCGGGTTCGGGAAGGCGGTGGCCGCGCTCCATGAAGCCCAGGCGCGGCGGGTGCTTGAAGACGAGGCGCAGCTCGGTTTGGGTGACTGGGAGCTTCTTGCCGGTGCGGATGAACCAGGGGACGCCCGCCCAGCGCCAGTTGTCGATGTGCAGACAAAGGGCAGCATAGGTTTCGGTGGTCGATTTGTCGGCGACGCCGTCGATTTCCAGGTAGCCGTCGTACTGCCCGCGCACGAAGTGGTCGGGGTCGGCCGTCTCGGTCGAGCGGAAGACCGCGAACCTGGCGTCCTTCAGCGTTTCCGCGTCGGCGCCGGCGGGCGCCTCCATCGCCGCCGCGGCGACGAGCTGCATCAGGTGGTTGACGACCACGTCGCGCAGCGCGCCGACGGGATCGTAGAAGTGCCCGCGGTCCTCCACGCCGAAGCGCTCGGCCATCGTGATCTGCACGCAGGCGATGTGGTTGCGGTTCCAGATCGGCTCGATCATCGTGTTGCCGAAGCGCAGATAGAGCAGCTCGTCGGTCCCCATCTTCCCCAGGAAGTGATCGATCCGGTAGAGCTGGGACTCGCGAATGTGCTGGTGGATTTCGGCGGCGAGCGCGCGAGCGGAGGCAAGGTCGTGGCCGAACGGCTTCTCGACGACCACGCGCGCGTGAGTGGTGGCGCCCGCCTGCGCCAGCCCGGCGATGACCGTGCCAAACAGCGACGGCGGGATCTCCAGATAGAAGACCGGGCTGTGGGCGTTGGCGATGGCGCCGGCCACGCGCGAGTAGAGCGCGTTGTCGCTGAAGTCGCCGGACACGTAGGAAAGGCGGTCGGCAAGGCGCTTGAAGACGTCCTCGTCGATCGTCTCGCCGCGGCTTTCGATCGACGTACGGGCGTACTTGCGCAGATCCTCGACCGTCCAGTCGTCGGCCGCTACACCCACGATCGGGCAGTCGAGCAGTTCGCGACGCTCGAGGCGGTAAAGCGAGTTGAAGGTCATCACCTTCGCGAGGTCGCCGCTGATGCCGAAGATGACAAGGACGTCGGCGGACACCGGTCCGCCGGTCCGGTTGCTCGCCGCGGTGCTTGCCGTGGCGGGGCGCGATTGTGCCGCTGTGCTCATCGGGTGCCTCTCGGTCGGACGGTCGGCCCGTCTGGTTCGGACGCTCTGGTCGGTCCGGATCTCTGCGCACTACCCACTTCGGTGGGCTTGGATCACCCGGTGGACGGTTCCAGACGGTGAAGATCGTCCGCGAATCGGGGCGGGCAGCAAGATCAGCGACGTGACGGCAAGATCCGGTCTGTGGCGGCAGCCGGCAACGGTGAGACTCGAGAGGCGATCCTGCGACGGGTGCGGGCGATTCCGCCGGGCTACGTGCGCACATATGGCGACGTGTCGCCAGGCGCCCCGCGGCTGGCGGGCCGTGTGCTCAGCCAGACCGGGGTAGGGGATGTGCCGTGGCACCGGGTGGTGCGGGCGGACGGGTCGTTGGCGAAGGGGGCCAAGCAGCGGCGACTGCTGGAAGCCGAGGGGGTTGCGTTTCGCGGGGAGCGGGTGGTGCTTGCCGGTGCTCGGCTGGATGCGCTTGATGTGGGGTAAGGTCTACGAGCTAGTTCGCACTAGTGTGTCCGAGTGCAGGCAGGCGGCCTAGACCGATAACGGCGGTACTCGCCACCGGGGGAAATGGGCCCGCCAGGACTCGAACCTGGGACCAACCGATTATGAGTCGGCGGCTCTAACCAACTGAGCTACGGGCCCGTACCGCGCGAGGCACGGCCGCTTAGACGCTACCAGCGCCTTCCGGCTGCGCGAGGTGTCGAGCGAGTCCGAACCCCTGCAGGTATGTGAGGTGGCCGCCCCGGCCGGCGCCGACGTGCGTCGAGCGATCTCCGATCGCGTGCCACCACCCGCCGAGCCACCGCGCCGTGGTTTGATACCCGCGACAACCAACGCAGAGGAGCGAGCATGGCGGAGCGGGCGGCACTGGTCACTGGGGCATCGAGCGGCATCGGACTGGCGATAGCGCACGTCCTCGCCGAGGAAGGCTACGGCGTCACGATGGCTGCGCGGCGGCCGGACAAGCTGCAGGCCGCGGCGGACGGGCTGGCCGAGGAGGGCTTTGACGTTCACGCAGTTGCCGCCTCGCTCTCGGAGGAGAGCGAGGTCCAGAAGGTCGTCGCCGCGCACCGCGAGCGCTACGGGCGCCTGGACGTGCTCGTCAACAACGCCGGCGTTGGCATCGGCGCCCCGGTCGGCGAGATCCAGACCAAGTACCTTGACATGCAGATCTCGGTCAATCTGCGCCAGATCGTCCTGTTCTACCGCGAGGCGCTCGACCTGCTGCAGGCCGCCGGCATCGAGCACCAGAACGCGCTGGTCGTCAACACCTCCTCGATCTCCGGCAAGCGCGCCGAGGCGTGGCTGTCGGTCTACTCGGCCACCAAGCATGCGGTCGTCGGCTGGACCGAAGCGATGAACAAGGAGCTCGGCTCGCAGGGCATCAAGTCGCTGGCCCTCTGCCCGGCGTTCGTGGACACGCCGATGACCGATTTCGTCAAGGGGCAGGTCAAAGCCGAGGAGATGATCCGCCCGCAGGACGTCGCCGAGGCGGTCCGCTTCATGCTGCGTGTCTCCCCCGCCTGTGTCGTGCCTGAGATCATGTTCGTCCGCCCGGGCGACGCGCTGTAGCAGACGACAGCGACGCAACCGCCCAACCCCGCCCGCACCGAAAGGAACCGCGATGAAGCTAGGCGTGCACATCGGCTACTGGGGCCTCGGCCTCTCCTCCCAGGATCAGCTTGAGATCGTCCAGGAAGCCGAGAAGCTCGGCTACGACTCGGTGTGGGCGGCCGAGGCGTACGGCTCTGACACCGCAACGGTGCTTGCGTGGCTGGCGGGCCAGACGAGCAGTATCCGCCTCGGCGCCGGGATCTTTCAGATGCCCGGCCGCTCGGCGGCGATGACCGCGATGACCGCCGCGACGATCGACCAGCTCTCTGGCGGGCGGATGATCGTCGGCATCGGCTCCTCGGGCCCACAGGTCGCCGAGGGGTGGCACGGGCAGCGCTTTGCCAAGCAGCTGCAGCGCACGCGCGAGTATGTGGCGATCGTGCGCATGGCGCTGGCGCGCGAGCGCGTCGAATTCAAGGGCGAGACCCTCGAGCTGCCGTTGCCCGACGGGCCGGGCAAGGCGCTCAAGCTGACGATCTCGCCGGTGCAGGAGAAAATCCCGATCTACCTGGCGGCGATCGGCCCGAAGAACACGGCGCTGGCGGGCGAGATCGCCGAAGGCTGGATCCCGACGCTGTTCAGCCCCGAGCACGTCTCAGAGCTGCGCCCGCTGCTGCAGGAAGGGGCAGACCGCGCCGGCCGGACGCTCGAGGGCTTTGACGTCGCGCCGACGGTCAACGCGTTCGTCACCGACGACCTGAAAGCAGCACGCGACGCGATGCGCCCCTTCATCGCCCTTTACGTGGGCGGCATGGGCTCGCGCAAGCAGAACTTCTACAACAACCTCGTCTGCCGTTACGGCTTCGAGGAGCAGGCGAAAACGATCCAGGACTACTACCTGGAAGGAAAGCGCGAGGAGGCGATGGCTGCGATCCCCGACGAGCTGATCGACAAGGTCTCGCTATGCGGCCCCAAGGACGTGGTGCGCGAGCGCCTGGCGGTCTATCGCGAAGCAGGCGTCGGCACGCTCGGGATAACGCCGATCGCCTTCACCAAGGACGACCGGCTGCAGCAGCTTCGCTTGGTCGCGGAGCTGGCCGCCTAGCCACACGAGCGTGTTCGCGTCGAGAACGCCGCGCGCACGGCTGCGCATACTGCTCGGCGCCTTCGGCGACCCGGGTCACGCCTTCCCGATGATCGCGCTGGGCCGCGCCCTGCGCGCGCGCGGCCACGACGTGACGTTGCAGACCTGGGAGCGCTGGCGCGAGGCCGTCGAGGGCGAGGGCATCGAGTTCACGGCGGCACCGGAGTACAGCGCCTTCCCGGTGCCGCTCGAGCGCGACGGCACCCCGCCGCAGCCGCTCGACTTCTACGAGGCGATCGTCTACGCCACCCGCGACACGCTGCCACTGGTGCGCGAGCTGCGCCCGGACGTCGTCGTGCACGACATCCTCACCGTCGGTCCGTCGCTGTGCGCCGAGCTGCTCGACGTACCGGCAGCGACGCTCATCCCCCACCTCTTCCCGGAGTCCGCTCCGGGCTTTCCGATCTACTCGTTCGGAGCGGTCCTACCACGCACCCCACTCGGCCGCGCCTTCTGGAACCGGGCGCACGGACCGGTGCGACGCGGACTGCAGAGCGGTCGCGACGCGCTCAACCGCACCCGCACGGAGGTCGGCCTGGCGCCGCTCGATCGCGTCCACGGCGGCACCAGCGACCGCCTTGCGCTGGTGGCCACCTACCCTCAGCTCGAGTACCCCCGCACCTGGCCCGCGCACGTGCACGTCGTCGGTCCCTTGATCTGGGAGCCTCCCGCGCGGGAGGTCCCGATCCCGCCCGGCGACGAGCCGCTCGTGCTGGTGGCGCCCTCGACATCGCAGGACCCGGAGCACCGCCTGCTGCACGCCTGTCTGGACGGGCTCGCGGACGCGCCCGTGCGGGTGCTTGCGACCTACAACCGCCGGCTCCCGTCGCGTCCGTTGCGCGTGCCAGAGAACGCGCGCGTGGTCGATTGGCTCTCCTACTCGCACACCGTGCCCCAGTGTGATGCGGTGGTCTGCCACGCCGGCCACGGCACCCTGGTGCGCGCCCTCTCGCTGGGTGTGCCGGTGGTCGCGTGCCCGGTGGCGGGCGACATGAACGAGAACGCTGCGCGGGTGGCCTGGGCGGGCGCGGGCGTGCGTCTGCCACGTCGGTTCATTTCGTCGCGGCCGCTACGGTGGGCGGTCGAGCGCGTCGTAGGTGACGAGGCGATCCGAGCTCGGGCGCAGCGGTTCGCCGAGTGGTCGGCAAGCAATGATTCAGGCGCGCGAGCGGCGATGTTGGTCGAGAGAATTGCTTGCTCAAGCGGGCAGCAACACGCCTCCCGCGTGCTGGTGGGCGACATCGTCGCCACGTGAAGCTCTGGGGGTGGGACTCGAACCCACAACTTCGGAGTTAACAGCTCCGCACTCTGCCAATTGAGTTACCCCAGACCGATCGTGCTACCCCGGAGAGGGAGCGAGCGCGTCGGCCGGAAGGACCACGGTTCCGTCCTCGACCTCAGCGTGACAATTAGAGCATAGAAGCACGCACTTGCGCGCCTCGATGCGCAACTTGTCGAGCGCGATCGCCACACCCTTGGCGTTGATCTCGTGGCGCTTGCTCGAGGGATCGATGTGATGGAAGTGCAACGCACGCATGTTGCGGTCGTAGCCGCAGATGCGGCAGCACCCACCCGCTTCCTTGACCAGCGTCTCCTTGACGCGGCGACGCCTGCGAGATACGGCGTCTGTTCGGCAGCGCTTGCAGCGGTAGTTGCCCCGACCAGTGAGCCAGAACTCGCTCTCTCCGTGATGCGGACAGCACATCGTCACGGTGGCGAGCCCTGCTCGCTTGGCTGCGAGCGCCGCCTCCGTCGTGCGCCGTCCGCGAGCACCGTGAGTTTTCAAGCCGAATCTGATCAGCCAATGCCTAACGGTCGGCTTGCTGCGGCCGACGGCGTCTGCGATCTGAGCTATTGACGCGCCTTGTCCGACGAGCCTTTCCAGCTCGCCTCGATCCAACCCGCCGCGCGCGGCGTGCTTCTGCCGGTTGGCAGCTTGCAGTCCGTACTTTTTCGCCCAGTACGCGACGGTCGCTTCATGCCGGCCGACCCGCTGTCCGATCTCGGCAAGGGACAGGCCTCGTCCCAAAAACTCCTCCAGCGATGCCCGATCCATGCATCCCATTGTCTACCATGGTGCGGACGGAACAACACACTTACATTCACCCGGGCCGCGACGCTCAGGGAAGACCTGCAGGCGGCGCAGTGACGGGAGCCCCCCAGGCGTCGCTCCCCGTATGCGCCATCGCCCGCTCCTGCGCCCTGTCGAACAGCTGCTTGACCTCCCCGCGCCGGCGCGCCAGCTCGTTGACCTCCCCCATCCCCTGCGCGCGCGCCGCGTGGATTCGCCGTTCGATCGACGCCAGCTCCAGCTGCAGTTGCTGCACCTCGAGCATCGGTGGCGTGTTCGTCCCCTCGACGGCCGGCCAGCGACCCGCCTCCACGATCAGCTCGGCCAGCAGCGAGACAAGCTCGCGATCCTCATCAGAGACACCCTTCAGTGGCTCGGCGACGTTGCCGTCGCGTAGATGCCGTGCCGCCCGCCGCAGCAGCTCGCTCGTGAACAGAGCCTCCACGTCGACCTCCACGAGCGCCGCCTGACCGTGCGCGGGGGTGGCGATGCACTGGGCGAGAAACGCCCGCTCGGTGTCCTCGCGTCCCGAGAGCACGCGGGTCGGGCCGGACGACGAGGCCGGCTGCGCGGTGGCGGCAGGCGCACCCGGGGACGAGGTCTCTCGCACCGGCGCCGCACCTCGCCGCGACGGGCCCGCAACCGTCAGCAGCTTCTCCGCGACGTTCTCGCCGAGCCCGAGCTTGCCAGACACGAGCCGCGTCAGCTCCATCCGCATCGCGCTCTGCGGCAGGTCGGCGAACACCGGCCGCAGCTCTTCGAGCATCCGGTCGCGGCCCTCGGGGCTGGAGTCGTCGCCGCTTGCCAGCGCGCGCTCGACGCGGAAGCGCACGAACGGCACAGAGCCCGATACCAGCCCCCCCATCGCCTCGGCACCCTCGCTCTGCAGCAACTCGGCCGGGTCGGCGCCCGCGGGGAGCTCGACCACTCGCAGCTCGAGCTTGCGCCGTGTCGCCAGCCGCGCGGCCTTCAGCATCGCCTCCTGCCCGGCGCTGTCGGCGTCGAGCGCCAGCAGCACGGTCTGGGCCATCCGTCCGAGCTCGCCGACCTGCTCAGGGGTCAGTGCCGTCCCCATCAGCCCGACCGCGTTCTGAAAGCCCGCCTGGTGCATCGCGATCACGTCGGTGTAGCCCTCGCACAGGATCGCCTCGCCCGCCTTGGCCGCCGCGCCGCGAGCCCGATCGGCGCCGTACAGATGCCATCCCTTGTGGTACAGCTCGTTGTCGGTGCTGTTCAGGTACTTCGGCTTGGCGCCCTCGCGCAGCGCGCGGGCGCCGAAGCCGAGCACGCGCCCGCGCATGTCTGCGAGCGGGAACATGATCCGCGCGCGAAAGCGGTCGTAGACGCGCCCGCGCTCCTGCTGGGAGCGCTGAGCCAAGCCGGCCGCGTACAGCTCCTGCTCTGAGAACCCCTGGCGTCGCGAGGCCAGCAGCACGCGATCCCACGCGCTCGGCGAATACCCGACGCGAAAACGACGCAGGACCTCCTCGCCGAGCCCGCGCTCAGCCAGGTAGTCGCGCGCCGATGCGGCCTCGCCGGACTCCCACAGGCAGCGCTCGTAGTAGCCGGCGGTGCGGCCGAGCAGCTCGAGCAGCCGCTCGCGCCGAGCGCGTTGCTGCGCTTCGCGCGGGTCCTCGGCTTCGAGCTCGAGCTCGATCCCGGCGCGGTCGGCGAGCAGCTCGAGCGCGGCCTTGAAGTCGACCCCCTCTGTCTCCTGCACGAAGGTGAACAGGTCGCCCGAGGCCTGGCAGCCGAAGCAGTAGTAGACCTTCTCGACCGGCTCGACGCTGAAGGAGGGCGTGCGCTCGTCGTGGAAGGGGCACAGCCCCTCATGGCTGCGCGGCCCGGCGCGGCGCAGCTCGGTACGGGTGGAGACGAGCTCGACGAAGTCGATCGCATCGCGCACGCGATCGCGCGAGTCGGCGGCGTAGCGCGCCACTCCTAGCGTCCAATCTCCGAAGTTTGCGGCGGGTTTCCGCGACGGGAGACGAACTCCACTGGTGAGCGTGTCTGGATCACGCCTTGACGCTAGCGGCCCGGGCAGCGCGACGTCAGGGAGGCGGACGGCGCGGCGCTAACGCGCGAACACCCGTGGCACTTCAAGGTCGGTGTAGGCGCGGATGCAATAACGGTCGGTCATCCCGGCGAGGTAGTCGGTGACTCGCTCGCCGAGCGCCGCGCCGGGGACGCCACCGTCGTCTGGGATCGACTCGGGGCGATCGGCGTAGTGCTCGAACAGCGTGCGCACGACTTTGAGAATCCGCTCGCGCTCGGCCCTGACCGCGGGGCCGAGGTAGACGCGCTCGAACATGAACTCGCGCAGCTGCGCCATCGCCGTGCCCGCCTGCGCGCTCTGGACGATGTCGCCGGCGCGCTCGGAGCACTCGACCATGTCGTGCACGAGCGCGTCGATGCGCTCGGAGCCCGTGCGTCCGAGCACGGCGATCGGCTCGCTTGGCAGGTCGCGCTCGTCGAGCAGCCCGGCTCTGATCGCGTCGTCGATGTCGTGGTTGATGTAGGCGACGCGGTCGATCACCCGCACTATTCGCCCCTCGAGCGTGCGGGGAAGCGGCGCCCTGCTCGAATGGCGGGCGATCCCTTCGCGAACTTGCTCGGTCAGGTTGAGCCCCTCGCCGCCGCGCTCGAGCACCTCGACGACCCGCAGCGAATGCTCGTAGTGGCGAAACTCCCGCTCGAAGCGCTTGCGCAGGCAGGCGTCGAGTGCCTCCTCGCCGATGTGCCCGAAGGGGGGATGGCCGAGGTCGTGGCCGAGCCCGATCGCCTCGGTCAGGTCCTCGTTGAGACGCAGAGCGCGCGCCACGGTGCGCGAGATGCTGGTCACCTCGAGCGTGTGGGTCAGGCGCGTGCGGTAATGGTCGCCGAGCGGCGAGACGAACACCTGCGTCTTGTGCGTCAGGCGACGAAACGCCTTGCAGTGGACGATCCGGTCGCGATCGCGCTGGAACGGCGTGCGCAGCTCACAGTCCGCCTCTGCTCGCACCCGCAGCGGCGGGTACGAGCGCTCGGCGTGCTCGCTCAGCTCGGCCGCCTCAAGGCGTTGGCGGCGCGCGGCGAAGTCTGCAGCTACCCGTTGCTCGGCCATCGCCTCACGCGGCCCGGCCGATCGGCGGCCCGGCCGCGTGTGCGGATGAGGGTGCTGCCGAGCGGCGGTCGGCGGCCGGCATCAGCCGCACGTGAGCGTGGTGCTCGAGCGTCTCGGCGACGGCGCGCTCGACCTGCCCGAGCGCTCGCTCCGCGCCGTCTGGCACCTCGCTGAGGGGACTGCCGAGCGCGCCGAGCATGAACTCGTGCGCCTCGCGCGCGAGGGGAAACGAGTTTGCCTCACACCCGCCGCAGACGACCCCGCCCGCGGCGCCCGAGAAGCCGACCAGGTGCTCGGCCTCGCCGCAGTCGGCGCAGGCCGCCAGCTGCGGTGCCAGGCCCGCAGCGTGCAGCAGCTTCAGGCGGAAGGCGAGCGCTCCGGCGCGGGTGGCGGTGGCCGGTTCGGCGTCCAGCAGCGAGAGCTTGTGACAGAGCAGGTTGAACACGCCCGGGTGCGGCTCGCCGGTCTCGAACAGCCGCCCGACGGCGTCGCAGGCGCGCGCGGCTGCGTCCAGCGCCCGCGCGCTTGTGCGCAGGCCCGCGTGACCATCGACCGTCTGCGCTCCCGTGACGGTCAGGAGCTCGCCGCGCCCTTCGTGCAGCTCGATGCGAAGCCGAAAGAACGGCTCGAGGCGTCCGCCGAAGCGGCTGCGGGCGCGTCGCACCCCCTTGGCGATCGCCGCCAGGCGCCCGCGGTGCGGCGTGTACAGGTGCAGGATCCGGTCGGCCTCTCCGTAGCGCAGCGAGCGCAGCACGACTGCCTCGGTCTTGAGCATGCCGCCCATGAAGTCCGAGTTTAGGCTGGTGCCAGGCGGAGCCGCTTCGGGAGCCGTGGGCTTCGCTCGCCCGCGGGCCAAGCGCTCTCGCGGGCCTCTGTCGTCACGGTTCGGGGCCCGCGATAGCGGCGCAAGAGGCGCTATACTTTTTGAAGTAATGAGCAGGGAGGGTTTTATCAGCGAGAGTCCTGCCAGTGACAGCGTCGTCACCGAAAGCCAGGCCCAGGGCGCGGCGATCAAGGTCTACACGACCGAGCCGTGCTCGTTCTGCGCGCGCGTCAAGGGCCTGCTGGCCGCCCGCGGTCTCGAGTTCTCCGAGGTCAACCTCTCCAAGGACCCGCAGGGGCGCGTCGAGCTGGCGACACGAACCGGGATGATGACCTTCCCCCAGGTGCTTGTCGGGGATCGTCTCGTCGGTGGCTTCAACGAGACGCTGAGCGCGATCCAGAGCGGCCGGCTCGAGCGGCTGCTGGGGGGCTGAGCGCGCGCGGGCGCGGCTGGCAGCGCTCGCACACATAGGTTCCGCGGCCGGCGACGCGCAGCTTTACGATCTCCCGTCCGCAGCGTGAGCAGGGCTCTCCCTCGCGTCGGTGGACCTGGAAGCGGTCTTGAAAGGAGCCCCACACGCCGTCGACGTGGCGGAAGTCGTCGATCGTGGCTCCGCGCGCCTCGATCCCGGCGAGCAGTGCCCACACGATCGCCTCGCGCAGCCGCTCCACTTGCCCCGGCGTCAGCGTTCCGGTCTCGCGCAGCGGGTGGATTCGCGCTCGAAACAGCGCCTCGTCGGCGTAGATGTTGCCCACCCCTGCGATCTTGGTCTGGTCGAGCAGGAACGCCTTCACCGGAGCCCGTCGCCCCCGCGCCAGGGCGCGCAGGTGCGCGGCGGTGAACCGCTCGTCAAGCGGCTCAAGCCCTAGGCGGCTGGAGAAGAATCTCTCGAGCGCCTCCTTGCCGAGCGCCAGCTCGCCGGTGCCGAAGCGACGTGGGTCGACGATCGCAAGCGGCCCGCCGCGGTCGAGCTCGATCCAGACGCTCACGTGCGACTGCTGTGGATCGGGAGCGTGCAGCACCGAGCCGGTCATTCGCAGATGTTGGAGCAGGTAGACCTCCTCGCTGCACTCCCACACCAGGTACTTGCCCCTGCGGCTGAGCCGCTGCACGCGCCGGCCGCTGAGCGCGTCCTCGAGCTCGCGGGGGGCGAGCGGCCGCGACCAGCGCGGATCGAGGATGCGCACCCTCGCCAGCCGGCGCCCCTCAACCAGCGGCGCCAGTTGGCGCCTGATCGTCTCGACCTCGGGCAACTCCGGCATCCGCGGCGACGATACCGGGCCAGCGCGTGCGTTCCGGTCGGCCGCCGACCGCGCCCGACGGGCAGTGAGGATCCGCTCGGCCGCCGTGCGCGGAGCGACCGACGTGCGCGCGCGGGTGCGCGTCGAAGTAGGCCTGCTTGAGCCGGTCCGCGGAGAGGTGCGTGTAGATCTGCGTCGTCGCCAGGTCCGCGTGCCCGAGCATCTCCTGCAGCGAGCGCAGGTCGCAGCCGCCGGCGAGCAGGTGGGTGGCGAAGGTGTGGCGCAGCGTGTGCGGGCTCATCCGCTCTGCGAGCCCGGCCTCGCGAGCGTGCCCCTGGATGATCTTGTACGCCCCCTGGCGGGTCAGCGGTCCGCCGCGGTGGTTGACGAACAGTCGCGTCTGTGTGCTCGCGCCCACCAGCGCCGGCCGTCCGCGAGTCAGATAGCCGTCGAGCGCCCGCAGCGCCGAACGTCCCACCGGCACCAACCGTTCCTTGGAGCCCTTGCCGCGCGCGCGCAGTACCCCCTCCCGTGGATCGACGTCGCCGAGCTCGAGCCCGCACAGCTCGGAGATGCGCAGCCCGCACGCGTACATCAGCTCGAGCAGCGCCCGATCGCGCAGCGCCAACGGCTCGCTCCCGCGCGGCTGGGCGAGCAGACGCGCGACCTGCTCGCGCGTGAGCACCTTCGGCAGCCGCCGCAGTTTCGGAGGCGAGCGCAGGTCGGCCGTCGGGTCGTGCTCGATCGACCCCTCGCGGCGCAGGTGCCGGTAGAAGGAGCGCACGCAAGCCGCCTTGCGCTGCAGCGTGGTCGCGGCGACCGGCGCTCGCCCCTCGCCGCCTGCCGCCAGCTCGGCCAGGAAGCCCGCCAGATCGCCATGCCGGGCCTCCAGCGGCTGCACGCCGCGCCGAGCGAGGAACTCCCCGAGCTGCAACAAATCGCTTGAGTACGCGGCCACGGTGTTGCGCGAGAGCCCGCGCTCGAGCTCGAGGTAGGCAAGGAAGTCGAGGCGCAGTCGCGCGAACTGACTCTCCGGCGCCCCCGGAGGGCTCTGTTGATCGACCATCGCTCGCCAAGTTCGCCCTGGCAGACGGGACCCCTGCGCGTGACAGCGCGCTGTCAGACCTCGAGCGCCTGAGCGGAGCGCCTCCTCAGACTTCGCGCGCTTGGGCCGTCTGGCACAGCCAGGCGAGCCCGCTGTCAGGCATTGCGCGCCTGGACGGCCTGACACAACGAGGCGAGCGCGCTGCCGCCCGCAAGCGCAGCGGCGAAGAACAGCGGATCCTCGGCGATACCGCGCCCCATCGTCGTGCTCGGCAGACCGCTCGCCGCATAGCCGGCCAGATCGACCGGCGCGCTGCGCCAGTCGTGACGTGAGGCGTCTCGCTGCCCGGGACGTGAGGTGCCCCCCGGTTGCGCGCATGAGTCCCCCCCAACGGGAGGCTCGACACCGAGCGGCAGGGCCACCGCGACCGGGGCCAGCAGCAGCTCGAGCACGGTCAGCGTGTGGTGCGAGACGCCGCGGTGGCGCGCGCGTGGGTCAGCCGAGGACATCCGCGCCACCAGCAACGTGGGCGCCCCCAGCGCAAGCGCCGTGTGCGCGCTCTCGAGCGCCTGCAGCCCGCCGTTTCCCAGCGGCGATCCCGAGCCGACGATCCCCGGTCCGGGCCCACACACGATCGCGTCCCAGCCCAGGCTGCGCGCGCCGTGGTGGATCGCTCCGGCGATGGTGATCGCCTCGCCCTCGCCGCCGTAGCTCACACCGGCGCTGAGGTGCCCGCTCAGCAGCTCGCGCTCGCGTAGCGCCGCCACCGCGCGCGAGTGGCCGCCGGGCAGCGCCCCGCCCGCGGTCTGCACATAGCCCAGTCGCCCCCTGGGGCGTTCCTGCGCGTACGCCCACGCCACGGCGGCCAGCTGCCCGTGCAGCGCAAGCACGCCGACCGGCAGCGAGACCGGCAGTTCGAGCGCGGCGACTCCATCTACGGGGTCGACGAGGTGCTGCAGGCTCGTGTAGTTGAGCTTCATCGCCTGCGAGACGTTTGCAGCCTGGTCGGGCGCGGGCGACCCCTGGCTCGACTCGCCGAGGAGCCCGCGAGTGAGGTTCACGTGCAGCACGTCAAACCCGCCCGAGCCGAGCCCGATGTCGAGAGCCTGCACGTTTACGACCACCTTGTCGCCGAGCGCGCAGTCGCCGTGCAGACGAGTGTCGGCGATCGCCGGTCGGCGCTCCCCGTCCTCGAGCTCGACAAGCAGCCGCTGCTCGCCCGGGTGCTCCCGTTGCGCCTGGACCACCGTGCCCGCTCGGAGCTTCAGCGCGCTCATGGACTGAGAACCGGTTTCAAACTGAGTGCAGGTCTGAATGCGCCCGCTCGTGGGCAGACGACGCCTCGGCTCAGGGCTGCGTGCCGACGGGATCCCATTCCACGTCGACGTCCAGGTCGCATTCGCACTCCGGCGTGTTGGCCAGCTCGTGAGCGCGGTCGATCAGTCGTGCCGCCAGCTCGCGCGCGGCCGGCTCGTCGGCGGTGCGCAGACGCAGCTGCACGCGCAGCTCAGATCGCGGCGCGGCGGTGGGCAGATGATCGCCCTGAACGCTCATCGCGGAGCTGTGTGCTGGCCGATCGGCGAACGTGTCGTGTGCCCCGGATGGGAGGTGGGACGCCGATCCGTGACCGACGCGACGCCCTCTTCGCCGGGCTCCGGTGCCGCCCCGTGCCCGCCGATCGACGATCCCTGGGATCGCCGGTCGGCCAGCGCGAGCGCCGCGGCGATGAAGCCGCGGAACAGCGGCGCCGGGCGCTCGGGCCGCGACTTGAACTCGGGGTGATACTGCGAGGCGAGAAAGAAGGGATGGTCGTCGAGCTCGATCGCCTCGACCAGTCGCTCGTCCGGCGAGGTGCCCGCGACCCGCAGGCCCGCGCTCTGCAGACGTTTGCGCAGCAGGTTGTTTACCTCGTAGCGGTGGCGGTGGCGCTCGTAGACGACGGCCTCGCCGTAGACCTCGCGTGCCCTGGAGCCCTCGTGAAGCTTGATCGGGTCGGCCCCGAGTCGCATCGTGCCACCGAGGTCGGCGACCTCCTTCTGCTCGGGCAGCAGGTCGATCACCGGGTGAGGAGTCTCGATGTCGAACTCGGTCGAGTTGGCGCCCTCCATCCCGGCGACGTGGCGAGCGAACTCCGCAACCGCGATCTGCATCCCCAGGCAGATCCCCAGATAGGGGATCTCACGCTCGCGGGCGATCTGAGCGGCGACGATCTTGCCCTCGATGCCGCGACCGCCGAAGCCTCCGGGGATCAGGATGCCGTCGGCGCTCTGCAGCAGCTCGCGCGCGCTCGGCCGCTCGCCGCCATCTCCCTCGGCGGACACGTCCCCGCCCTGCTCCAGGCGCTCGGAGTCGATCCAGTCGATCTGCACGCGGCTGCCCTGCAGCGCGGCAGCGTGGCGCAGCGCTTCTGAGACAGAGAGGTAGGCGTCCTCCAGGCGCACGTACTTGCCGACCAACGCGATTTTGACGCTGTGCTGCGCCTGCTCGGCAAGCTCGATCGGCTCGCGCCAGCGCGAGAGCTCCGGCTCGGGCGCCTCGACTCCGAAGTGCTCGAGTATGAAGCCGTCGACGCCCTGGTCGCGGAACACGAGCGGCACCTTGTAGATGTTGTCGACGTCGCAGGCCGAGACGATCGCGTCGACCGGCAGGCTCGCGAACAGGGCGATCTTCTTGCGGATCTCGCCCGACAGCGGCGCCTCGGAGCGGCACATCAGCATGTCCGGCGCGATGCCGATCCGCCGCAGCTCGTTGACCGAGTGCTGGGTCGGCTTGGTCTTCAGCTCGCCGGCGTGGCCGATGTAGGGCACGAGCGTGAGGTGGATGAACATGCAGCGTCGCCGACCAACGGCTTTGCCGTCGGTGCCCACGCCCACCGGGAACTGACGGATCGCCTCCAGGAACGGCAGCGACTCGATGTCTCCGACGGTGCCACCGATCTCGGTGATCACGAAGTCGACGTCGGCGGACTCGGCGATCAGTGCGATCCGCTGCTTGATCTCGTCGGTGATGTGCGGAACTACCTGGACGGTTCCGCCCAGGTAGTCGCCACGGCGCTCGCGGCGGATGACGGTGTCGTAGATGCCGCCGGCGGTGACGTTGGAGGCGCGCGAGGCGTTGGCGTCGGTGAAGCGCTCGTAGTGGCCGAGGTCGAGGTCGGTCTCTGCGCCGTCCTCGGTGACGAACACCTCGCCGTGCTGGTAGGGCGACATCGTGCCGGGGTCGACGTTGATGTAGGGGTCGAACTTCTGCATCGCGACGGTCAGCCCGCGCGAGACGAGAAGGCGTCCGATCGAGGCGGCGGCGATGCCCTTGCCGAGCGAGGAGACCACGCCGCCGGTCACAAAGACGAACCGTGTCTTGGCTGGGGGCTGTGGGTGGCGGTCCAAGTGCAGCGTGCTCATCGAGAAGAGTTCTGGGACTCTAGGGTCTGCCGATGGAGTCTAGATGGCGCAGCAGCGGCAGACGCTCGACGGCGGTTGAGATCGAGCGCAGCTCGCCGAAGAGGCAGGTCGCGGCCAGCAGCGCGAGCGCCACCGCCATGCCGGCGGGCGCGAGCGTGAGCACCAGCCACCAGCCGGCCAGGGCGCCAAGCACGCTCGCACCGCAGTCGCCGAGCAGCGCCCGCTCGCGCAGGTCGTAGACGCCGAGTACGAGCGCGGGCCCGAGGAACGCTCCAAGGACGTACGCCGCCCGCGGCCCGGCGGCGATCGTCAGCCCGGCGCCGAGCAGCACGAGCCCCTTGGGGGCGCGACCCGGGCGCAGGTCGAGCAGGTTGAAGGCGTGCGTGGCCAGCACGAGCACCCCGCTTGCGAGGAGCCAGGAGCCGTCGGAGAGGGCGAGCAGCGAGGTGCAGTACAGTGCCAGCCCGCTCGCTCCGAACCCCTTCAGCACGCCGGTGGAGATACGCCCGCCGAGCAGGGCCCGCGCATGGGCGCGCACCCCGCGCGGCCCGCCGGCGAGCCGCCCACCCAGGAGGTCGTCGAGCAGCCCGAGCAGCGCGACCCCGATCGTGTAGAGCGCGACCGGAGCGCTCTGCGCGTAGGTCGCAGAGCCGTCGTCGAGCTGCGCCAACGGCCCGAGCGCGAGCAGCGACAGCAGCCCGATCGACGCGATCAGGATCCCGGCCGGCCACGGCAGTCGCGCGCCGCGGTAGTTGGGGCGCACGGCCTCGAGCTCGCGCAGCTCGCGCAACCCCAGGGGGACCAGCGCAAGCGCCAGCGCGCCCGAGATCAGAAGGGCGAGGGAGGGCACCCGATCGAGGCTTTGCTCACGGTCTGCCCGGAGTCCGCACGGCTAGAGCACTCGACGGTGCATTCTGCGGCGAGGGAAGCTGCGCGTCGGCGCTCGACTTGACCCCGAACGCGCCGCGGTAGCCGGCGAGCGCGTACGCCAGCGCGGCGCGGCCACCGACGCTGTCGAGGTCGTCGACGCTCGAAATCCCTTCGGTCTTGTACCACGGGACCTGCGAGGGCTCGGTGGCGGTCGTCTCCACACCGACGACGGGAACGCCGCGCGCCGCGATGCCGGCGAGCAGACCCGACTCGAATTCGCGCGTTGTCGTGACCGCCGAACCCGTCATCCCGCTGGGCTCTGCCCGCATCACGACGACCCCTTCCAGACCGCCGAGCTGCCCGTCGTCGGAGCTGAGCAGGGTCGTTCGCACCCGTTCGAGCAGCGAGGGGGGCTGGGACGGTTGGGTGGATTGGGCGGCCTGAGCGGCCTGGGAGACGAGCTCGCCGCCGACGTGCGTCCCGAAGCGGCGCATCAGCCGCGGATCGCTCGCGAGCGCCGCGTAGCGAGTGCCGCTCGCCTGCGCGGCGATCGCAGACGTATTCAGCGGCTCGCGCACGGCGGCGACAGAGCGGACTTCGCCCCCGGCGCCCTGCACGCCCTGGCGGACGAGCGAGTCGACTTCGTCGGAGGAGTCGCCCAGGAACAGAACCCCGACCCGCCGGCCTTCGAGCATGCCGTGCACCGCCAGCGGCTCAAACGCGCCGGCCAGGCTCTGCTGCTCTGCGAGCTTGCCATTCGCCGCTTCGAGCTCGTGCTGGGATTCGCGCAATTCGCCGCGCAGGTTGTGCACGAGCCCGTCCTGAGCCGAGGAGACGAGGCTCGAGTCGCCGATGGCCACGCCGACCAGCACCCCCACGGCCAGAGCGCAGAGCACTGCCGCCAGGGACAGCGCGTGGTAGCGGAAGTCGAGCATCGTGCGATAACGGTAAACCGTGGGGGCGCTCGCCCCCACCGCTCACAGGCCGAGTTTGCGCAGCAGCAGTTCGAGCAGGTCGCGCAACAACGGCGTGCTCCAGACGATCGCCACGATCGCCGCCACCCCGGCCAGCACGACGACGAGCAGCGGCATCAGGCCGGGAAGCGGCCTGTACAGGCGGCTGACGCCCTTGGCGTCGATCAGGATCTCACCGACCCGCAAACGGGTCAGGAAGGTTGAGGACATCCCCTGGCGATCGCGGTCCAGGAACTCGACGAGGTTGAACTGCGACCCGACGCTGACGATCAGCCGCGCCCCCTTCTCGGCGGCGATCAGCATCGCCACGTCCTGGCTCATCCCGGGCGCGGGCACGAGCTTGTGACTGAGCCCAAGCAGTTGCAGGCGCTCGCGCCCCGGGGCGCTGCCGTCCGGATAGCAGTGCACCACCAGCTCGGTGCGCCCGTCGCGCCCGCACAGCAGCGCCCGCTCGCTGGCGGAGTCCATGTCGCCGACGATCATGTCGGGCCTCAGCCCGACGGCCAGCAGGGCATCGGCGCCGCCGTCGACGCCGATCAGGGCCGGGTGCGTGTCGCGGATGAACGCTCGCAGGGCCCGCAGGTCGCGCTCGCGGTCCACCCCCCTGACGACGACGAGCGCCGGCCGGTCGCGGAAGTCGGTGCGAAAGCGCGGCAGGTCGATCCGTCCGGCCAGCAGCTCGCGCTCCTCGCGCATGTGCTCGATCGTGTTGTTGGCAAAGCGCTCGAGAGCTTGTCCGATCTCGCGCTTGCGCGCCTCGGTGTCCGCGCGCACGCGATCGGCCGAGAGCACCCGACCGTCGGCCAGCGCCCGTCCACGGCCGTGGACCTCGGCGCGGGCGCCGTGCGGCCAGACGCGCACGATCAGCTGGTCTCCGTCGCTTGCCAGCCCGAACAGGCGATCGTCGGGCAGCTCGACGAGCAGGATCCCCGCCTCCACCAGCAGCTGCGGTCCCAGGTTGGGATAGCGCCCGCTGGTGCAGGGCTTGCAGTTGAGCACCGCCGCAACGCCTGCAGCGATCAGGTCCTCGGCAGAGACGCGGTCGAGGTCGCGATGATCGATGACGGCGATCTCCCCGGCGCGCAGTCGCCTGACCAGCAGCTTGGTGCGCCGCCCCAGCCGCGCCGGCCCGGCGACTTCGTGGGCGGGGGCGCCCCCACCGCCCGCCGCCGCCGGCCCACCCTGGGCGCTGCCACCGGAACCGCCGAGGAAGCCGGCGGTCGGCTTGGACGGCGGCTGGCGTGTCGCGGCCATGACACCCGAGGGTACCCCAGGCCGGGCGATATTCGGTCAGGCGGCTCGCCGCAACGAGCGGGCGTGCCGGCGCGCGCCGGCGTCGTCCGCGCCGGCGCCGAGCATCCGCACCAGCTCACCCTCGACGTCGGGCTCAGCGAGCTGGGTGACGGTCGCAAGCGTCAGCTCGGTGCCGGTGTCCTTGGCGACCGAGAAGTGGCGGTCGGCCAGCGAGGCGATCTGGGGCAGGTGGGTGATGCAGATCAGCTGGCGTGCGCGCGCAAGCACCTGCAACCGCTCGCCGACGGCCCTGGCCGTGTGACCGCCGATGCCGGCGTCGATCTCGTCGAAGACCAGGGTGGAGCGCGGGGCGCCGCTCTCGCTGCCGGGGCGCGCGGGATCCAACTCCTCGCAGGCGCTCGCGAGCGCGAGC
>DATASE010000095.1:0-9235 GCA_036269375.1 Solirubrobacteraceae bacterium
TGTGCAGGTTCGCGCGCGGGTCGCCGGCCGCGTAGGCGCTCAGGCGGTGCGGCGAGTGCTCGTTGTGCGCTGCCAGCGTCTCGCCGCTGGCCAGCCGCATCGCGGCGCCCACCCGTCGCCACCAGTCGATGCTCTCGGCGGCGGCCTCGCCGGCCAGGCGCGCCAGCTCGGCGAGCAGCGGGTCCTCAATGCCCTCGACGATCCTGAGGCTGGGTGCGCGCGGCGCGAGCATCTGCGCCGTCCGTGTTCGGTCCCAGCGCAGGAACACGGTGTCGTAGAGCACCTCGCAGCGCTCGAAGAAGCGCTCGGCGATCAGGTAGCTGACGTCCTCGGCGGGCATGACGATCCGTCCCATGCGACCGCCCCGCCGGTCGGTACCGTCAGGCGTAGGCACCTGCGTGCGGGCGCAGGCCGCCAGCTCGACGGCGGACCCCTCGTCCAGCACCGTCACCTCCGAGCAGATCCCCCACGCAGCGATCGACTCCGCCGCAAGCTCGGCCGGCAGCGCGCGGATGTCCTTGGCCAACGGGCCGTAGTCGGCGTACAGCTCCGGACCGATCAGGTGCAGCGGGCGCCCGCTTGCATGGCGCTCGACAAAGCGCCGGTAGCCATCGTGCAGCACCGGCACGTAGGCCACGCCGCAGTCGTTCATTCTGGTGGGTGGCTCCGCTTCAGGATCGTCTCGATCAGGTCCGGCAGGATCTCGGCAAGTCTCGGTCCGAGCTGCTCGCCCAGGTGCATGTAGAGCTGGCGGATCCGCTCGCTGGTCGTCACCGACGCCTGGCGCTCGAGGACCCGAACCTCGCCGCAGATCTCGCCCAGCTCGACCATTTCCTGGTCGCTGTAGGAGTGGTCGGTGCTCAGCACCAGCACGTCGGGTCTCACCGCCTTGATCAGCGCCCAGCGCGGTTCCTCGTCGCCCTTCAGGTAGATCAGGTCGACCGGGCGCTGGTGCGCGAGCATCTCCAGGCGCTCGTCCTGGGGCACCATCGGGCGGTCCTCGCCCTTGCGCGCGCGGATCTTCGCGTCGCCGTCGACCCCGACGACGAGCACGTCGCCGAGCTCCTTGGCCTTGGCCAGGTACTTGACGTGGCCGAGGTGAACGAGGTCGAAGGAGCCGGAGGTCAGCACGACCTTCAGCCCGATTCCCCGCAGGTGATCGACCAGGCGTTCGAGCTCTGGGAGCGAGCCGGCTAGTCGCTCCTCGAACTTGACCTCCGAGGAGAAGATGCCGCTGGTGATCGCCACGCCGCTAAGCCTCCTCGTCGGGGTCGCGGCTGACCTTGAAGCGGACGGTCTGCTCGGGGTCGGCGTCGAGCGCCACGAAGTGGACGTGCAGGTGGGCCACCGAACCGCCGTTGTAGCGCATGTCGCCGCTGCGCTCGACGGTGGCGGTGGCGAGCGGCTCCAGGCGCTGCGCCAGCTCGCGCCGCAGCGCCCACAGCTCGGCGCCGGCCTCATCGGGCAGCTCCGAGAAGGAGCGCACGTGGCGGGTCGCGACGATCAGGTAATGAGCGCGGGTGCCAGCGTAGGGGTAGCCGTTGGGAATCACGTACCAGTGCTCGCCGCGCAGCTCGATCGGCTCCCCCTCCATCGCGGCGATACGCTCGTCGCAGAAGACGCAGATCCCCTCGCCTGCGAGCCGGCGCATCCGCTCGAGCTGTGCCGAGCCGCGCGCTGCGGGGAGGTGGTACAGGGGGTCAGCGGAGGCGGTCATAGACGGCAAAGCGGAAGGTGTGTCCGTTCTCGTGCAGCTCCTCGCTCAGCTCGCTGCGCTGCCATTCTGAGGGGTCGAGGTCCGCGAAGAACGTATCGCTCGGCGGCCGGCCCTGCACGAGCGTCGCGTGGACCCGCTGCGCCAGCGGCAGCGTCTGCTCGTAGATCGAGCCCCCGCCGATCACGAAGCAGTCCGAGCCACAGGCGCTCAGAGCGCCGTCCAGGTCCCTGCAGACCGTGACGCTCGCCGCGGGCGCGGCGTCGCTCGTCGCGACACCGCCGACGGCCGCGTCCGGGCGAGCGCCGGCTGCCTCTGGAGCTGCGCCCACCGCGTTCGGCTGGAACGCCCGGTCCGCGCTGAGGACCACGTTGCGTCTGCCCGGCAGCGGGCGGAACGCGTCCGGGAGCGACTCGAACGTCTTGCGGCCCATCAGCACCGTGTCGCCGATGGTCAGCTCGCGAAAGCGACGCAGGTCGCTCGGCAGTCGCCACGGCAGCTCGCCGCGGTTGCCGATGCCGCGGTTCTCGGCGTAGGCGACGACGATCGCGATCAAGTCAGGACGGGGATGTTCGAGATCGGCGGGTGCGGGTCGTAGTCGGCGATCTCGAAGTGCTCGGCGCGGAAGTCGTGGACGTCGGTCACCGCGCGCCCGGCGTCGGTCAGTTGCAGGCTCGGCAGCGCGCGCGGCTCGCGGGCGAGCATCTCCTGCACGGCCTCGAGCTGGTTGACGTAGACGTGCGCGTACTGGATCCAGTGCACGTACTCGACCAACCGGTAGCCGGTCAGCTGCTCGAGCATCAACCCGAGCGCGTTGTACTGGACCATGTTCGAGGGGACGCCGATCGGCGTGTCGCCGGAGCGCTGGTTGTGCACCAGGTGCAGCTCTTCGCCGAACACGAGCGCGTGTACCCAGCCGTGGCAAGGAGCGATCGTGTTGCGCGAGCGCACGCCAGCCTCGCGGTGGTTTGCCTGCGGTATCCACGGGCTGACCACCGCCGTGCGGTCGTCGGGCAGGTCGCGCAGCTTGTGCACCAGCATGCCGAACTGGTCAAAGCCCTCCGGATCCCCCTCGAAGTCGGTAGTGAAGTGGCGGAAGGCGTGGCCGTAGGAGCCGGGGCCGAGGTCGCCGGTCGGCAGGCCGCGCGCCGCGCACTTCTGCTCGCTCGCCCACGGTCCCCACCAGTCGCAGCCGAACGCCGCCAGCTCCTCGAGCGTGCGCGCGCCGTTGATAAACGCACACAGCTCGCCGATCGCCTTGCGCGCGAAGCCCGCGATCGAGCGCTCGGTGATGACGGCCGCTCCGTGGGCCATCGGGAAGCGCATCTGCACCCCAGCCAGCGCGATGGCCTCGACCCCCTGCTTGGTCTGAACGTGCGTGCCGCCGTCGAGGATCGCCTGCAGCATGTCGCGGTAGGCGGTGCTCGGGCGGCGCTCGGCGTAGGGAAGGTAGGCGGGCACGGGCGGGCAACCTTACGCCCTGGCGCGGACCGGGCTTCTCGCGCCGGAATGGGGCCGGTCGAGCAGCAGCCGCGCCCGGTAGCCGAGTCTCGGCGCTGTGTCTACCGCGCTGCGTCTACCTCGCCGCGCCCACCGCCCCGCTCTATGCTCGGCGCCATGGCCACCCAGATCGCCCTGCTGCGTGGGATCAACCTCGGCGCGCACCACCGCGTGCCGATGGCCGAGCTGCGCGCGCACCTGACCGAGGCCGGCTATGGGGACGTGCGCACGCTGCTACAGAGCGGCAACGTCGTGCTCGACGCCGACGAGCGCCCCGAGCGGCTGGCGGCCAGCCTGGAGCGCGAGCTGGCAGACCGGTTCGACGTGCGCTCGCCCGTTGTCGTGCGCACGGCCGAGCAGCTCGCAGCGGTCGTCGCGCTCGACCCGTTGCGCGAGCACGTCGACCAGGACAAGCTCTACCAGGTCAGCTTCCTCTCAGCGGAACCCGACCGGGCGACGCTCGAGCGCCTCGCGGCCGCCGACTTCGCGCCCGAGCGCTACGTGCACGCAGGGCGCGAGATCTACGCCTGGCACCCGGCCGGCATCCAGCGCTCACCGCTTGCCAGGCTGCTCTCGGACAAGAGCCTTGGCGTCGTGGCCACGGCCCGTAACTGGAGCACGACGGTCAAGCTGCTCGAGCTCGCGCAGGCGCACGAGAACGACGGCTAACGAAGTCCGATCGGGAAGGCCGGGCCACATGTGGCCCGGCCCCGGTCGGCACATGTGCCGACCGGCGGGGACGTGCATGCACGTCCCCGAACAGCCCAAATCAGGAAAGCTCGATCGACTCGATCCCGACCGGCTCGACCGGTTTGTCGGCGCCGTCGGTCTCCACGCCCTCGAGCGCGTCGACGACCTCCATCCCGCCGGTGACCTGCCCGAAGACCGTGTGCTTGCCGTCCAGCCATGGGCACGACTTGGCGGTCACGATGAAGAACTGCGAGCCGTTGGTGTTCGGCCCGGCGTTGGCCATCGCCAGCGCGCCGCGCACGATCTTGTGCGAGTTGATCTCGTCCTCGAAGGTGTAGCCGGGCCCGCCCGTGCCGGTTCCCAGGGGACAGCCGCCTTGGACCATGAAGTCGGAGATCACGCGGTGGAAGCTGAGCCCGTCGTAGAAGCCGTCGCCGGCCAGCTTGCGGAAGTTCTCGACCGTCTTGGGGGCGTCTTCGTCGAACAGCTCGAAGAAGATCTGGCCCTCGGTGGTGTTCATCGTGGCGGTTGACATGTGGCTTGCGGCCTTCCTCTCGGAGGTGTGCTTGTCCGGCTGAGAGATTAGCCGGGCTCGTCCGGCCGCTCCGCTACGGCGCGTAGGCGCGTCCGAGCAGCTCGCGCGCCAGCACCAGCTTGGCGATCTGGGCGGTGCCGTCGCCGATCTCGAGCCCGATCAGGTCGCGGACTCGCTGCCCAGCCGGCAGCTCCTCGCTGTAGCCGGAGTGACCGAGCGTGAGCAGCGCCTGGTGGGCCGTCTCGACGGCCACCTTCGGCGCCCACCACTTGGCCATGCTCGCCTCGGCGCGGTGCGGCAGCTCGGCGTCGCGCCGCCACAGCGCCTCGTAGCAGACCCAGCGCGCGCCGCGCAGCAGCGTGGCGGCCTCGACGAGCGGGAAGGCAACGCCCTGATTGGCGCCGATCGGCCGTCCGAAGGCCTGGCGCTCGCGCGCATAGGCGAGCGCTTCGTCCAGGCCGGCGCCGGCGCAGGCCAGGCACATCAGGCCGATCACTGCGCGTGAGAGCTCGAAGCTCTGCATGCAGCGCACGAACCCTTCGCCGGGCGCGCCGAGCAGTCCTTCCGCGGCGACCGGCAGGTCGTCGAAGTGAAGCGCTGCGCGGCCGATCGCGCGGCTGCCGAGGTCGGCAAACGGCGAGCGCTGCACGTAGCGCTCGTCCAGGTCCACGTAGAAGGCGGAGATCCCGCGCGCGCCGTCCTCGGAGGTGCGAGCGAACACCACCGCCGTGTCGGCGGCCATGCCAAGCGAGATCGAGGTCTTCTCGCCGCTCAGCCGCCAGCCCGCCCCGTCGCGTTGCGCGCGCACGCTCAGCCGCGCGGCGTCAGAGCCGTGCTCGGGCTCGGTCAGGCAGAAGCACGGGAGGGTCGAGCCATCGGCGATCGGCGGCAGCAGTCGTTCGCGTTGGCGCTCGTCGCCGGCCGCGAGAATCACCTCGGCCGCGAGCATCGGGATCAGCAGCAGGTAGGCGGCGTTGAAGTCCGCCGCGCTGAGCTCCTCAGCTGCGATCCCGGTCGTGACCGCGTCGGCGCCCTGGCCGCCGTAGCGCTCCGGGATGACGATGCCGGTCAGTCCCAGCTCGCCCATCTCGGCGCGTGTGCGCGGGTCGATCTCCCCACGCCTGTCGTCGGCGGCGTAACGCTCTGCCAGCCGCTCGCGGGCAAAGCGCCTCACGCTCTCCTGGAAGTTGCGCTGCTCCTCGCTCAGAGAGAGGTCCATCGCCCGTGCCGTCTGGGCGTCAGGCTTTAACGCGTTCGGCGCGTAGCTCGTGCCCGCGCACGGTCTTCCCGTCCAGCGCCGCGACCACCCGATCGGCCTCCTCGGCCGGCACCGACAGGAAGGAGAAGCGCTCGAGCACGGTGACGTCGCGCACCGCCTCGCCGTCGAGTCCGGCGGCCGAGGTGACCGCGCCGACCACGTCGGCGACGCGCAGCCCCGCGGCGCGACCGCCGGCGAGCATAAGCTTTGCCGACGGTTCGTCGCCGTTGCGCGAGACGTGTGGCTTCGAGTGTCGCCGGGGCCGCTCGCTCACAGGCGTCGGCGCGGCCTTCGCGCCCTGGGCCCAGGCGGCGATGCCGGTGCCGATGTGGCGCTCGATCGCCTCCAGCTCTCGCTTCTGGCGCGCCTCCACGAACGTGATCGCGCGCCCGGAGCGTCCGACGCGCCCGGTGCGCCCGATTCGGTGCACGTAGGTGTCGGGGCTGGTCGGCACGTCGTAGTTGACGACGTGAGTCACCGTGGATATGTCAAGCCCGCGAGCGGCCACGTCGGTGGCCACCAGGATCGGCACGCGCCCACCCTTGAAGGCGAGCATCACGCCGTCGCGCGCGCCCTGAGTCATGTCTCCGTGCAGCGCCCTCACGTTCATGCCACCGTCGCGCAGCGTGCGGAACAGCTGATCACAGCGGACCTTGGTGCGCACGAACACGATCGCCTGGTCAGGACGCTCGGCACGCAGCACCTCGACCAGCTTGGCGGGCTTGTCGCGCGTCTCCACCGGGAGCTGGAACTGGGCCACGGTGTCGATGGTGAGCGTGGTGGCCTTGACCTGGACGACCTCCGGGTCGTACATGTACTTGTCGGCGAGCTTGCGGATCGGCGGCGGCATCGTCGCGCTGAACAGCGCCGTCTGGCGCCCCGAGGGAGTCATCGCGAGGATCTTCTCGACGTCCTCCAAGAAGCCGAGGTCGAGCATCTCGTCGGCCTCGTCGAGCACGACGAAGCGACAGTCGTGCAGCACGATCGAGTTGCGCGAGATCAGGTCGAGCACGCGCCCGACCGTGCCGACGACGATGTGCCCGCCGGCTCGCAGCTGGGCCTGCTGCGTGCGGATCGGCGCGCCGCCGAAGACCGCGACGACGTCCACGCCGCTGCGGGTGCCGTAGGCCCGCAACGCCTGGGTGACCTGGATGCACAGCTCGCGCGTCGGCGTCAGCACGAGCGCCTGGACCTCGTGCACGTCGGGGTCGACGTACTGCACCATCGGCAGCCCGAATGCCGCCGTCTTGCCAGTCCCGGTCTGGGCTTGACCGATCACGTCGCGCCCTTCCAGCAGCGTCGGGATCGCCTGCTCCTGGATCGGGCTCGGCGACTCGTAGCCGACGTCGCGCAGCGCTTGGAGGGTCTGCTCGGAGAGGCCGAGCTCGGTAAAGGTCTTTGGCATCGTGCGACCCGCAGCTTATGCGCTGGCGCTGCTCGGCCCCGCCGCCGTGCCCGTCGCAAGCGCCGGGTCGAGCAGCAGCTTGCCGCTCGTGCGCCGCGAGCGCAGGTCGATCTGGGCCTGCGCACCGTCCCCCAGCGCGTAGGTTCCACCGACGAGCACGCGCAGCTCTTTGCGCGCCGCCCGCGCGAACAGGTCGGCGAGCGCGTCGGGCACCATCCCCGGCCGCTCCAGGCAGTGAAACAGGTAGAAGCCGACGACAGAGCGCGAGTGGCGCAGCAGCGAGCCGGTGCGGATCTCGTTGGGTTGCTGGGTGGAGATGCCGCAGACCACGATCCGCCCGAAGTGGGCGAGCGCGCGATAGGAGCGCTCGAACGCCTCGCCGCCGGCCATGTCGAAGACCACGTCGACCTCGCGCCCACCGTTGGCCTCGATCAGCCGCTCGGTCAGCCCCTCGGGGTCGGCGTCCACCGCCACGTCTGCGCCCAGCGAGACCGCAAGATCGCGTCGATCGGGGCTGGAGGCGGTGCCGATCACCCGCCCGGCTCCGAGCGGGTGGCCGAGCTGGACGGCCAGCGAGCCGACGCCGCCGGCCGCCGAGTGCACGACCACCGACTCGCCGGGGGCCACGCGCCCGGCGGTCCGGTACAGATGCCAGGCGGTCAGTCCCTGGATCAGGACCGCCACGGCCGTGTCGTCGTCGAGATCGTCGGGGATCGGGTAGCAGCGGTCGGCCGGGGCGGTCGCGTACTCGGCGTAGCCGCCGTCGCCGGTGAGCGCGACAACGCGCTGCCCCACCCTCACCGCCGCACCGTCCGGCGCCTGCTCGACAACCCCCGCGACCTCACCGCCGGGCACCAGCGGCAGCGTCGCCTTCTGCACGTAGGAGTTGGTGCGTGTGTGCGTGTCGGCGAAGTTCACACCGGCCTTGGCGACCCGGATCAGGACCTCCGTATCGGCCGGTTGCGGCGTCGGCAGCTCGACCTGCTCGAGCACCTCGGGGCCGCCGAACTCGCGGATCTGGATCGCGCGCATGTCCCCTCAGGCTATAGGGTCCGCCGATGCCCATCACCGTGGTCGGATCGATCGCCTTCGACGCAGTAAAGACCCCGTTCGGCGAGCGCGAGCGGATGCTCGGCGGCGCCGCCGTGCACTTCTCGTTGGCCGCGTCCTTCTTCGAGGAGGTGCTCGTCGTCGGCCCGGTCGGCGAGGACTTCGGCGAGGCCGAGCTGGACGTGATGCGCGACCGCGGCGTGGACGTCTCAGACGTCGAGCGCGTCGCCGGCGGCAGGACCTTCTTCTGGCGCGGCGAGTACGGCTGGGACCTGAACTCGCGCGAGACGCTCGACACCCAGCTCGGTGTGTTCGAGGGCTTCCAGCCCAAGCTGTCTGCACGCTCGCGCGCCAGCGAGGTGCTGTTCCTGGCCAACATCCAGCCGGGTCTGCAAAGTCAGGTGCGCGACCAGCTCCCGGACGCACGCTTCGTCGCGCTCGACTCGATGAACCTGTGGATCGACGTCGCCCGCGACGAGCTGGTGGCCGCGATCGAGGGGTGCGACTGTTTGATCCTCAACGACGCGGAGCTGCGCCAGCTGACCGGCAAGCCCAACCTTGTCAGCGCGGCGCGCGAGATCCTCTCCTGGCGGGGGTCGCCGGGGGCGGGGGTCAGTGTGGATGGGGGCCCTGCCGAGACTGGTGACGCTGCTGCCGAGACAGGTGAAGCTGCTGCGGCGGCGGGTCGCGGCGGCCCGCGCGTGATCGTCGCCAAGCAGGGCGAGTACGGCGCCGCGCTCGTCACACGCGACTCGTTCTTCGCGCTGCCGGCCTACCCGATGGAGGACGTGATCGACCCGACCGGCGCCGGCGACACCTTCGCCGGCGGCTTTGTCGGCTACATCGCCGCGCACCCCGACGAGGAGCTCTCCGACGAGCTGCTGCGTCGGGCAATGGCCCACGGCACGGCGCTGGCCTCGTTCAACGTCGAGGAGTTCGGCACCGAGCGCGTCGAGCGACTGACCGGCGATGAGATCGCAAGGCGCGTGCAGGAGCTCGAGGAGATCACGCGGTTCAGCGGGACGCCGCTCGTGCAGCTGCGGCGCTGAGCTGCCTGCTGAGCGGCCGCTTGTGCAGGGGGCG
>DATASE010000096.1:0-42083 GCA_036269375.1 Solirubrobacteraceae bacterium
CAACATCGCGTAGTTGGTTATGTCGACCACGTTGTTGATCGGGCGTTGTCCGGCGGCGCTCAGGCGGGCCTTCAGCCACAGAGGCGAAGGCCCGACCCTGACGTCCTCAAAGACGCGCGCCGTGAAGCAGGGGCAGAGGTCGGGACACGCGACGGTGACGCTCGCGGCCGCAAGCTCCCCCGCGCTGCCGCAATCCTCCAGCCACGGCTCGGGAGCAAGCGGGGCTCCCGTCGCCGCGTGCAGCTCGCGCGCGACGCCGTAGACACCGAGGCAGTCGGGCCGGTTCGGCGTTATCTCCAGCTCCAGGACGTCGGTGCCGACGCTCAACACGTCGGCCAGTGGCGTGCCGGGGGCCAGCTCAGCGTCGAGGACCATCTGATCGAGCACCATGATCCCGGCGTGGTCGGAGTCGATCTGCAGCTCGTCGGCGGCGAGGATCATCCCGGCAGAGGCCACGCCGCGCAGCTTGGCGTCCTCGATCCTCGTTCCGCCCGGCATCAGCGCGCCGGGCAGCGCGACGGCGACGGACTGTCCGGCGGCGACGTTGGGCGCCCCGCACACGATTCCCGCAGGCGCGTCGGCCCCAACGTCCACGCTGCACACGCGTAGGCGGTCGGCGTTGGGGTGCGGCTCGACCGTGAGCACCCGGCCGACGACGAAGCTCTCGCCAGACGGGGCGCCGTGGCGCAGGATCGTCTCGACCTTGGTCCCGGTCATCGTCAACCGCTCCTCGATCGCGGCGGTGTCCAGGGCGGGGTCGCAGTACTCACGCAGCCAGTCGAGCGGGACCCTCATCCGAACTGCTCCAAGAACCTGACGTCATTTTCGTAGTACAGGCGCAGGTCGGGGATGCCGTGCTTGAGCATCGCGATCCGCTCGACGCCCATCCCCCAGGCGAACCCCTGGACCTGCTCGGGGTCGTAGCCGGGGGCGTTTTGCTCCGTGCTCGGCACGTAGGAGTAGACGTTGGGATCGACCTCGCCGGCGCCCAGGACCTCGAGCCACCCCTCCCCCTTGCACAGCGGACAGCGCGAGCCGTCCTTCGTGAAGCCTTTGCCCGAACAGTGAAAGCAGGACACGTCGACCTCGACGCTCGGCTCGGTGAACGGGAAGAAGTGCGGCCGCAGGCGCACGTCGCGCTCATCGCCGAAGACGGTCTTGGCGAAGGCGAGCAGTGTGCCCTTCAGGTCGGCAAGCGTTATGTCCTCATCGACCGCCAGTCCCTCGATCTGATGGAACTGCGGCGTGTGCGTGGCATCGCTGTCTGGTCGGTACACGCGTCCCGGGATCACGACGTAGAGCGGCGGCGGGTGCGCCTCCATCGCGCGGATCTGCATCGGCGAGGTGTGCGTGCGCAGGACGAGGTCGTCGGGAGCCCCCAGGCGCGCCCCGCCGTCATCGTGCGCGCTCGGGCCCGCTGAGGCGGCGGGACGCTCGAGGTAGAAGGTGTCGGTGTGTGCGCGCGCCGGATGCGTCGGGGCGTGGTTGAGCGCGTCGAAGTTGTAGTGAACCGTCTCGACCTCCGGCCCTTCCAGCACGGTGAAGCCGAGCCCGAGGAAGACGTCTTCCAGCTCGCGCATCGTCGCGGTGAGGACGTGCAGCCGCCCGACGGTCTGTGGCGGGCTGCCCGGCAGCGTCACGTCGACCGCGTCCTTTGCCAGCCGCGTCTGCAGCTCGCCGGCTTCGAGCGCCGCCGCCCGCTGCTCGATCAGTCGCTCGATCTTGCTCCGCGCCTCGTTGGCGGCCTTGCCCACCAGCCCACGCTGCTCGGGCTCCAGCGAGGCCACGCCACGCAGCAGTTGGGGCAGCTCGGCCTTGCGCCCCAGGTAGCGAACCCGTAGCTCCTGCACGGCCTCGCTGCCGGAAGCCGCCTCTATCTCCGCCGCAGCCTCGACGCGCAGCGCCTCGATCCGATCGATCTGCTCGCTCATGACTTCGGGACCCTACCTAGAGGGTGGCGCAGTCGGCCGGAGGCCAACGAGCCGGGGCCCTCTTCTATATGACGCAGACGGCCGGGGGGCGATGAGCCGGACCCCTCCCCGCTCGACCGCGACGTGCGCGTCAGCTCATAGAGGGAGACCGTCGCCGCCATCGCGGCGTTCAGCGAGTCGCCGGCGATCGGGACGTGAGCAACGCGATCGCAGCCCGCGAGAACGTCAGCCGGCAGCCCGTCGCGCTCGCCGCCGACCAGCAGCGTGACCGGCCCATCCACCGCCAACGACGCCAGCGGCTCGCCGGCGTGGGCGACCAGCGCGACCCGCTCGCCGGGAAGCTCCTCGAGCGAGGCGACTCGCGCGAGCGGCGTGGCGAAGATCGCCCCCATGCTCGCGCGCACCGCCTTCGGCGAGTGCGGATCGGCGCAGCCGGGCCCGAGCGCGACCGAGGAGGCGCCGAAGGCAAGCGCCGAGCGCAGCACCGTGCCGACGTTGCCCGGGTCTTTGACGCCGTGCAGACAGACACAGAGGGGCCCGAGCGCGGCCCCGAGCCGCTGCTCGTAGACGCCGATCGCGCGCGTGCCCGAGCCGAGCGCGGAGACACCGGCGAGCAGCTTGGCGTCGAGGACCTCGAAGCCGTCCAGCTCCATGCCCGGCGCACACAGCCCGAGCACCGGCCGACGCCCGGCGGCCGTGGCCGCAGCGATCAGGTCCTCGCCCTCGGCGAGGAACAGCCCGCTGCGCCCACGCTCGCGCGCGCGCGCCAGCCTGCGCACCTGCTTTAGCTTGGGATTGTCTGGCGATGTGATCGGTGTCATGGCATAAAAAAAGCGCCGTCCTTCAGGAGCGGCGCCCGTTAGCGGTGGTGTCGGTCGCGCTCAGGCAGCCGACGCCTCGCGGGCGCTCTCCACAAAACGTCGAAAGGTGTCGGCGTCACGGACGGCGACGTCCGCGAGCACCTTGCGGTCCAGCTCGATGCCGGCCTTGCTCAGGCCGTGCATCAGCTGCGAGTAGCTCATCCCGTTCTGCCGCGCGGCGGCGTTGATGCGGGTGATCCACAGCCGCCGGAAGTCGCGCTTGCGGTTGCGCCGGTCGCGGTAGGTGTAGGAGTCGGCCTTCATCAAGGCCTCCTTCGCGCGCCGGTAGTTGGAGCTCGCTTCGCCGCGGAACCCCTTGGTCAGCTCGAGCGTCGCGCGCCGCTTCTTGCGCGCGTGCACGGAGCGCTTGACGCGCGTCACGAGCCGACCCCCAACATCTTCTTGACCCGCGGCGTGTCGTGGTCGGAGAGGATCACGGGCGCCGCCAGGGTGCGCTTGCGCTTGGGCGACTTCTTCTCCAGGATGTGCGAAGAGAAGGCGTGGCGAGCCCGGACCTTGCCCGAGCCGGTGACCTTGAAGCGCTTCTTGGCGCCGGAGTGAGTCTTCATCTTTGGCATCGCGAGCGGGGGATTATGGCAGACGGAAGGCGATCGGCCGGTGGAAGCGCCGACCGGCGTGTCAGGACGACGGCTGCTCGCCGCGCGCAGAGGTCGATGCGCCAGCATCGACCCCATCCCCGTCAACCGACCCGTTGGCGCTGACGGGCGCCTCGGTGGCGGCCTGCGGCCCGGCGCCGTCGGGTGAGGCACCGTCGGGTGCGGCACCATCGGCCCTGCCCGCAAGGACCGCCTTGGAGGGCGCGAGCATCATCGTCATGTTGCGTCCGTCCTGCATCGGTCGCTGCTCGACGACGCCGAGCTCTGAGAGCTCCTCGGCGAGGCGGTCGAGGATCATCGTGCCGCGCTCGGGGTGAGTGACCTCGCGGCCGCGGAACATGATCGTCACCTTGACCTTGTCCTTGTGGCGCAGGAAGCGCTCGACGTGGTGCTTCTTGGTGTCGTAGTCGTGCTCGGCGATCTTCGGGCGGAACTTGATCTCGCGCACCGTTATCTGCTGCTGGTGCTTGCGCGCGGCCTTGACCTTCTGGGCCTGCTCGTACTTGTACTTGGAGTAGTCGAGCACCCGGCAGACGGGCGGCTTCGCGTCGGGCGCAACCTCGACCAGGTCCAGTTCGCGCTCCTGGGCGAAGCGCAAAGCGTCCGGCGTCTTCATCAGCCCGACCTGGTTTCCCTGGTCGTCGATCACGCGCACCTCGGGCACGCGGATGCGCTCGTTGATCCTCGTCAGATCGCGCTCCGGGGGGCGGCGATCGAACCTGCGCGGAACCGCCACTATCGATGGGTGGTGCGCGTCAAAAGGTTGCTACGCGCGGCGCGGGATTGGAATGGAGGGCTGCAATTCGGTCGAGTATAGCCGCACGACCTCTGACAGAGAAATGCTGCCCGTCTCGCCGTCGCTGGCCGCGCCGCGGGCGCGGACCGAGACGGTTCGCTCGGCCGCCTCGCGCTCGCCGACGATCAGCATGCGGGGAACCTTGCGCAGCTCGGCGTCGCGGATGCGGCGCGAGATCGACTCGCCGCGCCCGTCGAGCTCTGCGCGCACCCCGGCCTCGCGCAGCGCGTCGCACACCTCGCGCGCGTAATCGAGGAAGCGGTCTGAGATCGGCAGCACGAGCGCCTGCACGGGCGCCAGCCAGACCGGCAGCTCGCCGCCGTAGTGCTCGAGCATGATGCCGATGAAGCGCTCGTAGGAGCCAAACAGCGCGCGGTGGATCATCGCGGGCCGGTGCGCGCTGTTGTCGGCGCCGGCGTAGGCCAGGTCGAAGCGCTCGGGCATGTTGTAGTCGAGCTGCACGGTGCCGAGCTGCCACGAGCGCCCGAGCGAGTCGGTCATGTGCATGTCGATCTTCGGCCCGTAGAAGGCGCCGTCGCCGGGGTTCAGCTCGTAGGCGAGCCCGCGCGAGTCGAGCGCGTCGGTCAGCGCCTGCTCGGCGCGGTCACACAGCTCGTCGTCTCCGACTCGCTGCTCGGGCCGCGTGGAGAGCTCCAGGCGGACGTCCAGATCGAACAGCTCGTAGGTGGCGAAGGCGAACTCCAGGCAGCCGGCGACCTCGTGCTGGACCTGCTCTTCGGTGCAGAAGACGTGCGCGTCGTCCTGGGCGAAGTGCCGCAGGCGCAGCAGCCCGTGCAGGACGCCGGAGGGCTCGTTGCGGTGAAGCAGCCCCGGCTCGGAGTAGCGGATCGGCAGCTCGCGATAGGAGTGGCGCTCGCTTGCGAACAGGTGCGCGTGCCCCGGGCAGTTCATCGGCTTGACCCCCATCTCGCGCTCCTCGACCGAGACGGTGAACATGTTCTCGCGGTACTTGCCCCAGTGCCCGGAGGTCTTCCACAGCTCGGCGTCGTAGATCAGCGGCGTCTTCACCTCGGTGTAGCCGCGCTGCTCGCCCATCTGGCGCGAGAGCGCGACGAGCGCGTTGTAGACGCGCGTGCCGGCAGGGGTCCAGAACGCGGCGCCCGGGGAGACGTCTGAGAAGTGAAACAGCCCGAGCTCGCGTCCGAGCTTGCGGTGGTCGCGCGCCGCGGCGGCCTCCAGGCGCTCCAGGTGCTCGGCCAGCTGCGCCTTGGTGGCAAAGGCGGTGCCGTAGATGCGCGTCAGCATCGTGCGCGTGGAGTCCCCGCGCCAGTAGGCGCCGGCGACCGACTGCAGCTTGAAGGCGCCGACCGTCTTGGTGGTGGGCGCGTGCGGCCCGCGGCAGAGGTCTGTGAAGGCTCCGTTGGTGTAGAGGGAGACGGTCCGCAGCGGCTCGCTCGCCGGCGCGGCGGCGAGCAGATCGTCGATCAGCTCGACCTTGTAGTCCTGGCGCTCGGCCACGAAGCGCTCGCGGGCTGCGAGCGGGGTGACGTTCTCGCGCACGAACGGCTCGGCGGCCTTGACGTGCGCGGCCATCCTGGCTTCGATCGCCGGGAAGTCCGCGTCGGTGACGGTGACGCCTGGCGGGAACTCGAAGTCGTAGTAGAAGCCGTTCGCGATCGCCGGCCCGATCGAGATCTTCACCCCCGGGTAGAGCTCCATCACGGCGGTGGCGAGCACGTGCGCGGCGTCGTGGCGGATCAGCGCAAGCGCCTCGGCTTCGTCGCGCCCGGTGAGGATCGAGATGACGGCACCGTCGGGCAGTGGTCGGGCCAGGTCGCGCAGCTCGCCCGCGTCGGCCGCGTCGGCGGTCAACTCGCCGACAGCCGAGTCGCCGCCGGCTGACTCGCCGCCGCTCGGCTTGCCACAGCCGGCGGAGGGACCGACGCGCACCGCAAGCGCGGCGCGCGCGAGCCCGGGCCCGATCGCCGCGGCGGCGTCGGCGCCGGTGGCACCGTCGGGGAGCTCTAGGCGCTTTCCGTCGGGGAGGGTGACCGCGATCGACACGCGCTGGAGGCTACAGACACATAGAGTTGACTAGGTGAGCAACTCCGACCCGCAGACAGGCCGTGCGGCGATCTCGCTGCGCGGCGTCGTCAAGCGCTTTGGGCCGATCACCGCCGTCGACGGACTCGACCTCGAGGTCCCGCCCGGCGTCTGCTTCGGGCTGCTCGGGCCCAACGGCGCCGGCAAGTCCACGACGATGCGGATGCTGACCGCCCAGACGCTTGCCGACGCCGGCGAGCTGAGCGTGCTCGGCTACACGCTGCCCGGCGAATCCAAGCAGTCGCGGCTTGAGATGGGGGTGGTGCCGCAGCTGGACAACCTCGACGTCGAGCTGACCTGCCGGCAGGTGCTGACGGTCTACGCGCGGCTCTACCGCGTCGCGCGCGGCGAGCGCGACGCGGCGGTACGGCGCGCGCTCCAGATCGCAAACCTCGAGCCGCGCGCGGACACGATCGTGCGCGAGCTCTCTGGCGGCATGCGCAGGCGGCTGCTGGTCGCGCGCGGGCTGATCCATCAGCCCCGTCTGGTGCTGCTCGACGAGCCGACGGTGGGGCTGGATCCGCAGGTGCGCCAGGAGCTCTGGTCTTTGATCGACGGGCTGCGCGAAAGCGGGGTGACGGCGCTGATGAGCACGCACTACATCGAGGAGGCCGAGCGGCTCGCCGACACCGTCGCCGTCATGAACCACGGCAGGATCATCGCCCGGGGGACGCCTGCCGAGCTGGTGCGCGCGCACGCCGGCGAGCAGGTCGTTGAGGTCTACGGGCCGCCCGAGCGGCTCGCGGAGGTCGCCGAGCTTGCCTCCGGCAAAGGGTGGCAGAGCCGGCGCTCCGGGCCGGCGCTTGCGATCATGCGCGCCGAGGAGCTGGACGGCGAGGCGCCCGACGGCGTTCGCCGGCCGGCCAACCTCGAGGATGCCTTCGTCGCTCTGACCGGGGAGGAGATCGAATGAATGGAGGAGCGCCGGCGGAGCCGGCGCTGGTTCAGCGCGGACAGACGAGCGGCGTCGGCGCGGCGCCGCGGCGCATCCGCCGGCTGGAACCGGCAGCGCTGGCCGGCGTGATGAGTCGTGACGTGGCGATCTTCGGTCGCTACTGGAAGGCGACGACCTTCTCCTCGGTGGTGCAGCCGACGATCTACCTGCTCGCCTTCGGGATCGGGTTCGGGTCGCTGCTGCCGCACATCGCGGGCGTCGCCTACAAGCAATACGTCGCCACCGGCGTGGTCGCGACCGCCGTGCTCTTCTCCTCCGCCTTCCCGGGGATGTTCAATACCTTCGTGCGCTGGCAGTTCCAGCGCACCTACGACGCGATCCTCGCCGCGCCCGTCGACACCGAAGAGCTCGTGACCGCGGAGATCCTTTGGATCTCGATCCGCGCCGGCGTGTACGGGATGGCGCCACTGATCGTCGGCTTCGCGTTCGGGCTCAAACCGACCGCCGGGATGCTGCTCGTTCCCTTCATCGGCTTCATCACCGGGTTCGGCTTTGCGGGGTTCGGAGTGACCGTCGCGGCGGTTGCCAAGACGATCGACAACTTCAACTACATAACCAGCGCGGTGCTGACGCCGATGTTCCTGGTCGCGGGGACGTTCTTCCCGGTCTCGCAGCTGCCGGTGGTGATGCGCACGATCGCCAAGTTCAATCCCCTCTATCACTGCGTGCAGCTGGTGCGCGACGTGTCGCTCGACCGCTTCGTGGCGGCCGATCTGGGACATCTGGCGGTGCTGGTGGCATTCGCGCTGCTGATGTGGCGGCTTGCGATCTGGCGGCTGGAAAGCCGGCTGATCGACTGAGGGTGGCACCGGCGCGGGCGCCGGTCATCCCGCCCACGCGCTCAGGCCGGTCGCCGGCGCGGGGCGCTGTCGCGCTACCAGCCGTCCACGAACCGCCCCGCCGCCGGCCGGGGCGCGTGGGCTCTGGCGGAATGGGCGGTGGCGGCCGCGAGCGTCGCGGCGATCGTGGCGCGGGTGTCGGCCGGGTCGATCACGTCGTCGAGCTCGAACAGGCTGGCGGCGTTCAATGCCCTTGCGTTCTGCTGAGCCGCGGCTGTCAGCTCCCCCACCCGGCGCTCGCGCTCCTGCTCGTCGGGGATCTGCTCGAGCTCGCGGCGCAGCGCCAGGCGCACCGCTCCCTCCAGGCCCATCGGGCCGAGGTGCGCGCCCGGCCAGGCGACGGTCAATAGCGGCTCGTGCAGACTGCCCGCCGTCATCGCCTGCGCGCCGAGGCCGTAGGCGCGACGCAGGATCACCGCCACCAGCGGGACGCGCAGAGACGCTCCGGCGAGCAGCAGGCGCGAGGAGTGGCGCACTAGGGCGCCCGCCTCGGCCTTCGGGCCGACCATGATCCCAGGGGTGTCCACCAGCGAGAGGATCGGCACGGCGAAGGCGTCGCATAGCTGCATGAAGCGGGCCGCCTTGTCGGCTGCCTGCGCCGTGATCGCGCCCGCCATGTGGCGGGTGTCGTTTGCGATCACACCCACCGCACGACCATCGAGCCGGCCAAGCGCAGTCAGCATCTCCGGCGCGAAACGCTCGCGCAGCACCGTTGTCGAGTCCACGTCGAGCAGGGTGCGGACGATCGGCTCGACCGGATAGGCGCGCCGCTCGCGCTCGGGGACCATGTCGCGCAGCGCCGCTTGGTCGGCGGTCTTGCCCGGCGGCGTGGCGCCTTGGAAATAGGCCAGCAGGCGCTTGGTCTGCGCGACCGCCTGCGCCTCGTCGGCCACGACGATGTCGACCACCCCGTTGGGAGCCTGCAACGAGATCGGCCCGACCTCGTCAGGGGGGACGTCTCCCAGGCCTCCGCCCGCGATCATCGCCGGGCCGCCCATCCCGATCGACGCGTCCTGCGTCGCGACGATCAGATCGGCGCAGCCCGCGAGCATCGCGTTGCCGGCAAAGCAGCGGCCCTTGACGATCGCGATCCGCGGCACCACACCCGACAGGCGCGCCCAGAGCGCGAACGCGCGCGTGTCGAGCGCCGAGACGACCGGGTAGTCGCTGTCGCCGGGACGGCCCCCGCCACCCTCGGCGAACAGGACGGTCGGCAGGCGCATCCGCTCGATCAGCTCGAATAGGCGGTCCTTCTTGCGGTGGCCCAGCGCGCCCTGGGTGCCGGCCAGCACCGTGTAGTCGTAGGAGAGGACCGCGCAGGCCGCACGCTGGCCGAACAGCTCTCCGTTGATCTGCGCGGTGCCGGCGATCAGGCCGTCGGCCGGTGTGCGCTCGATCAGCTCCTGCAGCTCGCGCCGGGCGCGCTGCGCGGCGATCGCGAAGCGGCCGTACTCCACGAAGGAGCCGGGGTCGATCAGATCGGCGAGGTTTTCGCGGGCGCTGCGCCCGCCCGCGGCGTGACGGCGGGCGATCGCCTCGGGACGGGCGGCGTCCTGCAGCAGTGCGGCGCGCCGACCCAGCTCGCGCAGGTCAGGGCGGTCTTCGCGGGCGTTTGCGCCGTCCTCGCTCATGCAGCGGGTTCTAACAGGAGCGGCGTCCGAAGGTCGTGGCCGGCGCGACTGGCACAGGAGCCGGCAGCCACCATCGCCGACCGACGGCACGGCCAGTGCGCAAACGGCGCACCGACCGTGTCCTGCCGGCCGAAAGCCAGTCCAGCGCTACCTGATGTGCATCCCCGAGATCGCCCGCGAGATGACCAGCTGCTGGATCTCGGCCGTGCCCTCGAAGATGTCGTAGATCTTGGCGTCGCGGTGCCAGCGCTCGACTGGGAACTCGCGCGTGTAGCCGTTGCCGCCGAGGATCTGGATCGCTCGCTCGGTCACCCACACCGCGACCTCGCCCGCCTTGAGCTTTGACATCGAGCCCTCGGCGTTTTCGAACGGGACCTGGTTGCGGCCCATCCAGGAGGCGCGCCAGACCAGCAGGCGCGAGGCGTCGATCTCCATCTTCATCCGCGCAAGGGTGAAGGCGATCGACTGGTTCTCCACGATCTTCTTGCCGAACTGTTCGCGCTCCTTGGCGTACTCCAGGGCGTACTCGTAGGCGGCGCGGGCGATGCCCAATGCCTGCGAGCCGACGGTCGGGCGACTGGCCTCGAAGGTCGCCATCGAGGCGTTTGACTTGTTCTTCTTGCCCTCCTTCGCGCGAGCGAGGCGTTCGTCGAGCTTCTCCTTGCCACCGAGCACGTAGTTCTCGGGGACACGGCAGTCGTCGAGATAGACGTCGGCCGTGTGAGAGGCGCGTAGGCCGTGCTTTGAGACCTTGGCGCCTTCGGAGATGCCCTTGGCTTCGCTCATCGGCACGACGAATGCCGCATGGCCGCGCGAGCCAAGCTCGCGGTCGACGGTGGCGATGACGACGTGCACGTCGGCGATGCCGCCGTTGGTCGCCCACGCCTTCTGGCCGTTTAGGACCCACTCTTTGGCGGCCTCGTCGTACTTGGCGGTGGTGCGCACCGCGCTGACGTCAGAGCCTGCGTTGGGCTCTGAGGAGCAGAACGCGGCGACCTTGAGGTCGTCGGGGGTGCCGAAGCAGCGCGGGATCCATTCGCCGATCTGCTCGCCTGAGCCCTGGCCGAAGATCGCAGCGACCGCAAGCGCAGTGCCCATGATCGCCATGCCGATGCCGGCGTCGCCCCAGAACAGCTCTTCGTTGACGATCGGCAGCGTCAGACCCGTGGGGTCGGCGAAGAACTGCGCGAGGCCTTCGAAGCCGTAGAGGCCGATCTTGGCGGCCTCCTCGATGATCGGCCACGGGGTCTTCTCCTTCTCGTCCCACTCGTGCGCGGCCGGGCGCATCACGTCGGCGGCGAAGCCGTGCACCCAGTCGCGGATGTCCTTCTGGTCCTGCGTGAGGGCCATCGAGAAGGCGATGTCTTTGCCGGCGGCGCTGGTGATCGCCTCGACGGCCGCCTCGGCGGCACCGGTCGCCTCCTCGGCGGTTACGTCGGTTGCTGACATGGGACGGGTCTCCTTGTCTCTCGCGGGGATAGCGTCGAATCCTAGCAAGACGTAAACGCTTGTCAAATGCGAGATTGAACAGCGTTTACAGTCGCGCTATAGTCGCCGAGGATGGCCACCGCACCCCCCGTCAGCCGCGTCGCCCGCCGGCGCGAGCGCGAGCGCGAGATCGTCGCCGCCACGCGCATGCTGTTCGACGAGCGGGGGCTGCAGGACGCCCCGATCGAGTCGATCGCCCGCGAGGTCGGGATCAACAAGGCGCTGATCTACCGCTACTTCTCCTCCAAGGAGGAGCTGTACGTGCTGACGCTCTCCAGCTACCTCGGCGACCTCGCCGCACTGCTCGACCTTGTGCCCGGCGATCTCGACCCTGTCGCTCGACTGCGCGACGGGCTGGTCCGCTACACCGACTTCTGCCTGGCCCACCCGGCGTTCCTTGACTGCGGGCTGTCGCTGATGCGCCGGTCCGCCGAGGAGTTGCGCGAGGTCATCTCCGACGCGATCTGGATCCGCCTGGGTCAAAGCATGGCCGCCTGCCTGGGCAAGCTCTCGGCGATCCTCGCCGAGGGGGCCGCGGCAGGGGTGTTCGCCGTCGAGGACCCCGACTTCACCGCCAACCAGCTGTACGCACAGACGCTCGGCACGATGCACCTGGCGCGCATCGGCGTCGGCGTACGCGTCGCCGGCGGCGTACCCGAGCCGTTTGCGATCGACCCGGCCCGGGTGCAGCGGGCATGCGTCGAGGCGGTGCTCGCCTCGGTCGGCGCCGGCACCGCCGCCTAGCGGGCGCCTCGGCGACCCAGCCAGCGCCGGCACCGCCCGTCCGCCGCACCGGCAGGCGCTTGCGGTCCCAGACAACTGCACGGCCAGACTCCGGCGGCACCGCGGCGCGGCCAAAGGCGCCCTGCCAACGGGTCACGCAGACGATATCCCAACAAAGTCAACCGGCCGCGTAAAGTTGATCCAGTTTGTGGCGTTTACTGTTACGCTTCATCTTCATGACTCCGATGCAGAAAGTGGCTATGCACACACGCACGATTCCAGCGCTCCGCTCGACCGTCCTGGCCCTGGCACTTGCCGGCCTTGCAGCCGGCCTTGCAGCCTGCGGCTCCTCCTCCGGCGGCAAGCAACTCACGCTCGTCGCCTACTCCACGCCGGAGAAGGCCTTCGCACGGCTGATTCCCGCCTTCGAGGCGACTGGCGAAGGCAAAGGAGCGAGCTTCAGCCAGTCCTACGGGCCCTCCGGCGATCAGAGCCGGTCGGTCGCGGCCGGGCTGAAAGCCGACGTCGTCAACTTCTCGCTGGAACCGGACGTCACCCGACTGGTCAAGGCCGGGCTGGTCTCCTCTGACTGGAACAAGAACGCCACCCACGGCTTCGTGACCAACTCGGTCGTGGTGATCGTCGTGCGCAAGGGCAATCCCAAGCACATCGCCGGCTGGAGCGACCTGGTCAAGCCCGGCGTCGGGGTTGTCACGCCCAACCCATTCACGTCTGGCAGCGCACGCTGGAACGTCATGGCTGCCTACGGGGCGCAGCTCAAGGAAGGCAAGACGCCCGCGCAAGCGCTCGCCTACCTGCAGGGGCTGTTCAAGAACGTCGTCTCGCAGGACAGCTCGGCGCGCAATGCGCTGCAGACGTTCCTGGCCGGACGGGGAGACGCGCTACTCGACTACGAGGACGAGGCGATCGCCGATGAGAGGGTGGCGCTGTCGGCCGAAGGCCGACAAGCCGGGCCCCTCGACCAATCCAAACAACCGGCCGGCTCGCCGATCGAATACATAGTCCCGAAGGCGACGATCCTGATCCAGAACCCGATCGCGGTCCTCACCGGCGGCAATACTGCCGAGGCACAGAAGTTCGTGGGCTACCTGCTCTCCCCCGCCGGCCAGAAGGTGTGGGCCGAACACGGCTACCGGCCCGTTATCGAAGGCGTCGCATCGCCGGGGCAGTTCCCGACGCCCGCCGATCTGTTCACGATCGAGTCGCTCGGCGGTTGGAAGCAGGTAGGCAAGCAGTTCTTCGAAACCGAAGGGACTCCCGGCCTTGTCACCAAGATCGAGCAGTCGCTGGGGGTGTCCACGTCGAAATGACCCCTCCCCCGGCAGACGGGGCGGCGCTGGCCGCCGAGCGCGGCGCGGCCGGCGCCGCGTGGCGCGGCCGCGGCGGACAGGGGCCCCGGCCGGGATCGCGGCTGCGCGCTCGGGCCGGGACCGCGCTTGGCGCCGGGGTGCTCGGCGCGTACCTGTCGGTGCTGGTCATGCTGCCGATCGCCGCGCTGTTGGCCAACGCCGCCAAAGGCGGGACCTCGGCCTTCTGGAGCGAGGTCTCCTCACCGGAGGCCGTGGCTGCGCTGAAGCTGACGCTGATCGTCTCGGCGATCGTCGTGCTGGTGAACGCGCTCGCAGGGACGCTGATCGCCTGGGTGCTGGTGCGCGACGAGTTCCCGGGCAAGCGAGTGGTCAACGCGATGATCGATTTGCCGTTTGCGCTGCCCACGATCGTCGCCGGCGTCGTGCTGCTGGCCCTCTACGGCAAGGGCGGCCCCACCGGCATCGACGTCACCTTCACGCGTGCTGCGGTCGGGCTGGCGCTGCTGTTCGTGACGCTGCCGTTCGTCGTGCGCTCGGTCCAACCCGTGTTGCTCGAGCTCGACCGCTCGGCCGAGGAGGCCGCCGGCTCGCTCGGCGCCGGGCCCCTGACGGTGTTCCGGCGGATCGTGCTGCCGGCGCTCACTCCGGCGATCCTCTCGGGCATGGCGCTGTCGTTTGCGCGCGCGGTCGGCGAGTTCGGCTCGGTCGTGCTGATCTCCGGCAACCTGCCGTTCAAGACCGAGGTCGGATCGGTCTACGTCTTCAACCAGGTCGAGAACGACAACGTCGGCGCCGCAGCCGCGGTGTCGGTGGTGCTGCTGCTCTCGGCGCTGGTGGTCCTGAGCGCGATGACCGCGCTGTCGCGGTCGAGGTCGCGGCATGTCGGCTAGCGATCTGGCCGCAACGGCGCCGAGCGCCGCGGTGACCGCTCGCCGAACGGGGCCGCGCGGCGGCGGGCGCGCATCGGCTCACCCGGGCGCCCACGCGGCAAGCGCGCGCCGGCTCGGGCTGCGCTTCCTGGCGCTCGGCTATCTGCTGGCACTGCTCGGCGCACCCGTCGCGATGATCTTCTACCGCACCTTCGAACACGGGCTCGCTCCCGTATGGGAAGCAGTCACGCAGCCGAACGCGGTGCACGCGTTTTGGCTCTCGATCGAGCTGGTGGCGATCGTCGTGCCGCTGAACACGGCATTCGGGATCGGCATGGCGCTGGCGATCGAGCGTGGACGCTTCCGTGGGCGTGCTCTGCTGGGGCTGCTCCTTGACATGCCGTTTGCTATCTCCCCGGTCGTCGTGGGGCTGGCGCTCGTGCTCGTCTATGGGCGCACCGGCTGGCTCGGCAGCTGGTTGACCAGCAACGGCATGCAGGTGATCTTCTCGATCCCGGGGATGGTGATGGCAACCGCGTTCGTGTCGCTGCCGTTCGTCGCGCGCGAGACGATTCCGGTGCTGCGCGAGCTGGGCACCGAGGCCGAGCAGGCTGCCGCCACGCTCGGGGCCAGCGCCTGGCAGACGTTTCGCCGGGTCACCCTGCCGGCGATCCGCTGGGGCGTCGTCTACGGCGTGGTGCTGACGACGGCGCGTGCGTTGGGGGAGTTCGGCGCCGTCTCGATCGTCTCCGGGCGCCTGGAGGGGCAGACCCAGACACTGCCTCTCTATGTCCAGGATCGCTTCGAGAACTTCGACGGCACAGGCGCCTACGCCGCCGCGGTCGTGCTCGCGCTGCTTGCCTTCGCGACTCTGCTCGGCATGAACCTGCTGGCGAAAAGAACCAAGCGGGACACCGTCGTCTGATGCCCGCCGATCCACACACCCGACTGGAGGTCACCTGATGGCCATCGAGGTTCAAGACGTGACCAAGCGCTTCGGCTCCTTCACCGCGCTAGACGAGGTCAGCGTGCGGGTGCCCGACGGCGCCCTGATGGCGCTGCTCGGTCCGAGCGGCAGCGGCAAGTCGACTCTGCTGCGGGTGATCGCGGGGCTCGAGACGCCGGACGCCGGCAGCGTTCGCATCGGCGGGCAGGAGCTGACGGACGCTCCCGCGCGCACGCGGGGGGTCGGCTTCGTCTTCCAGCACTACGCGCCGTTCAAGCACATGACCGTGCACGACAACGTCGCCTTCGGGCTGTTGGTCCGCAAAGCCTCCAAAGCCCAGATCGACGCCCGCGTCGGCGAGCTGCTCGAGCTGGTGCGCCTGGATGGGCTTGCCAAGCGCTACCCGTCCCAACTCTCGGGCGGGCAGCTGCAGCGGATGGCGCTTGCGCGCGCCTTGGCGCCCGAGCCGCAGGTGCTGCTGCTCGACGAGCCGTTCGGGGCGCTCGACGTGAAGGTCCGAGCCGAGCTGCGCGAGTGGCTGCGGCGGCTGCACGAGGAGATCCACGTCACCACGATCTTCGTCACCCACGACCAGGAGGAGGCGATGGACGTCGCCGGGCAGATCGTCGTGATGAACGCCGGGCGCATCGAGCAGACCGGCACGCCGCACGAGCTCTACGAGCACCCCGCCAACGAGTTCGTGATGTCCTTCGTGGGGCCGGTCAACCGCCTCGGCGACGCGCTGCTGCGCCCACACGACATCCAGATCCTGCGCGGCGGCAGCGACCTCTACTCCGAGCAGAGCACCGTCGAGGCGCTGGTCAGACGCGTCGCCCACCTCGGCTTCGAGGTCCGTGTCGAGCTGACGCTCCCGGACGGGCGCGACGTTTGGGCGCAGGTCACCCGCGAGACGGCGGCCGAGCTGGAGCTGGCCGAGGGGCAGATCCTCACCGCCCGCCTGCCCGCTCCCCGCGTGTTCGCCGCGGCATAGCTCGCCCGCGACGAACCGCCGCGTGCCTGGCACACAAGGGAGCGAGGACGCGTCATGGCGCCGCCGAGCGCCTCCCTAGCGGGTCGTCCAGGCTTCCTCTTCGCGGGTGAGCTTGGTGATCGCCGCCGGGAGCTTGCCGGCGGCCACGTCAGCCACCGTCACGTGCTCGAGCACCTTGCGCAGGTTGGCGCGTAGTGCGATCCACACCTGCTGCAGGCACTCGGCCGAACCCTGGTACTGGATCTCCTCGGGGCGCTGACCGCGCACCCCCACCAACGGGCCCTCGACCGCGCGGATGACACGCGCCAGGTCGAGCTCGCTTGGCGGATGGGCAAGCCAGTAGCCGCCTTCTGGACCGCGCTGGCTTCGCACTATTCCAGCCGAGCGCAGCTGGGTGAGGATGTTCTCCAGAAAGGAGACGGGGATGCTCTGCGCCTGGGCGAGCTGATCGACCTTGCGCGGCGACTCCTGGCTCGAGTCGGCCAGCTCGACGACGGCGCGAACGGCGTAGTCGGCCTTGGCGGTGACGTGCATCGCACGACATTCTTTCCTAAACGGCGGCAGCAGGCGTCCGCACCGTCCACGACCGCGCTCTCGGGTGGACGCTCGGCGAGCGCAGCGACCCGTTGCATCAGGCCCGCAACCTCAACGCCGAGCGTGCGCGGGGGGCCTCTCGTCAGTCCGCGGCAACCGCTGCGGGCCCGCGGTGGGGTGTGCAACAGTTCCCGAAATATGGATGGTTTCCAATTGAACGATCGGCAGCTGGTGCTCGGCTGGGCGCTGGTCGCTGCTGCTCTGCCGGCGCTGATCGCCGTCGGCTGCGGGCAATCGCGATCCGCGCAGCGGAGCTTGCCGCTCGTGTCCGCGGCACACGCAAGCGCCGCGACGGCGCTGGTTCGCCGCGCGGCGGCGCTGACGCTGGCGGCGTCTGCCGGCGTCGAACTGCAGCTGAACGGCGCGAGCGCGTTCGGGCCCTCGCACGCTCCGGTACTCGGCAGCGGCGAATTCGACTTTCCGTCGGCGAGCGGCAGCGAGTCGGTCGATCTCGGCGAGACCGGCGGGCAGGAGCCGGGGAACGAGCGAGTGCTGTTTCTCTCCCAGCGCGTCTACCTGCAACCGAAGGCGACGGGCACTTCGGTGCTGCCGCGGGGACGTGAATGGGTTTCGGCGCAACTGACCGGCTCTGAGTCGGTGAGCACCAACTTTCCCGCCTTTGCACTGCAGGCGCAGAGCATCGACCCGCAGCTGCCGCTCAGCGAGCTGGCGGGCGGCGCGGTCGCCGCCACACCGATCGCAGGGGCTTCGATCGGCGGGCTGCCCGCGCGCGGCTTTGCCGTCACCGTCGACCTCGGGCAGGCGCTCGACCGGCTCACCGGGGCGAGCGCCGGTGCGCTGGGCCAGGCGATCCAAACCGAGCTTGCGCCGCCCACCGGTGCGGGCTCGCCGCGCATCGCGATCGACGCGTGGGTCGGGCTTGAAGGGCGCATCGCGCGACTGCGCATCGCAACGCCCGACAGCGGCACCGGGACCGCGACGATGACACTGTGCTGCTACGGAGCGCCCGTGGCGGTCTCTGCGCCGGCGTCGGCTCGGGTGATCGACGTCTCCTCGCTCACACCCTCGGGCGAGCGAGAGAACAATGGCGGTGGGGACTCCGATGGGGGCTGAGGGGGCGGCGGGGGATCCGGTAGCTGCCGAGGGGGCGCCGCCGATCCTGATCGAGGGGCTGACCAAGCGGCTGCGGCGCGGCGTGCTCGCGGTCGACGGGCTCGACATGGTCGTTCACCGCGGACAGATCGTCGGGCTCGCCGGTCCCAACGGCGCCGGCAAGTCCGTGACGATGAAGGTGCTGCTCGGTCTCGTGCGGCCGAGCGCCGGACGGGTCGAGCTGTTCGGCGAGCCCGCCCGAGCAGGCGCAGCTGCGCTGGCTCGGGTCGGGGCGCTGGTCGACGGGCCCGGCTTCGTCCCCCATCTCTCTGGGCTTGCGAACCTGCGCCTGGCGGCTCGCCTGCCGGGCGCGCGCGTTGACGAGCAGGGGATCGAGCGCGCCGTCGCGCTGGCCGGGCTCGGCGACGCGCTCGAGCGGCCGTTTAGGACCTACTCGCATGGGATGCGCTACCGCCTGGCGCTGGCACAGGCGTTGCTCGGCGACCCGGACCTGCTGCTGCTGGACGAGCCGACCACCGGGCTCGATCCCGCGCACACATTGGAGATCCGTCGCACAGTCGAGCACGCGCGCGAGCGCGGAGCGACGGTGCTGTTCTCGAGCCACCAGCTGGGCGAGATCGAGCGCATCTGCACGCATGCCGTCGTGATGCGCGCTGGGCGGCTGCTCGCCGCCGGCAGCGTCGCCGAGCTGCGCGGCGCGCACGACTCGCTGGAAGCGGCATACCTGGAGCTGGTCGGCGCGCCCGGCGCGAGCCGCGAGGACCCGGTCGGCGCGCGATGATCGCCGCCGAGCTCGCCATGCAGTGGCGCCGGCCGCGCACGCTTGCGACGCTCGCGGCGCTCTGCTGCTTTAGCTTCGCGCTGACCCTGGCGCTGGCGCTCTCGGGCGGCGATCGGCTGCAGCGCGTCGGCGACATTCCGCTGCTGATCGTCCCCGAACGCAGTGGCGGGTCGATACCGGTGATCGCGCTGGCCTCGACGATGAAGTTCTTCCTGCCGCTGGCGGTCGCCATCTTTGCCGGCGAGTCGATCGCCGGCGAGGCCGCGAGCGGACACCTGCGCTACGTGCTGGCGCGGCCGCTCTCACGCGAGCGCTACCTCCTGGCCAAGCTGGTCGTGGCACTGTTGCTCTCGCTGATCGCGGTGCTGCTTGTGCCGCTTGCCGCGCTTGCCGCGGGCGCCGCCGCCTTTGGCTGGCATCCGCTGACGGCGATCGACGGCAGCGCCTCGACCGCGCTGCACACCGCGGTGCTCGGCTTCTCACCGGGCGCGACGCTCGCTCGGATGGGGGTCGGCACCGCCTACGTCGCGGGCGGGATGCTGAGCATCTTCTCGTTTGCCTTCCTGCTGTCCACGCTCACCGCCTACCCGTTCGCGGCCGTCGCCGGCGGGGTCGGGTTGACGCTCGTCTCGCGGGTGCTGAACTCCGACTATCTGCCGGGCGTCGCGGTCCTGAACAGGTGGATGCCCAACAACGACGTCGACCTCTGGGAGCACTTCTTCCAGCGGCCCGCACAGACCGCCGGGATGTCGCACTTTCTGCTCTTGCAGCTGATCTACGCCGGCATCTGCCTGACAGCCGCGTGGTGGTGGTTCACGCGCCGGGACGTCCTGACGTGAGCTCTCCGGGGGAGCTGACCCGAGCCGCGAGGGACCTGAAGCCGTGATCGCCGCCACGGAACCTTGCCCGAGCGCGGCGCGGGAACGAACGTCGTGATCGCCGCCGAGCTTGCAAAGCAGGCACACCGCGCACGCGGCTGGGTGACGCTCGCGGCGATGGCGGCGATCCCCGCCGCCATCGTGCTCGTGATCGCCGCCACCCGGCCGGGGCTTGCCGAGCGTGTCGGCGATTACGGCTCGGTCGTCACCGACACCTCGGGGCTGACGCTGCCGCTGATCTCGCTGAACGCGATGCTGCTGTTCATGCTGCCCCTCGCGGTGGCCGTGTTCGCCGGCGAGTGCGTCGCCGGCGAGGCCGCCTGGGGCAGCCTGCGCTATCTGCTCGCGCGGCCCGTCTCGCGCGTGCGCGTGCTCGGCGCCAAGGCCGCGGTCGCCGCGCTCTACTCGCTGGCCGCGGTGCTGACGGTGGTGGCGGTCGCGCTGCTCTGCGGCGCACTTGCCTTCGGGCTTCACCCGCTGACCGTGCTTGACCTGCAGCACACGACTCCGTTCTTCGTCGCCTCGACCAGGCTCTCGCCGCTCAGCGCAATCGGGCGCCTGGCGCTCGCCGCGGCCTTCGTCGCCGCGACGCTTTCGAGCACGTTTGCGTTCGCGCTGCTGCTCTCCACGATCACCGCCCGGCCCTTCAGCGCGGTCGCGGGCGGACTCGGTCTGGGACTCGTCTCGCGCGCGCTTGACAACGTTCCGGGGCTGCACGCGCTCTCACCCTGGCTGCCGGTGACCGACCAGGCGAGCAACCTCTGGACCGGGTTCTTCGCCGATCCGATGCAGACCGTCGGCGTCGCGCATGCGCTGCTCGTGCAGGCGCTCTACGGCGCCGTCCTCGCGGCAGCCGCCGTGTGGTGGTTCGCGCGCTCTGACGTGCTCGCCTGAATTTGATCGGGATGAACGCGTCAGCCAAGCTGACGCGTCGGTCTGGCCGCTCGCGGCGCCACGGCGCTCGTTGCTGAGGACTTTCGCCTCCGGATAGAGCTGTTCGCCCACTCCTCGTCGATCAGGCTGATCGCGCCCGTGGGACACGCCCGCGCCATCTCGAGCAGGGTCTCCGGCGCAGCGGTGCGCCCGACACACCCGCGCGCCTTTGGGCGCTGTGAGGCACCCAGCCGCAGCGAACGAGAAGGTGCGAGGAGCATGCCTGCACATGAGCAGACTCGGCCCACCCGAACGAGGCCCGGCCATGTACCTGTGCGGCTCAGGACGGCGCGCCCGGGCTCAGGGCGTCAGACGCTCGACCGCGGCCGCGGCCGTAATCAGATCGTCGATCCGCAGCGCGCTCTCGCCCGCGTAAAGCGCACGGCGCTCGATCGCCTCCTCCGACATCCCGGCCAGCGGCAGGGCCGGTGTGAAGAGCGGCACACCGACCCGCTGCAACGAGGCGAGGCTGCCCATCCGCTCCATTGGAGCGACCCTGCCAAGCGGCGCGCTCAACCGCCCCGCCAACCGCGCGACGAGCGCGCCGCGCTCGTCTCGGGCACACCAGCGCTCGGTCGCTGCGTTGGGCACAACGCGGTGGCGCAGCGGCCATCCCAGTCCGAACAGGTCGGTCGCGAGCGTACGCGTCGCCGCGAGCACACGCCGCTTGTAGGCGGGGTGTGCGAGCGACTCCTCGGTGAGTAGAAAGCGCGTCCCGGCCACCACGGCGCTTGCCCCCAGGTCGAGCAGCCGGCGTGCGTCGGCGGCACCGGCGACGCCACCGGCGGCAAGCAACAGGGTCTCACCCGCGACGTCGCGGACACGGGGCAGCGCGCGGTCGATCGGCTCGACGCCGAGCAGGTGTCCGCCGGCCTCCACCCCCTGCACCACAAGCCCGTGCGCTCCGTCCTGCAACGCCTGCCTGGCCTGCCGCGGCGTGCCGACGTGACCAGAGCGCGCAGGCCGCGCCTGCGCAGCTCGCGCAACCATCGCGTCGAGCGCCCGCCGTGAAGCACCACCAGAGCCACTTCGGCGTCGACGCACGCGCGCACGTGCCCCGCTCTGAGGAACGGCACCAGCAGGTTTGCGGCAATCGGCCTGGCGCCGGCTCGACGCCGAGCTTGCGCCAGCCCCGCGGCAAACGCACCGACACCCATCATGCCCACCGTCCCCAGGCCCCCGGCGGCAGAGACCGCACCGGCGAGCTCGCCGCTTGCCACACCGCCGGCCATGCCGGCCTGGACGACGGGGCGCTCGACACCGATCTCGCTCAGCAGCATCATCCCGCCACCCAGCGGCTCAGCCAGCCGAGCCGATCTCGAGCAGCTGGGTTGGCTCGTGCTCCACCTGCAGGGTCGTGTGCTCGATCGCAAAGCGCTCTGCGAGCATCGCCTCGACCGTGCGGCGCAGAGCGTGGCAGTCAAGCTCGGGGGCGACCAGCAGATGCGCCGAGAGAGCGGGAAAGCCCGTCGTCACTTCCCAGACGTGCAGGTCGTGGACCTCGCGCACCCCCACCTGGGCAGCCATCGCAAAACCGATCGCCTGCGGGTCGATGCCCTCGGGCGCCGCCTCCAGGAACACCCGCGCCGACGCCTTCACGAGCCTTGCGCCCACTACGATCATCGGCAGCGCGATCAGCAGTGAGGCGATCGGGTCGGCGCGCTGAAAGCCCCACACCAGGATCACCGTGGCTGCGACGGCGGTGCCGGCCGCAGCGTAGGCGTCGACGAGGTTGTGGCGAAGGGCGCCCTCGACGTTCAGGCTGCGCCGCTCGGCGCGGGCGATCACGAGCGCGGCCCCGAGGTTCACCGCCACGCCTGCCAAAGCGATCGCAAGCATCAACGAGCCGTTCACGTGCGGCGGCGAGACCAGCCGGGCGATCGCCTCGTAGACGATGAAGCCGGACAGAATCACGAGCGTCAGCCCGTTCAGCTGCGCGGAGAGCACCTCGGCGCGACCGAAGCCGTAGGTCATCGACCCCCCGGCCTGGCGCCGCGCCAGGCGCGCCGCCAGCAGCGCCAGCGCGATCGCCCCCGCGTCGGTGAGCATGTGCGCCGCGTCGGAGAGCAGCGCCAGCGAGGAGGCGAGTATCCCGGCGACGAGCTCGACCGCCATGAAGCCGGCGTTGAGCGCCAGCGCCGCCCCGAGCCAGCGCAGATCGGCGTCGGAGGAGACGGCGTGGGAATGGCCGCGACGATGCTCGTGCTCGCTCACGCTGTCCGCTCGCCTCGCATTCATTGCAGGCTATTGCCCTGGCAGGGCGTCGCGAGGTAAGACGGTCTTGACAGGTCGCCAGGTCGTTGACCTCCATGCATTTGTCGCCAGTCGTTTGAACTCCCGGCCTTTCGGCCTCTTGCGGGTCGGGCGGTCTTGGCAGCCTTTTATGCGTCGGCCTTCAGGTCTTGACGAGCTGCGAGGCCGGCGCCCGCGGCGCACCGGCCACCTTGGGCAGGCCGGGCGACTGGCGCCACAGCGGCTTTGCCAGGTGCATCTGCACGACGCCGATCCGCCGCTCGGCGAAGCCGGCCTCGCAATAGGCGAGATACATCCGCCACAGTCGCCGAAAGCGCTCGTCGTATCCGAGGTCTTCCAGGCGTGCGCTGGCGGCGGTGAAGTTGGCGCGCCAGCGGCGCATCGTCTCGACGTAGTGGGGCGTGAGATCCCTGAGCCCAACGGTCCGCAGATCGGTGCGCCGGGCCACACAGCCTGCGATCACCTCGATCGAGGGCAGGCACCCGTTGGGGAAGATGTGCGTGCGAATGAAGCTCCGCGAGGCCTTCTCGACCGCGTAGGCGCGATCATCGATCACGATCGCCTGCAACAGCATGCTCCCGTTCTGCGCCAGAAGGCTCGAGCAGCGCGCAAAGAAGGTGTCGAAGTCGCGCCACCCGACGGCCTCGATCATCTCAATCGAGACGAGCTTGTCATGGCTCCCGCGCAGATCGCGATAGTCCTCGCACAGCACCGTGACGCGATCGGCCACTCCGGCCCTGTGCACCTGCGCCTGGGCGTACTCGCACTGCTCGCGCGAGATCGTCGTGGTCGTGACCCGACAGCCGCGCGTGCTGGCGGCGTGCACGGCAAAGCCGCCCCATCCCGTGCCGATCTCGAGCACGTGGTGCTCGGGCCCGAGGTCCAGCTGGCGGCAGACGAGCTCGAGCTTGGCCGTCGAGGCCTGCGCCAGCGTCATCCCTCGGCGCGGGAAGTAGGCGCAGGAGTACGTCATCGTCTCGTCGAGCATCAGAGCGAAGAGCTCGTTTCCGAGGTCGTAGTGGGCTGCGATGCTGCGACGACTGAGCTCTCGCGTGTTGCGTGCCCGAATGCCGCGCGCAGCCTGTAGCGGTATCCGCGTCGGCGCAAGGCGGCGACGCAACTGGTCAAGAGCTGCGACGTTGCGCGCCGCCACTCGCACGAGCGCGGTCAAGTCGGGGGACGTCCACAGGCCATCCGCGTAGGCCTCGGCCATCCCGCGACTACCGTGCAGCAGCATCGGCCAGAGCTGGGGCGAGCGAACCTCCACCGTCGCCTGCGGGCTGCCGCGGCCCAACCTGAGGCGCTGGCGACCGTCGACGATCGTCAGCTGGCCCTCGCGCAGATGCGCAAGCAGTCCCAGCACGATGCGTCGTGCCACGCGCTGCCGTGCGCTCACAGGGGGACCTCGGCTCGCTCGGCGCCTGGGAGGTCTCGCGCCGGCGCCTGCGGACGGGGGTGAAATGGCACGCCCTTGAGCTTGAGCGCGAGCGCATGGCCGTAGATCAGCGCCAGCACGCGCACCGTCGCGGCCGGGTAACGCGCCGTGACGCGGGCCATGCCGGCACGGCTGAGCGGTGAGCGACGCAACGACAGGGTCGCGTCGAAGACCGGGCGCTCGTGCTCGTGGCTCTCGATGTGAACCGACAGCGTCGGACCCGGCGCGGCCACCCGCCACTGGTAGCGCTGCTCCATCGCCATGAACGGGGACACGTGCAGCCTCTTCTGCGAGCTCCCGGTGAGAACGGGTCCTTCATCGGCTCTGGTGAGCACGTAGGCGTAGCGCTCACCCCATGGCGTGTTGGTCACCTCTGCAACAACCGCCTCGATCTGCTCTTGCGGAGTGAAGCAGTAGTAGAAGCTGACTGGGTTAAAGCAGTGCCCGAACGTGCGCAGCTGAGTGAGCAGGCGGATGGGTCCCGTTGGCACCGTGCCGGTTCTGCTATTCACCAGTACGCGCACGGCGTCTGAAAGCACCTCCGATCGGTCGCCGAGATAATCGGATCGGCGGAAGCGAACGAGACCCAGAGTGTCGGCAACCAGCCGGCCGCCGAGCAGGCCGTCTAGCTCCTGCAGGTCGAGGTAGAAGAGCGCCACGCGGTGAGTGAACTCGTGCGGCCGCACCGCAAAGCGCCGGTGGCGAATCGTGCCCTCGTAGATCGCACTGGCGCTCATACGCTCACCGGCTGTGGGCGCCGGGCGCCGATCTCTCGCGCTGCCCGTAGCGCGCTCTTGACGCCATCCTCGTGAAAGCCCCATCCCCAGTAGGCGCCGCAATAATGCGTGCGATTGTGTCCGCTGATCTCTTGGTGGCGCGACTGCGCCGCGACGCCCGCCGGCGTGTAGACGGGATGCGCGTACTGGATCGTTCGAATGATCCGCTCTGGGTCGATCGCGGCGGTGCGGTTGAGAGTGACGCACAACTCGCGGTCGGACCGAAGCGACTGCAGGCGGTTCATGTGGTAGGTGACCGTGCAGCGTCCGGCGGCGGCGGGGTCGAGATGGTAGTTCCAGCTTGCCCACGCGCGCCGGCGCCGCGGTAGCAGCGAGCGGTCTGTGTGCAGCACCGCCTCGTTGGACTGGTAGGGAATCGCCCCGAGCAACTCGCGCTCGCGCTCGCTCGGATCGCTCAGCATCGCCAGGGCCTGGTCGGAGTGCGTCGCGATCACCACCGCGTCGAAGCGCTCGGGCTCACACCCGCCAGCCGACACGGTGACACGGTCCGGGTGACGAACGATCTGCGTCACCGGTGTCGAGAGCCTGAGGCGATCCCGCCAGGGGCGCGTGAGCGCCTCGACGTATCGATGCGAGCCTCCGACGACCGTTCGCCAGCGCGGACGCTCACGAAACCCGAGCATCCCGTGGTTCTCGAAGAACTCGACCAGGAAGCGCGCCGGGAACGACCACGTCTGCGCCGGATCCGCCGACCACACCGCCGCCGCCTGCGGCACTATCAGCCGCTCCACGAAGGCGCGCGAATACCCCTTGGCGGCAAGCCATTCGCGCAGCGACGGGTCCTCTTTGGCGGCGAGCAGCTCGCGCGCGTCGCGATTGAAGCGAACCAGATCGGCGATCATGCGGTGAAAGGCCGGTGTGACCAGCTGGCGGCGGCTCGCAAACAGACCGTTCGGCGAGGCGCTGTTGTACTCGAAATCGGCTCCGTCGCTGACGCCAAAGCTCATCGGCGAGGGCTGCGTCGCGACGTCGAGCTCGTCCAGCAGCCGTTCGAAGTTCGGATAGTTGCGGTCGTTGAAGACGATGAAGCCAGTGTCGACGTCGTGGACCCCGGAGTCGGTCTCAATGCGCACGGTGTTGGCGTGACCGCCGACGTGAGCGCTCGCCTCGAAGAGGACCAGCTCGTGTTCGGCGTGCAGAGCGTGCGCGCACACGAGGCCCGAGACGCCTGCGCCGACGATCGCGATCCTCATACCCGTCTTCTTCGGACGGCGCCCGCGCCGCGGATCACCGATCGCTGACCGATCCGCTCGCCGAACGCTTGCTGCGCACCGGCGTGCTGTGGCTCTGCGTCGAGGGCGCGCAAGACGGTGGTGTGGTCGCGGGCCGTAGTAGTCACCTGTGTCACGGTACAAGGTCTGTATAGTTTATGAAGAGGTTCTGTATAGATTCGCTAGACTGGGGCGATGACCGGAGCCGACACTCCCCGACTGCGCATAGGCGAGCTCAGCAGACGCGTCGGGGTCAGCCCTGGAGTGCTGCGAGCGTGGGAGGCGCGCTACGGGCTCCTGCGGCCCGAGCGCACCGAGGGCGGCCTTCGTCTCTTTACGCCGGAGGACGAACGTCGCGTGCGCCTGATGCGCAGGAACATCGCCGCCGGGCTCTCAGCGGCAGAGGCTGCTCGCCTCGCCACGCAGGGCGAAGGCGCGGACCCCGAGCGCTCGGCGCGCTTTGCGCAGAACGGGAGCACGACTCACGAGCGCTCGGCGCGCTTTGCGCAGAACGGGAGCACAACTCACGAGCGCTCGCCGACGTTCGCGCAGATCGAGACCGCGCTCGCACAGGGCGTGGACGCACTCGACGAGCCGATGGCGCAGGCCGCACTGGACCAGCTGTTCAGAGCTTTTGCGCTGCCATTCGCGCTCGCGGAAGTGATCCTGCCGTTTCTGCGCCGACTCGGAGAGCGTTGGGCGGCAGCACAAGCAAGCGTCGCGCACGAGCACTTCGCCAGCAACGTGATCGGCGGGCGGCTGCGCGCGCTGACGCCCGGGTGGGGTAGCGGGGTGGGTCCCCGTGCCGTCCTCGCCTGCCCGCCCGGCGAGCGACACGATCTCGGGCTGCTGTGCTTTGGGCTCGCCCTACGCGAGCACGGCTGGCGGATCGCCTACCTGGGTGCGGAAACCCCGCTGCGCGAGATCGCCGACACCCTGGACGGGCTCGTGCCGAGCATGGTCGTGCTCTCCGCGGTCGATCAACAACGGTTCCTCGATGCAAGCGAAGGGATAGCCGCGCTGGCGTGGCGGGTCCGTGTGGGCGTCGGTGGAGCAGGCGCCAGCCCAGCGCTCGCCCAGGCCACGGGCGCGGAGCTGCTTGGCGGCGATGCGATCGGCGAGGCGGCTGCCCTTGCGACCTGATCGCTCGACCACGCGACTGAACTCACTGTCCGACCGACTGGCGAGTCGACTGGCCTTGGGGCGTGCGCGATCGAAGCGCCGCGCAGACCCTCTACTGCGGCGCTGGAGCGGCCCTGTCCTCGGCGAGCGCCTGACGCAACGTGACCTCGAACGGTGCAGGCTCTATGTCAAACAGCCGGCGGGCGGAGTCGTCGGTCACCACGGTTTCGGTGCTGAGTCCTTCGATCAACGGACGCGCGACGCCGGCGTCAACGGGTGTCACAAGGCCGATCCACAGCGAAGAGAGCCACGGTGTAATGAAGGGCACGGGGATCTTGGGGCGCGGGCGGACACCGAGGGCACGCGCCATCGCGTCGAGCATCTCGCCGTATGTGAGCACGTCTGGGCAACCGATCTGCAACTCGCGGCCAGTCGACGCCTCCAGGTGAGCCGCCTGCGCGAGGTAGCTCAGGACGTCGTCGATCCCGATCGGCTGGGTTCTGGTCGCAAGCCAGGCCGGCGCGATCATTGCGGGCAGGCGCTCCACCAGGTACCGCAGGGTGCGATAGGACTCGCTTTCTGCGCCGACGACCATCCCGGCTCGGAAGTAGGTCAATGGCGGCCCGTGCGCCTCCAGTTGTCTGGCTGTCTCACGGCGGCTGCGCAGGTGCTCGGAACGGGGATCCTCGCCGAGGCCGCCGAGGTATATGACGCGACCCACTCCCTCTTGTCTTGCCATGCGTGCGAATCCCTCCGCCGCCCGCCGCTCGCGCTCCGCAAAGGGCGCGGCGTCGCCGCCCCGGCCCATCGAGTGAACGAGGTAATAGGCGACGTCGACGTCGTGGCCGGCGCCCGAGAGCGACTCGGGGTCAAGGACGTCACCCACGTGGAGCTCGAAGCCCTCCGCGAGCAACCCACGTGCGCCAATCCCCTGCCGGTCGCGAACCAGGCAACGCACTCGATCGCCGCGCTCGCCGAGCCGGCGGGCGAGACGCCCGCCAATGAAGCCGCTGGCACCTGTGACGAGGACTTGCACGCAAACACAAACCTAGCCGAGGCGCCCAGGCCGACCCGGCCGGCCACCTGTGCGCGGCGCGAGTGGCTCGATCGCCCAGGAGGAGTCGCGTGATCGATGGACTGCTCGACACGATCCTCGACCGCACTGTGGTTGTGGGCTACACGAGTGTCGGCTACCGCATCCGCAGCGCCACGTGGGACGAGGCAGACCTACCGTCGCTGACGGGGCGGGTGGTGCTCGTCACCGGTGCGAGCTCCGGTCTCGGGCTCGCGGCGGCCGAAGGGTTCGCTCGTCTCGGCGCCACGGTCTGGCTGCTCGCCCGCGGCCAGGAGCGCACCGAGCGGGCTCGTCGGCAGGTCGTGGCACGCTCGGGCAATGACGACGTTCGAGTCGCCCTCTGCGACCTCAGCGACCTCGAGGCGGTGCGGGACTTCGCCAGGCACTTCAGCGGCGAGGCGACGCGTCTGGACGTGCTCGTCAACAACGCCGGCGCGCTGCCTGACACGCGCACGCTCTCGCCCGACGGCGTCGAGCTGACGTTCGCCACCAACGTCCTCGGACCGTTCCTGTTGACCAACCTGCTGACCGGGCTGCTCGAAAGGAGCGCACCCGCCCGCATCGTCAACGTGTCCTCGGGCGGCATGTACACCCAAAGGATCCACGTCGAGGATCTGCAGAGCGCCAACGGGAAGTTCGACGGTCCCACCGCTTACGCCCGCAGCAAGCGCGCCCAGGTGATCCTGACCGAGCAATGGGCAAAGCGGTTGCGGGGCAGCGGCGTCGTGGTTCACGCGATGCACCCCGGCTGGGTGGACACCCCGGGCTTGCAATCCTCGCTGCCACGCTTCCACCGCGCGACCAAGCGGCTGCTGCGCACGCCGCAGCAGGGTGCTGACACGGTCCTCTGGCTGGCTTGCGCGCCCGAGCCTGGACGCTGCTCCGGCGGCTTCTGGCACGACCGCCGAGAACGGCCCACCCACCGCGTGCCGTGGACCAGGGAGAGCGCAGAGGACCGCGACCGGCTGTGGTCCGAGTGCGAACGACTCAGTGGCTGGCACGACGGCGCACTCACAACCGACTCGAACGGCTGAGAAGGCACGATGGCCCGCTGCAAGACACCGGTCGAGTCCGCCTCTGTCAGAGCGTGAGCGCACTCGTCTGGTTCCGGCGCGACCTGCGCCTGCACGAGCACCCTGCGCTGCGGTCGGCGCTGGACGCTCACGAGCAGGTGGTGCCCGTCTTCTGCTTCGACGATCGTTTGCTCTGCGGCCGTCACGCCTCCGGTCCGCGCACGCAGTTCCTGCTCGAATGCCTGGCGGACCTCGACGGCTCGCTGCGCAGCCGCGGCAGCGCTCTTGTGGTTCGCCGTGGGGCGCCCGAGCGTGCACTGAGAGAGCTTGCCGTCGAGGTCGGCGCCGATGAGCTTCACTTCACCGCAGACGTCTCCCCCTACTCGCGCGGCCGCGGGGAGCGCGTGCACAAGGCGCTCGCAGCCGCCGGCGTCAAACTGCAGGCCCACCCTGGGCTCAGTGCGATCGACGACGTCGGCGCGCCGCGGACGCAGGCAGGTAGGCAATACACCGTCTTCTCCGCCTTCCAACGAGCGTGGGGGCATCAGCCACGACGCGAGGTGCTCGGCGCACCCCGCCGGCTGCCGTCGCTGCCGTCGCAGCTGGCGACCGGCCGGCTCCCATCGCTTGCGTCGCTTGGCCTAGTGCAGGAGGTCCAGGAGCCACCGCGGGGAGGCGAGCGCGAAGGGCGCAGGCGACTCGCGCGATTCCTCGCGCTCGACAGATCCCAGCACGGTGCGAGCAGAGACTCGCTCTGCGACGAGGCGACCTCACGTCTCTCGCCATACCTGCACTTCGGCTGTGTCTCGGCACGCGAGGTCGAGGATCGGTTGGGCTCCGATGCCGCGGCGCTCGCCACGCGCCGCCAGCTCTGCTGGCGCGACTTCTACCATCAGCTGCTGCTCCACAATCCGCTCAACGCCACCTCGGAGTTCCAGGCGCGCTACCGCGAAAAGATCAACTGGAGCCAGGACAAGCGAGCATTTGCTGCCTGGTGCGACGGGCGCACCGGCTACCCGCTCGTGGACGCCGGCATGCGCCAGCTGTGGCGCGAGGGCTGGATGCACAACCGTGCACGGCTCGTGGTCGGATCGTTCCTGACAAAGGACCTCGGCATCGACTGGCGCTGGGGCGAGCGCCATTTCATGCGCCTCCTGGTCGACGGCGACGAGGCCAACAACAACGGCAACTGGCAGTGGATCGCCTCGGTCGGCAGCGACCCACAGCCGGCCTACCGCCGGATCTTCAACCCGACGCGCCAAATGGCCGACCACGACCCCGCCGGACGCTATGTCCGTCGCTACGTTCCCGAGCTGCGTAGCGTCCCCGACGACTACGTCCGCGAGCCGTGGACGATGCCGGCGGCGGTGCAAAGCGACGTGGGCTGCGTGCTGGGCGTCGACTACCCCGAACCGATCGTCGACCACGCCAACGCCAGGCGCGAGGCGCTCGGTCGCTACAGGATCGGCTAAGTCCAAGCGGCGGACGGGCCTCGAAGCCACAAGCAACGCAGATGAGCCCATTCCGTACCCGAGACACTGAGAACGATCTCGGCTATCGGGCGGGGCAAGAGCGAATAGTGGCGCTACCCATAGCCTGCGGTGCGTAGTGCGGCAAGCGTGACCATCAGCGTTCGCGGCGTAGTACTGAGCGCACGGAACCCGAATCGTTCGTAGAACGCGGCGGCGCTCTCGTCGACGGCATGAACGACCACCGCCCGCACGGCTACCTGTTCCGAGGCGCGACAGACTCGCCCGAGCGCATCGTTGAGCAGCGCCGCGCCGAGTCCCTGGCCTTGACGGACCGAATCGACGGCCAGGCGAGCAAGGATCGCAACTGGGACAGGAAAGTGAGGCGACAAACCCTTACGAGCCTGCTGCGTCGCTTCACCGTGCTCGAGCTGACCAGCGATAAGGGTGTAGTAGCCGCAGACGGTATGACCGTCGGTCGTCGCAACGAAACTGCGTGCCGCATCCCGACGCTCGCTCTGCCCGGCGTAGCGGATCAGCCAGCGATCGAGCAGTTCATTGCCACAACTGAAATCAGCGGTGTCGTGCCGAACGGGGTCATAGCGCTCAGTACCGCCAAACTGGATGCTCACGCCCGCCGGTGAAGGTCTCGCAACCGCGTCACGGTGTCCTCATCGACCGCATCCAACGCATCAAGGAACCGTGCCGCCTCTTCGTCGCTGAGCATTATCTGCTGTCGGTCCACAAGGATCTCCTGTGCGCGGGCACTCGCCGCTCGCCGGAAGAAGTCGCTCAACGTCTCACCGACCGCGCTCGCCGCCGCACCGTCGAGCTCGCGCTCATCGTCGGTCAGACGAAGCTCCAAACGTTGGGTACGCATACAAAAATATCGTACGGACATCGTACGGGCTTGTCAACCTCGATCGAGCATGTCTCGCGTCGAGCACGACCGGGAAATCCGGAATGAAGGGGCCAACGCTACGAATCGTTGACTCAAGCGGCGGACGGGCGTCGAACCCGCGACCTCAAGCTTGGGAAGCTTGCCGTAGATAGGGCGTTTGGCCCCGTAAACCGGGCGCTGCGGAGAGAGCTCTGTGGCCGTGGCCGCACGGGGACCGCAAATCTTGCGAGCTTTGGGGTGCCGTGAATACGCGAGCCGCGATCAAGACCTACGGTTATGTTGGCTTGAGCTGGGCTTTCGGTAGGGCATGTGTCGGCGCATGAACTCGTCGAAGCGGGGCACCGTGAAGTCGACGTGACCGTAGTCCTCGGTGGCGTAAGTCAGTCCCTTGTCGATCAGATGTTGACGGGTCATCGAAACCTCCGTGGTCTTGCGCCCCAGCTTCGCCGCGACCTGTCCCGACCGATAAGGCCCTCCGCCGAGCTCGGCCATCGCTCGCATGTAGCGGCGCTCCTCCCGGGTGGCACGCTGAATACGAACCTCATAGATGCTCGTGTCGAGGGCCTTCTGCGCGACCGGGATCGCCGCCTCCACATCCTGCGTTGTGATCGGCGCGGCTTTGGCGAAATTCCAAGCATGCTTGCCCAGTTGCTGAATGTAAAAGGGATAGCCACGTGTCCAAGCGAGGGCGAGCGCCACGGCACCCTCCTCGTAATCGACCTGCTGATGGCGAGCCGGCTCGACGAAGGCCACTCGCGCATCTCCCTCTGAAAGGCTGGCGATCGCCGGGAACGTGAACAGACGCTCGGCGTATGAGCGTGCCTCGCCGGTCAACCGCGGAATCTGAGGTAGACCGGCGGCAGCGACGGTGATCGGCAGGTTCTTCTGCGTCGAACGGTGCAACGCGCTGATCAACGACCGAAATTCGATCTCGCCGGCGAACTGAACCTCGTCTAGAAGGAAGACGACCCCCGAACTCTTGCTGGCGGCAGCCCCTCCGAGCTGCAGGAAGAGCTCGGAGAGATCACCGGCGATCGTCCCCTCGTCGGCCTTTCTCAGATCTACCTCCAAACCAAAGCCATCCGGGCCGGTCAACTTGATCGTGCCGAGATGCTCCAGCGCTCCACGCACCGTCTTGGAGGCGCGCGCGCTGAGCTTCAGGCGCGCCAGAGCACTCTCAACATCGCGCGCGATCTCGCCGATCAAGCTGCTGTCAGGGGTAAGCTCGTGGTAGTAGGTCAAGAAGCCCTCAGACTCAGCCCGATCCTCGAAGGCATTGAGTAGGACCGTCTTACCCACGCCGCGCAAGCCACGGATGATCATGCTCTGCTCAGTAGCGCCTCGCTTGAGACGACCCACGAGGACTCGGAACTGCTCCAGCTCACCAGCGCGACCGGCAAGCTCATGCGGCCGAGAGCCTGCGTTCGGTGTGTAAGGATTCCCGATCGGGTCCATCGTTCTATCGACTTATAGCAGCTTATAACCGATATTGTTATAAGTCTTTATAACTCGCGCGAACTCCGCGTGAGCATGTGACCGGCCAGTCATAGCGGCATCCCACCTTTGAGGGAGCGGAGTGCCACGCCCAACCCTGCGGCGTGACACTCCGCCCGCTCCTACGGGAACCTGGCTTCCAACCGGAGCCGTATCGCTGTGAGGATGATGCAGACACCGATGATCGGTACGACGGGAGTTTTCGCGACGACCCCGATGGCGACGCCCTCCTCGACCGCGAAGGCACCGCGCAAGAGACCCAACCGCCGCCTGCTTAGGACCTTGAACATGACGCTCACGCCACGATCTGGCGTAATGGAGCGCGGCCCGAGTGGGAAGATGAGGTCGTCCAACGTGCGGTGGATCAATCCGACGCCGACCAGTCTTGTGATCGCGTTCAGCGTGTGTTCGCGAGTCGTACCGGAGTCGGTACGGTCGCGGACAAGCTCCTCAACCGACCACGGCCTCTGGTCGTCCGGGTCGAGGAGCCGGTGCATGACTCCCCAGTCGTGGCGGTTGTCGGCCTCCACCATTGGATTAGGCTCTTGTACGGGCAATGGGAGCTATACCTCCTGTGCTCAGGGTCCCGGCGGCAGTTAGCGCTGTCGCCGGGACCAACTATTGGATTGGATGGAGAAAGCGTAGACTAGAAACAGGACGTTATTGGTTCTGGACGCTATTGGCTGTATCTAGCATGATCTTCTCGTGGAGCCAAAGGCCATCGTCGGCAACAACATCCGCGACAATCGACGCCGTTTGAAAATGACCCAAGAGGCTCTTGCCGGGCGCTGCGACATGCACGTTGTGGAGGTCGGCAGAGCCGAGCGCGGAGTGCGAGACCTCCGCACATCGACGGTTGTAAAGCTCGCACGCGGCCTTGAGATTCCGGCTAGCGAGCTACTACGCGGACTCTAGCCTCGATTTCGCTCGGCGGCGGGCACGGAAAGCTATGTCGATCGCGATCGTCGGTCGAAGGTGATCTGCCCCCTGTTCGTCAAACCGCGTCCACTCCAGTTCGCACCGACGAACCGGCTTGAACAAGGCAAAACAGGCTTTCTCAAGCCAAGCGGCGGACGGGCCTCGAACCCGCGACCTCAAGCTTGGGAAGCTTGCGCTCTACCAACTGAGCTACCACCGCGTGTGACCAGATATTACGCCGCCGGGCCGGGCGCATTACGCTAGCCCTCGATGACCAAGCGCCGCCCCTACGTAGCGATCGCCGTCGGCCTGGTTGGAGCGGCGCTGGTCGGCCTGCTCGCCTATGGCCTTGCCACCCGCTCGCCGAGCCGCACCCTCGACGACGCGCTGGCCGCCGGGCTGCATCCGCTTGCGCCCGAAACGAGGACCGCACTACCAACGCTGGGAGCGCCTGCAAGGCGCTCCCTCTCCTCGTATAAAGGCCAGGTCGTGGTGCTGAACTTCTGGGCCTCCTGGTGCGAACCGTGCCGCAAAGAGGCTCCGCGCCTGGAGCGCCTGCAGCGCCGCCTCGCGCGCCACGACGCCACGGTCCTCGGCATCGCCTACAAGGACGCCGCCGCCGACTCGCTCGCGTTCGTCGCCCAGTACCGCCTCAGCTACCCGAGCCTGCGCGACGAGAGCGGCGAATTTGCGCACGCCTTCGGCACCGACGCGCTGCCGGAGAGCTTCGTGCTCGACCGTGAAGGACGGGTGGTGGCGATCGTGCGCGGTGAGGCAAGCGAAGCGTTCCTGCAACGGGCGGCCGCCCTGGCCGAACGCTCGTGAGCGCACGCGAGCCGCGCGCGAAACGCCGTGCCCGGTGCGACCGTGCCCAGTGCGCGCGATGGCTAGCAAGGCTGCTCGCGGCGACGCTGTGCGCGGCCGGCGTGCCGGTGGTGGCGACCGCCTCGCCGGTGGTGGCGACCGCCGCGCCGGTGGTGGCCACCGTCTCGCCCGCGGTTGCGACCGCCGTGCCAGTCGCCGCGGCCGCCGAGCCGACCGCCCGCGCGAGCCTGCCGACGATCGAACGCCAGGTGATGTGCGTCACCTGCAAGATCCCGCTGAACGTGGCCGAATCGGCCCAGGCCTCCCGCGAGCGAGTGCTGATCCGCCGGCTGATTGCCGCCGGCGAGAGCGAAGCGCAGATCAAGCAAGCGCTGGTGGCCGAATACGGCGCCGCGGTGCTCGCGCTGCCGGCCGCCAAAGGCTTCGACCTGGCCGCCTACCTGGTGCCCGCCGTGGTGGTGCTCGCGCTGGTCGGGCTGCTGGCGTTGCTGCTGCCGGGCTGGCGCCGGCGCGCGCGCGAGCAGCGCGAGCGCAACGGCCCCCCGCAGCAGCTGAGCGCAAACGACGCCGCGCGGCTGCAGGCCGACCTGGACCGCTTCGACTAGATCGAGTCGGCCGGCAGCACTTCGAACGCACCCCCCTGTAGCGGAGTGACTGCGCGAAACGCACGTTGGTCAAGAGTCAGGATCCGTCGCGTACCCCAGCGGTTGGCCAATACCACAAGCGAGGCGTCCGCGAGCCCCAGCTCCAGATCGCGATAGCGCGCCACGACGTCCCGCGCAATCCCAAGCTCAGACACCGTCAGCGAGTCGACCATGAACGTACCGGACGCCAGATCGTCGAGGAAAGCGAGCTCGACGTCGATGCCGAGTCGGCGCAAGATCAGATGGTCAGCCTCCGCGACAACTATCTGGGAGGTCACGAGTGTGCCGCGCTCGGCACTCAATATTGCGGCAACGGCGCTCTGCTCGGGCTCGTCGGTGTCGGCCTGCGCGTAGAGCGCACCCGCGTCGACGATCAGCGCAGTCACCGACCGCGCGCAGTCCGATCGCGATACAACTCGTCCGCGTCCCAGCGGCGGTAGGGCTGACCGCCTCCGTGACCCTGACCCAGGCTGTGGAAGGTGCGCGCTGGTGCGTCGGCACCCGCCGTCACCAGCCGGACCCCCTCGCGAATCAGCTCGGCACGAGAGCGCCCAGTCCGCTCGGATGCCGTACGCAGAGATTCAACCTCTTCCGGGGTCAGATAGACGGACGTCTTGTACATGCCCTATGTAGGGTAACAGCCATCTATTTGCAGGGCAACCACGGCTTGGTCGGCTACATCCGCTCCGGCGCGCTGACCCCGAGCAGCTCGAGCGCGGCGGCAATCGTCAGCTGCGCCGCGACGCAGAGCCCCAGCCGCCTGTCTTCCAGCTCGGCCGGCTCGGCTTCGAGCACGCGGCAGTCGCGGTAGAAGGCCGTGAACGTCTGCGCGAGCAGCAGCGCATAGGCAGCGATCCGGTGCGGCGCGCGCCGCTCGGCCGCGGCCGCCACCTCCCCCGGGAAGGCGAGCAGCTGCTTGACGAGCGCCCGCTCGGCCGGATCGAGCGCCGCCGCCGCGATGAGCGCCTGCAGTGCGTCGCTTGCGCCGAGACCTCGCTGCGCCTCCTCGGCCTCCCCGCCCGCACCGGCCGTCGGCTCCTCGCCCGCGTCCGCGATCTGTGCCAGCGCCCGCTCGACCCGCTCGGCGCCGGCGCGCTGCAGCACCGAGGCGATCCTTGCGTGCGCGTACTGCACGTAGTAGACGGGATTCTCGGCCGACTGCTCGCGCGCCAGGTCCAGATCGAGGTCGATCGTCGTGTCGTGCGAGCGCGAGAGCAGAAACCAGCGCGCTGCGTCGACCCCGATCTCCGCGAGCAGGTCGTCGAGCGTGACGAACTCGCCCGCACGCTTTGACATCTGCGCACGCTCGCCGCGGCGCACCAGGTGAACGAGCTGCATGATCAACATCTCCAGGTGGGCGGGATCGCCGCCGAGCGCCTGGTAGGCGGCCTTCATCCGCGCGATGTAGCCGTGGTGGTCGGCCCCCCAGACGTCGATCTGGCGCTGAAAGCCGCGCTCGCGCTTGTCCTGGTGGTAGGCGACGTCCGAGGCGAAGTAGGTGTGCTCGCCGCTGGAGCGCACGAGCACACGGTCCTTGTCGTCGCCGAAGTCGGTGCTGCGCAGCCACAGCGCCCCGTCGCTGCGATAGGTGTGTCCGCTGCGCTCGAGCAGCGCCAGCGAGTGCTCGACCGCGCTCGCTGGCCCGCCGTCCTCCCCCACCAGATCCTCGCGCGGCTCGTGCAGCGTCGTCTCGTAGGCCCAATGATCGAAGCTCTGCACGCGAAAGGCGTGCAGCGAGGACTGCACGTGGGCGATCATCGCTGCGACCGCCCCCGCCCCAAGCGCCGCGGGCTCGAGCTCGGCGACGCTTCCGACGCCGAGCCGCTGCTGCACCTCGGCGACCAGCGCAGGCACGTACTCGCCGCGATACCCCCCCTCCGGGACCTCCTCGCCGCGCGCCAGCGCACGAATCGTCTCCCCCAACTTGAGCACCTGCGAGCCTGCGTCGTTGACGTAGAACTCGCGCTCGACGCGGTGCCCGTGGAAGGCGAGCACACGCGCCAACGAGTCGCCGTAGGCGGCGTTGCGCGCGTGCCCTACGTGCATCGGTCCGGTCGGGTTGGCCGAGACGAACTCGACCAGGATGCGCTCCGGCGCGCCCTCGCCACCCCGCCCGAACGCCTCGCCCGCTCCGAGCACGCCGGCGAGCGCGCGCAGATGCCAGCCATCGCCGAGGAACAGGTTGAGAAAGCCGGGCCCGGCGACCTCGAAGCGCTCGAGCCCCCCACCCAGCCGCTCGGCGAGCAGCCCGCCGAGCCGCTGTGCAAGCTCGCGCGGCGGCTCGCCGAGCGCGGGCGCCAGCAGCAGCGCGGCATTTGTCGAATAGTCGCCGAACCCAGGCTTGGGCGGCCGCTCGAGCCCGATCTCCGCGCGTGGCCGTGCGCCGCCGCCACTCGCCCCGGTCAGCTCCGCAGCTGCCGCCTCGACCACCTCGCGCAGCCCGCGCTCGCTCGTGCCCTCGCTCACGCGCGGATCTTATGGCCGTGCGTGCTGATTGCCCCGCGTGCCCGCTCCGCCGGCGTGCGCCCGGTAGTTCCCGGCACGCCCGGGGCCCACTGGGCGCCGCCGGCCCGCGCCTGGCTCGGCGCCGGATGCGACGTCCCCCGCTCGCCTTGCGATACTCCATCGCGTGAACGATGAGAACTCAGGCGCCGAGCGCCACATAAACATCCATCTCTCCCCCGAGATCATGGGGGGGGTGTACGCGAACTTCGCCAACGTCAGCCACTCCGACTACGAGTTCACGGTCACCTTCGCGCGTGTCGACCACGAGGTCGAGGCCGAAGAGGTTCCCGGTGTCGTCGTCTCGCGGGTCAACCTCTCGCCGCGCTTCATGCGCGAGCTGATCGACGCGATGGAGGACAACTACTCGAAGTGGCGCACCCGCGAGGGCATCAAGAACCTGCCCGAGTACGGTGGCGCCGAGGGCGAGGAGGCGGACCAGTAGCTGGCGGGTCGCGCGTCCTGCGCCCGCCCCGCGGGAGCGCTCGCGCCGGAGTGAGGCCCATGCAAGCGGGCCGAAGACCGTACCGGTCACGGTGCGGTCGCAAGGAGGTGGTGGTGAGGTGAAGGTCGCGGTGATCTCCGACGTGCACGCAAACGTGCAGGCCTTCGAAGCGGTGCTCGAGGCGGTCGCGACAAGCGATGCGCAGGAGCTCTGGTGCCTGGGCGATCTCGTCGGCTACGGCGCCGACCCCAACGCCTGTGTGCAGCTCGCGCGCCGTCACGTCGCGGTCTGCCTGGCCGGCAACCACGACATGGCGGTCACCGGCGACCTGGCGCTCGAGGACTTCACTCGCGGCGCGGCCATCGCGGTGCAGTGGACGCGCGAGGTGATCGACCCGGCCAACCTCGTCTACCTCGCCGCCCTCTCGCCGACCGGTCGCGAGGACAGGCTCGGGCTCTACCACGCCAGTCCGCGCGACCCGGTCTGGGAGTACGTGATGTCGGCGCTGCAGGCCGAGCTGTGCCTGGACGCCCAAGCGGACCGCGTCAGCCTGATCGGCCACTCGCACGTCGCCTCTGCGTTCGTGCGCCGTGACGGCGAGCCGACCACCGGCGAGCCGCGCCGCGACGGGGTCGAGCTCGACTTCGCCAGCGGCGAATGGCTGCTGAACCCCGGCAGCGTCGGCCAGCCGCGCGACGGCGATCCGCGCGCCGCCTGGCTACTGCTCGACCTCGACGACCACCGCGCCTCCTACCATCGAACCGCATACGACGTGTCCGGCGCCGCTGCCGCGATCAAGGCGGCGCGACTGCCAAACTCGCTCGCCGAGCGCTTGGAGTACGGTCAATGAACCCCCTCATGCATCACGAGTCGATCACCCTGCGAGCCGCCGCGAAGGTCAAGCGACGGGCGCTTCTACGGTCGCTAGTGGCCGGCCTTCTCGCGCTCGCGCTCGCTGCCGCACTTGCGGCCGGCCTGGTCGCCTGCGGCGGCTCGGGCGCGGGGCTGATCCCCGCCGCCGATGCCGGACCGCTGCAGAGCGACTTCGAAGCCGTCGCCCAGGCGGCTCAGAGCGGCAACGGCAACTGCCTGGCGACCGAATCGGCTCTCGGCAAGACGCAGAAGGACTTCCTGACGCTGCCGGCCTCGGTCGACGCCGCCCTGCGCGCGAAGCTGCGCCAGGGGATCGACAACCTGCGCAAGGTCGCCCTGCAGATGTGCGCAGAACCCTCGCCGACCGCCACCACCGGCACCCAGCAGACAACTAGCACGCCAAGCACCACGACCGGCACGACCACCAACCCCACGACCACGACCGCCACCACGACGGCGCCGAGAACGCCGACGAGCACCACCCCGTCTCCCGGATCGGGCAACAGCGGCGGCACGCCGGTGCAAGAAGAAGAAAGCGAACACCTCGGCAAAGGCGAAGGGAAAGAAAAAGGCGAAGGGAAAGGCAAAAGCGAAGGCGAAGGGAAAGTCGAAGGAAACGGCAGCGGCGGCGCGAGCCCGGAAAGCGGCAGATGAGCGCGCACACCGACGAGCACGGGCAGCCCGAACGGCGCCAGCAGGTGATCGCCGAGCGCTACGAGCTGCACGAGCGGCTCGGCGTGGGCGGCATGTCGATGGTCCACCTCGCCTTTGACCGGCGCCTGGAGCGGCGCGTGGCGGTCAAGCTGCTCGCCGAGCACCTGGCCGAGGACCCGACGTTCGTTTCGCGCTTCCAGCGCGAGGCGCAGGCCGCCGCGCGCCTGATCCATCCGAACATCGTCCAGGTGTTCGACTCCGGCCAGGACGCGCGCAGCGGCCAGTACTTCATCGTGATGGAGCACATCGAGGGCTCCTCGTGCGCCGAGATCCTGCGCGACGACGGCTGGATGGAGATCGACGAGGCGGTCGCTATCGTCGAACAGAGCTGCGAGGGACTGCACTACGCCCACCGCCACGGCGTGGTGCACCGCGACGTCAAGCCGGGCAACCTGCTGCGCTCGCGCGAGGGTGAGGTAAAGCTCGCCGACTTCGGGATCGCCAAGGCAACCGAGCAGTCCTCGATCACCCAGATCGGATCGGTCCTCGGCACCGCCGCCTACCTCGCGCCCGAGCAGGCGCGCGGCGAGGAGGCCGGCCCGCGCGCCGACCTGTACTCGCTTGGCGTCGTCGCCTACCAGCTGATCTCCGGCCGTCTGCCCTACGAAGCCGCGTCGCTGACCGAGCTGGCGCTAAAGCAGCAACGGCAGGAGCCGGCGCTGCTGGACACGATGGTGGCGGCGTGCACGCCGGAGCTGGCCGAGGCGGTGGCGATCGCGCTGGCGCTGGACCCGCGCGAACGCTACGGCAGCGCGCGCGAGATGGGACGGGCGATCGACGACGGCGCCCACGGCATCGAGCCGCGCGCCCCCGGCGCGACCCAAGGCCGCGGCGCGGGCGCGACCGCGGCGACCAGCGTGCTCGCCGCCGGGGCCGCCGGGGCGACCGACGCGGAGGCGACCAGGGCGCTGCGCGGGTCGCGCCAGCCCGGCACCCGCCAGCAGGCCGCCGTCGTCCCGCGCCAGCCGCGGCAGGGGCCGGCACGCCGCCCGGTGGCCTCCCCCGCCTCGACGCACCCTCCGCGGCGCCGCACCGGCGCGCGACGACTGACCGCGGCGATCGTCGCGCTGCTCGCGCTGATCGGCGTGATCGCGCTGATCGTGGCGATCAGCTCCCCCGGCCCGACCAAGCGCGAATACCGTCAGGTCATCTACACCGACGTGCAGGAATCGGCCGAAGCGCTCAAGCAGCTGGTGGAAGAAAACAGCAAATAGCTCGAGCAACGGAGGAGCCGCTTCGCGAGCGCGTCCGGGGCGACCGTCACCCGCCGCTGAGAACGTCAGCAGCACAAGAGGACAATCGTCTGTCTACGATTGCTTGTCGCAGATCGGCCATCAGCCGCGCCAGGAACGCCAGGTTGTGCTCGGTCAGCAGCCGCATCCCGGTCAACTCGCCGGCGCGCGCCAGGTAGGACAGATACGCACGTGAGAGCCCGCGCGAGCAGGCGTGGCACGCGCAGTCCTCCATCAATGGGCGTTCGCTGGTGCGCCACTCGCTTTTGGTCAGATCGACCCGCCAGCGTTTGTCGGGCTCGGGCACGAGCGCGGTGCCGTGGCGGCCCAAGCGCGTGGGCATCGCGCAGTCGAACGTGTCGATGCCCAGCTGCACGCCCCTGATCAGATCCTCGACCTCGCCGATCCCGAGCAGATGGCGCGGCTTTGCCTCGTGCTCGCCGCCGAGCTCGGCGGTCGCCCAGCCGACCACCTCGTACATCTGCTCCTTCTCGGCGCCGAGCGAGCCGCCGATGGCCACGCCGTCACAGTCGCTCGCCGCCACCACGCGTGCCGAGGCGCGTCGCATGTCCTCGTAGACGCCACCCTGCACGATCCCGTACACGAGCTGCCCCGCGGGACCGTGCTCGCCGTGCCAGTCAAGGCAGCGCGCCAGCCAGCGGTGCGTGCGCTCGGTGGAGCGCTCGGTGTAGGCACGGTCGACGTGAAAGGGAGTGCACTCGTCGAACACGAGCGCGACGTCGGAGCGAAGCGACGCCTGCACCGCCATCGAGTCCTCGGGGGACATGTGACGCTCGCGCCCGTCGACGTAGGAGCGAAAGCGCACCCCCGCCTCCTCGATCGCGAGGATCGCGCCCTG
>DATASE010000097.1:0-7742 GCA_036269375.1 Solirubrobacteraceae bacterium
CGTTCAGCCGCACGAGCTTTGACCACATCACCTGAGCTTCGCCGCCGTCGGCGGGCAGCTCGCCGCTCGGCGGCTCGTACGCGCGCGCCGGCACCCCGGCGGCCGAGAGGACGCTCGCCAGCCTGCGCATCGGCTCGTCCATCTCGCGGTGGCGCGAGGCCATGTCGACGCGCAGGAAGCGGCTCGTGTGCACGACGACCCCCGGCTCGGGCCGGTCGGCCTCGACGCGGATCGTCCCGGCAACCACGCTCGCGGGGTCGAAGCGCTCGCGCAGCAGCGCGAGGTGGTCGAGCCCGTTCAGGAGAGGAAGCACCAGTGCCGGGTGGCCGTGCACGCGCTCCAGCGCGGCCGCGAGTCCGGCTGCCTTGGTCGCGACGATAAGGCAGTCGACGTCCTCTGAAAGCTCCGCCGCGATCGGCGGGTGCACCGTGAAGTCGCCAAGCAGGACGCTGCTGACGCGCAGCCCGCGCGCCTGCACGACCGCCACCGTGCTCGCTTGCGCCACGAGCGAGACCGGCGCACCGGCAGGTGCGCTCATCCACGTTCCCTTGCCGTCGCGAACCGGCTGCTCGTGGGCGCGCTGGAGCGCGCCCGCCACCAGACCGCCGACGCCGCCGGGTCCGAGCACGGCGATCCTCATGGGTCGAGCAGAACGCCGGGGTTCATCACGCCGGCGGGGTCGACTGCGGCCTTGGCCCCGCGCAGCGCCGCTGCGAACGCGTCGGGCCGCTGGCGGTCATACCAGGGGCGGTGATCGCGCCCGACCGCGTGGTGGTGGGTGATCGTCGCCCCGGCTTCGATCAGCGCTTCGGAGACGCTCTGCTTGATCGCGCCCCACTGCTCCACCTCTTCGCCGCGCCGGGCCGGCGCGAGCACGGTGAAGTAGGGCGCGGGACCGTCGGGGTAGACGTGGGTGAAGCGGCACGTCACCCGCGCCCCCCCGGCGGCACCGTCGGTCGCGGCGTGCGCGGCCGCCAGCACGCGCTCGTGCAGGCCCGGCCACCGCTCCCACGTGATCGCGGTCTCGAAGGTCTCCGAGAGCACCCCGATCGCCACCAGCGTGTCGCGCAGGTAGGGCGCGCGCAGAAACGCTTCGCGCCAGGCGCCAACACCGCCGCCGCCGCTCGCTCCGGACCCCTCGCCCGTCCGCGCCGGCGCGGCTCGGTCGGGACCGCTCACCCGCCGCTCGCCGGCCTCGCCGCCGTGCTGCGCGCAGATCGCAAGCGCCCGTTCGAGCAACGCGCCGACCTCGTGGTCGTAGGACTCGAAGCCGAGCACGAGCAGCGCGGCCGAGCCGTCCCCGGCGAACGTCAGCCGCGCCTCCTCGGCGTCGATCAGTCGGCAGTTGCTCGGGTAAAGCCCAGCCTGCGAGAGCGCGCGCACGCAGTCGGCGCCGGCGGCGAAGGTCTGGAAGCGCACGCCAGCGGAGGCGCGGTGCTCGGGCCGCGGCTGCACCCGCACCCAGGTCTCGGTGATTACCCCGAGCGTCCCCTCCGAGCCGACCAGCATCCGGTCGGGCGAGGGCCCGGCGCCCGACCCCGGCAGCCGCCGCGACTCCCAGGCCCCCGAGGGGGTAATCGCCCGCACCGACTCGACCAGGTCCTCGACGTGCGTCCAGACGGTCGCGAAGTGCCCGGCCGCGCGCGTGGCGATCCAGCCGCCGAGCGTCGAGAGCTCGAAGGACTGCGGGAAGTGGCGCAGCGTCAGCCCGTGCTCGCTGAGCTGTGCCTCGAGCGCCGGCCCGCTGGCCCCTCCTTGGATCCGCGCCGCGCGCGAGACCCGATCGACCTCGAGCACGCGGTCGAGCGCCGAAAGGTCGAGCGAGACCGCGCCGTCGTAGCCCTCGTCGACGCGGCATTCGACGCCGCCGACCACACTCGTGCCGCCGCCGTAGGGGACGACCGCCACGCGCTCGGCCGAGCACCACTCGAGCACCCGCTCCACGTCGTCCTCGTCGCGCGCGAGGGCGACGAAGTCCGGCGCGTGCTCGAACTGCCCGCGCAGCCCGCGCACGACGTCGCAGTAGGACTTGCCGAGCGCGTGCGAGGCGCGCGCATGGGCGTCGGCTTGGCAGATCTCGGCCAGCTGCCGCGGCGGCGTCAGCCGCGGTGCCGGCAGCTGCGCCTGCTCGAGCGCCACCGGCTGCTCGACCTCCTGCACGGGAAGGCCGAGGTGCGCTGCCAGCCCGCTCGCCGCCGCGCGCACCTGCTCGATCGACAGCTGCTCGTCCTCGTAGCCCCACCCCCAGTGCTTGCGTCGCCGCGCGCTCACCGGCGGAGTGTATGGCGGCGGCAGGGCTGTCTCGCACGGCGTGGCGCCCGCGCGGGGAGACGGCGACCGTCGCGTGGCGACCGTCGCCTCGGCCTCCCGCGCGCGGGGCTAGCCTGTAGGAGATGGCAGCCACGCAACAATCGCTGGTGGGCGAAGCCCCCGAGATCCTCGCCCGCGGCCCGTGGGAGCTCGAACGCGTACGCGCAAAATGGCTCGCCGAGCACTTCGAGCCGCCGGCTGAGCACGTCCGCGCCGCCGATCGTGCGATCGCGGCGCTCATCGAGCGTGGCTCGCCCAGCCACGACGGCCTGGCGGGCAGGCTCGTCTCCTACAAGGAGGGCGCCGAGGGCATCGAGCTCGAGCTGCAGCCGCTGCGCTGGGCGCTGCGCCTGGTCGCCGGCGACGCCAGCGGCAGCATGGCCGCGCTGTGCGTCACCCGGTCGGCCGACGGTCGCTGGCTGGCCGGCAAACGCGCGGCGTGGCTGTCCTCGTGGGCGGGCCGCTGGGCGCTCGGCGCCGGCGGCGCCGTCGACCTCGGCGAGAACCCGGCCGACACCTTGGTGCGCGAGCTGCGCGAGGAGTGGGCGGTCACCCCAGAGCGGGTGCGCGGCGAGGCGCTCGTGCGCCTGCCCCATCGCCTGGTGATGTTCGTCGGCCAGGCGTGGCTGCCCGAGGGCGCCGAGGTGACCCCCGACCACGAGCACGACGACTACGCCTGGTGGCCGGCCGCCGTCGAGCGCTGGCCGGCCGAGGCCGAGGAGCCGCTGCGCCGGATGGCTCTGTGGCTTACGGAGTGAGTGCGCCGCCGCCGCGGACCCACCCGCGCGCGTTCGTGGCGTTGAAGTGGACCTCCCTGTTTCACTCGTGTGTGTATCTCTCTCTGCTGCTGTGCGCGTTTGCGTTTGCCAATCCGCAGCCCGAGACGTTTGTGTTGGGGATGACCCACGGCCTGCTGTGGATCGGTATGTCGCTTGCGTGCATCGCCGCGGCGCGCATGCGGGTCGTGCCGCTGCGCTTGGCTGTCGCGGTCGCGGTTCTCGGCGGCATCGGGCCGTTCTTTGGCAGCTACGAGTTCCTGCACGCGCGCTAGAGTGAGCCGTTGGGTATGCCTGCCGGCACGACGACCAGTGAGACCATCGACGTCGTGACCCCGGCGGCGGGCGAGTCGGTCACCGAGGGAACGATCCTCGAATGGCGTGTCAAGGTCGGAGACTTCATCAAGGTCGACGACACGATCGTCGAGATCTCGACCGACAAGGTCGACGTCGAGCTCCCTTCTCCGGCGAGCGGAACGGTCGTCGAGCTACTCGCCGAGGAGGGCGACACCGTCGGCGTCGGCCAGGTGATCGCTCGGCTCAGCCCCGGCGAGAACGGGGCCGCGGCGGTGCCGTCGGCGAGCGCACCCGACGGCGGGTCCGCGCCGTCCGCGTCGTCCGTGTCGTCCGCGTCGCAGCCGTCAGCCGCCGTCGCGGCTGGTCAAGCCGAGTCTGCCTCCGCCGCACCGCAGCTGGCTGGCGCGCCGTCGACCGTGCCCGACGGCGCTCGCGTCTCTCCCGTCGCGGCCCGCGTGGCAGCCGCGGAGGGCGTCGATCTGGGCCGCGTGCGCGGCAGCGGCCCGGGCGGGCGCATCCTCAAGGCCGACGTGCTGGGCGAGGGCGGCAACGGCGCGCACGCCGGCAACGGGGCGCCGCCTGCCAACGGCGCGGGCGCGGCGGTATCAGAGTCCCCGGCCGCCCCCGCGGGCGAGCGCACGCTGCTGCGTGGCGGCGCGGCTGCGCTGGCGCGCTACATGGACCAGTCGCTGCAGATCCCGACCGCGACGAGCTTTCGCACCCTGACGGTCACCACGCTCGAGGCGCGCCGGCGCGAGCTGAAGGCCGCCGGGCTACGGGTCTCCTTCACCCACCTGATCGCCTATGCGATCGCGCGAGCCGCCGCCGAGATGCCGGTGATGGCGGAGCACTTCGCCGAGATCGACGGCAAGCCCCACCGCGTAAGCGACGGCCAGGTCAACCTCGGGCTGGCCGTCGACGTGCAGAAGAAGGACGGCAGCCGCACGCTGATGGTCCCGGTGATCCGCGGCGCCGACTCGCTGCCGTTCGCCGACTTCCTGGCCGCCTACGACGCGCTGGTGGAGAAGGCGCGCACGAACACGCTCAGCGCTGAGGACCTGACCGGCGCCAACGTCACTCTCACCAACCCGGGCGGGATCGGCACGATCGCCTCGGTGCCGCGCCTGATGAGCGGTCAGGGCACGATCCTCGCCACCGGATCGATCGCTTACCCCGTCGGCCTAGGTCGTCTCGGCGAGCGGATCGGCGCCGAGAAGGTGATGACGATGACCTCGACCTACGACCACCGGGTCATCCAGGGTGCGGAGTCGGGCCGCTTCCTGGCGCTGATCGAGCAGCGACTGCAGGGCGAGGAGTCCTTCTACGAGACGGTCTTTACCTCGCTGGGCGTGGAGCTCGGCCCGTCCCCTGCGCCGCCCGAGCCGCTGCCGGCGGGCATAAGCGCCGGAGCGCTGGCCGAGCCCGCCGCGGCGCCGACCGTGGGTGTGGCGCCGGCCAGCGAGGAGATGCTGCAGGCCGTGCAGGCGGCGAGCACTCTGGTGCACCGCTTCCGAAGCCACGGCCACCTGGCAGCGCGCCTGGATCCGCTCGGCTCAGAGCCCGAGGGCGAGCCACAGCTCGACCCCGAGGAGCAGGGGCTGACACCGCAGCTGATGGCGCAGATCCCGGCGCACATACTGCGTATGTACGTCCCCGGCGAGACGCTGGCCGAGGCGCTGCCGCACCTGCGCCAGACCTACTGCGGCACGATCGCCTATGAGATCGAGCACATCTCCTCGCACCGCCAGCGCGTGTGGCTGCGCGAGCAGATCGAGTCGGGAGCGTTCCGTGAGCCGCTGGAGGTCGATCTGCGCAAGGCCCTGCTCAAGCGGCTGATCGAGGTCGACGCGCTCGAGCGCTTCATGCACAAGGCCTACCTCGGCCAGCACCAGTTCTCGATCGAGGGCCTTGACATGACCGTGCCGATGCTCGACGAGCTGATCCAGCTGACGGCCGGCCGCGGCGGCCAGGAGGTGGTCGTCGGGATGGCCCACCGCGGGCGGCTGAACGTCCTTGCCCACAACCTCGGCCGCTCCTACGACACGATCTTCGCCGAGTTCGAGGGCGCCTCGACGCTCGAGGCGGTCACCACCATCCCCCAGGGGGGGACCGGCGACGTCAAGTACCACCACGGCACCCAGGGCTCCTACGAGCTCCCCGGCGGCGGCACGATCCGCGTCAACCTGGAGTCGAACCCCAGCCACCTCGAGTACGTCTCCCCGGTGGTCGAGGGAGCCACCCGCGCCGCGCAGACGGTTCGCACCGGCCCGCGCGCGCACCAGGACACCAACGCCGCGGTGCCGGTCGTGATCCACGGCGACGCCTCCTTCCCGGCCCAGGGGGTCGTCGCCGAGACGCTCAACCTGCAGGCGCTCGACGGCTACCAGGTCGGCGGCACCGTGCACCTGATCATGAACAACCAGATCGGCTTCACCACCGACCCCGACGACGCCCGCTCGACGCGCTGGGCCTCGGACCTCGCCAAGGGCTTTGACGTGCCGATCATCCACGTCAACGCCGACGACGTCCCGGCGTGCATGAGCGCCGTGCGGCTGGCGTTCGCCTTCCGCCAGGAGTTCGGCCACGACGTGCTGATCGACCTGATCGGCTATCGCCGCTTCGGCCACAACGAGTCCGACGAGCCCGCCTACACGCAGCCGGAGATGTACGCGAAGATCAAGGCCAAGAAGCGCGTCTACGAGCTGTGGTCAGACCAGCTGATCGCAGACGGCGTCGTCAGCGCCGCCGAGGTCGAGCGGCTGGGGCAGGAGGTGTGGGACAACCTGACGCTGCTGCACCAGCGCCTGAAGGCGCGGATCGTCGCCGCCGCCGAGCACGGGACCGTCGAGCAGGGCACCGGCGAGTATCAACTCGACCGCTCGCCGTCTCCGGACGTCGACACCGCGGTGCCCGCCGCGCGCGTGCGCGAGCTGGGGCTCGAGCTGCTGCACGCTCCCGAGGGCTTCACCGTGCACCCGAAGCTCGTCAAGCAGCTCGAGCGCCGCCGCGAGGCGCTGTCCGAGGATGGGAGCGCGGCGGCGATCGACTGGGCGCACGCCGAGGCGCTCGCGTTCGCCTCGCTGCTGTGCGAGGGGACCCCGGTGCGCCTGACCGGCCAGGACACCGAGCGCGGGACCTTCTCCCAGCGCCACCTGGTGCTGCACGACGCAAAGACCGGCCGCGCCTACTGCCCGATCCAGAGCGTCTCCGAGGCGCTCGCGCCGATGGAGCTGCACAACAGCCCGCTCTCCGAGCTTGCCTGCATGGGCTTCGAGTACGGCTACTCCCAGGAGGCACCAGAGACGCTCGTGCTGTGGGAGGCGCAGTTCGGCGACTTCGTCAACTCGGCGCAGGTGATCGTCGACCAGTTCATCGCCTCGGGCCTTGCCAAGTGGGGTCAGACCTCGCGGCTGACGCTGCTGCTCCCGCACGGCTACGAGGGCTCGGGCCCCGAGCACTCCTCCGCGCGCCTGGAGCGCTTCCTCGCGCTCGCCGCCGAGGGCAACATCCGCGTCGCCAACCTGACGACGCCGGCCCAGTACTTCCACCTGCTGCGCCGCCAGGCGCTGATCGCCAAGCAGCGCCCGCTGGTGATCATGACCCCGAAGTCCCTGCTGCGCCTGCCGCAGGCCGGCAACACGGTCGCCGACCTGGCCGAGGGCTCGCGCTTCGAGCCGGTGCTCGCCGAGCCCGGCGTCGACGAGCAGGCGGTCTCCCGACTCGTGCTGTGCACCGGCAAGATCTACTACGACCTCACCGGCCACTCCGAGCGCCAGGGCCGCACCAACGTGGCGATCGGCCGCGTCGAGCTGCTCTACCCGTTCCCCGAGCGCAACATCCGCGACCTGCTCGCCCGCTATCCGAACCTGCGCGAGGTCGTTTGGGCGCAGGAGGAGCCGCGCAACATGGGCGCGCGCGCCCACATGTTCCCGCGCCTGATGCAGATAATGCCCGAAGGGATCCGCTTCGGCTACATCGGCCGCCCCGAGCGCGCGAGCCCCGGCGAGGGGTACCCGGCGGCGCACATCACCGAGCAGAGCCGGATCGTGCGCACCGCGCTGAACCTCGACATCCCGATCTCCCAGTACCCGAAAAAGACCCCGGGGGAGCGCTAGCCGATGGCCGCGCTGTGGCGCAGGTTCGTGGCGATCCTCCGCCAGCGGCGGCGCAAGCGGCGGTTGGGCCGCTAGTCGCGGCGCGCGTCCCTGCGCGCACGCGTGACGCGGTGCTGGCCGACAGCAGCCGGTCCCGCGTGCGGGGCGGCTAGGTAGAAGTCTTGGCTACCTGCCCTGCCACACGGGCGGGCGCTTCTCGGCAAACGCGGTAGCGCCCTCGCGGGCGTCCTGCGAGCCGAACACC
>DATASE010000098.1:0-32174 GCA_036269375.1 Solirubrobacteraceae bacterium
CGCTCCACGGCGCCAGGTAGGTGCGGAAGTTCTGCACGCCTTTGCCGAGCGTCCCGTCGAGCAGCACCGCGCCACTCGCGCTGTACTCGGTGAAGTTGGGCAGGTCGCCGTAGCCAATCAGCCAGTCGCCGCCGGGCAGGCCCTCGATGTTGCCCTGGGCGGCGGCTGACAGCGTCTTGGTCGGATTGGTGAACGCTTTGACGAGCGTGACCGTCCTGTGGGTGAAGTCGGGCTTCAGCAGCACTCCGCGCGACTGCTTCTCCTTGACGGGTGTGGCGCCGTTGTCGAAGGCGGAGATCAGCCCGCCTCCCTGGAACTCGGCGTCGTGCTGGAAGTAGGTGCGCGCCCCGGCTCCGAGCTTGAAGGTCGAGTGCGGGCCGCCCAGCTGCCAGTTGAAGGCACCGGTCTTGATGTTGGCGTCGTAGAGCGCGCAGGTGTTGCGCGAGGAGAGCAGCAGGTCGCCTGATTGATTGGAGTCCCCACCCTCCCAGTCGACCGAGTTCACGTGCACGTAGTCCCAGGGATAGGTCGATCGCTGCACCTGCATCGTCGAGTCGCTCAGCGGGACGTGTCCGAGCGCGTGCCACTCCCACATCACGAGCCCGGTCTTCACGTCGATCTCCTGCACGACCGAGTCGGTGAGGATGCCGTTTCTCACGCCGCCGAGCGAGGAGGTGTCGTAATGGATCGGGTCGAACTCGTCGATCCATGCGGTCCCTTCGCCTGTAAGGCGGATCTCGTGCAGATCGGCGCGGTAGCCGTTGCCGCCGCGGACCGTCGCGATCTGTTTGTAGGAGCTGTCGTAGACGACGTCTTCGCCCTGACCGAAGCCGACCTGCAGGATCCGCCCCTGCCACCACGTCAGCACCGGCTGGCCCTCGTATTCCTGCGCGCGGAAGTTGGTCGAGGTGACGCCGTGCGGCAGCGGATGGAACCAGACCAGGTTGCCGTTTTGCTGCGAGATCATCTCGCCCGGAGTGCCGAGCCCCTGGTAGGGAGCCATGAACAGGTCGCCTGGCGCGGCGCTCGACTGGGCAGGCGTTGTGATCGTGACGGTGCTCGGCGTCAGGGCCGGCGCCGAGGCGTAGTGCTGAACCGCGCTCGGATCGCCCGGTTCTTTGGGGAACTCGCTCTGACTGACAGAGGCCTGGTGGCCGACGGTGAACACGCTCGTGACCGGTCGGCTGGGTGCGCCCGAGCCGGTGCCGACGAGCGCGTGAACGGCGACCTGCTCGCCCTGGGCGAGCGCCTTGTTGAGCACGAAGCTCTCGCCGGTACCGGTTGAGTAACGGCGCAGTTTGCCGGAGTGATTGCCGCTGTGCGAACCCACCACGCCGACGTCGGCGACCCTCGTTCCGTGCGGCCCGAGGAAGCTGATCTGCGTGTAGGGGGAAGCGTCCTCGGTGCCCGGGATCGGGGAGACCGCGACCGCGTTGGCCTTGGCCTCGGCGAGCTCACGCGCGGGCGTGATCGAGTCGGCCGAGGCGGTCGAGAAGACGCTTTCGCCACAGCCAAGGCCGGCGCAGACGCCTGCGCAGAGCGCCGCGACCGCGACCATGCCCGACAGTCGGCTGCCGGTCATTCCGAACTGGCCGAGAATGGTTGAGAGCTGGCCAGCGTCCGGCCGTGCGCGTCGAGCGCCTGCAGCTCGAAGGTCGCATAGTGGCGTGTGGACGGGAGCGGGATCGCGGTCTCGAACCCGGACTTGGCGGCGCTGGTCACGGCCGTGAGCCTACCTGCCGCGGCGGCCAGCACCCGCCAGCTGGCGAGCTGTGTGGCCCCGTTCCAGCTGGCGTAAACGGTGGTCGCGCCGCCTGCGCGGCGGGCGGCGCCGGCGGGGGCGGTCAGCGGCAGCCCGACCCACGGAGCGAGCGTCGCTCGGTAGGTGACGTCCGGCCAGGGCAGTTCCGCGTCGAGCAGCAGCTGCCCTGAGCGCGAGTACTCCGAGAAGTACGGTTCGGATCCCCAACCGACGAACACGTTGCCGTTCGGGGTGGGCTGCGCGTCGCCCATGTAGTCGGCTGCAAAGCCTCGTTCGCGCACGTACTGCGCCGCAAGCGTGGCGCTGCCGCTGCTCGGGTCGATCCGCAACACGAGCGCACGCGAGTCTCCGGTCGCCGGGACGTTCTTGCCGCCGCTGGTGATTTGGCAGCAGTGGTCGTCGTACATGCTGAGCAGCAGCGGGGAGCCCGAGGCAGCGGTCCCCGCCGCGTGGGCTGGACCCGACGCCGAGGCCGTGTGCGATGGCGAAGCTGTGACCGACGCCGCCGACACTGCCGCCAGCGAGCCCGGCTCGAGCGCCACGTCGTGCTGCCACTGGAACGCGGCGCGGGGCCCGAAGCGGAAGTCCGAGCGCTTGCCGCCGAGCGTCCATTCGATCCGCCCGCTGTCCGCGTTGACGAGATAGGCGCTCCACGTGTTGCGCATCGAGACGAGGAACCGATTGGCGCCGACCAGCTGGATCGAGTTGATGTGGTAGGCGTCCCACGGGAAGCCGTTGGTCGGCAGCGTCGCGTAGGAGTCGCTCAGCGAGATGTGCTTCAAAGCGTCCCAGCTCCGTAGGAGTCGCCCGCTCTTCAGGTCGTACTCCTGCACCGCCGAGTCGATCAGCGCGCCGTTGTAGGCGCCGCCGTAGTTGGACAGGTCGAGCGCCAGGTTCTTGTTGGCGGTCACCCAGGCGTGATCGCCTTGGATCGCGAACTCGTGCAGCGTCAGCGTCCATCCCGCCGCGCCCTTCAGACGCGCGATCGGACGGTAGTGCTGGTCGAGCACGACGTCTTCGCCGCTGAGCGTCTGTCCGGTGTTCGTGACTAGGCCCTGCCACCAGCTCAGTACCGGCCTTCCGTTGTAGCTCTGCATCGTCAGGTTGGAGGCGACCACCTTTTCGGGCACGGGCTGAAACCACACGGGTTGCAGCTTGGAGTCGAGAATCAGCGGGCCGGACTGGCCAATGATCGGCGGGTAGCTGAGGTTGTAGAAGTTGGCGGTGAGGATGTAGCCGCCCGCGCTCGAGGCTGCCGTCTTGGCGCGCCCGGTGTTCTTGATCACCGGAGGATGCAGGCTGGGCGCCGAGACGAAGCCGTAGGCACCCTTGGTGGTGTAGGCGCCGACCGGCGTCCCCTGCGAGTTGGCAAAGGCGATGTCCAGCGCGACGAAGCCGGAGACCAGCAGCGCGAGCACGGCGCCGAAACGGTGTGCGCCTCGCACTTGCGCCGGCCGCTCCATCGCCAGAAATGTCATCAGCGCGGCGGCAGCGGCCAGTCCGCCGCCGATCAGGTAGGCCAGGCGAAAGCCCTCGGTCAGCGCCTGCGGCACCTGGACGCCTTTGCCGATCAGGTGCGTGCTGTGCTCGGTGGCGAGCGTGACCAGGATCGCCAGCCCGAGTCCGCCGCCGATCTGTCGCGAGGTGTTGACAAGACCGGAGGCCAGTCCGGCCTGGCCCGCCTTCGCGCCCTGTGTGGCGGCGATCGTCGAGGGGACGATCGACATGGCGATGCCCGCCGCGGTCAGCAGACCCGGGACCATGACGTAGACGACGCCGCTGCCGTTCGAGCCGATCCGCGCCAGCAGAAACATGCCGGCTGAGAGCATCACCAGTCCCCCGCCGAGCACCGGTCGCACCCCGAAGCGCCCGACGAGCTTGCCGGCGCGGCTGGCGACGGCCATGATCATCAGCGTCATCGGCAGGAAGATCAGCCCTGTGTCAAGCGGTGAGAGTCCCAGCACCTGCTGCAGGTAGAGCGAGCTGACGAACCACATCGGGAACAGCGACGCGCTGAACAGCAGCACGATGTTGTTGGCGATCCGCAGCGGTCGCGTCAGCTCCTTGAACGGGATCAGCGGCTGGGAGGCCCAGCGCACCTCGATCAGCACGAACACGACAAGCAGCGCGATGCCGCCGAAGATCGGCCCGAGCGCGATCGCCGTGTCCCAGCCCGAGAGCCCCGCTTCGACCACGCCGAAGACGAGCACCAGCTGTCCGACCGTCAGCGTCAGAGCGCCCGCGACGTCGAAGCTGCCGGGTTTCTCGCGCTTGCGCTCAGTCACGACGGCGTAGGCGACGAGCGCGGCCGCCACGCCGATCGGTGGGTTGATCAACAGTACCCAACGCCAGCTGAGCGCTTCGGTGATGATTCCACCGAACAGCATGCCCGCCGCGCCGCCGAGCCCGTTCATCGCGGCCCAGGCGCCGATCGCGCGGTTCAGCTGCGGGCCGGGCGCAAACGAGGCGGTGATGATCGCCAGCGAGCAGGCGGCCATCAGTGCGCCGCCGATCCCCTGCCCGGCGCGGGCGAGCACGAGCGTCGTGCGATCGCCTGCCAGTCCGCCGGCGAGCGAGGCCAGACCGAACAGCAGCAGCGCGATCACGAACATGCGCCGCTGCCCGAAGTGGTCGGCGGCGCGGCCGCCGAACATCAGAAAGCCGGCGAAGGAGATCGCGTAGGCGTCGACCACCCACTGCAGTTCGGGCGGTGTGAAGCCGAGCGAGTCCTGGATCGAGGGCAGCGCGACGTTGACGATGCTCAGATCGAGGATGACCATGAACTGCGCCGCGCAGCAGACCGCGAGCAGCAGACCCGTGCGCCGAGTCGGCGCCGAGTCGGGCGTCTCGCGATCGATCGTCGGCGCCAGCGTGCTCATGCGCTGGTAGGGTGAGCGCCGAATGCGAAGCGGGCAAACGAGACGGCTGTCACTGCGCGCCATGCTAGTGCTGGCGAGCGTGGTGGCGGTAGCGGCGGGCGCTGCCGGGTGCGGCGGCAAATCCTCGAAAACGTCGAGCACCTCGACCAGCCGCAAGCCTGCCTCGCACGCGCCCGGTTACTGAGCATAAGGCCCGACTTGCACGGTTTGCGAGGTGGCTAGCAGTCGCCCGGAGGCGTCGAGCGCCTGCGCCGCGACGTAGCGATAGCGCTTGGTCAGGATCGACTCGCTTTCAAAGCCGCGGTCCGGAAACGTGGCGACGGCCCTGAGTTCTTGCAACGAGGGGCCGGCGAGCACGCGCCAGGACGCGACGCCCGTGGCACCGTTCCAGCTGGCGCGGACGATCGCCTCTTCGCCGGTGTTGTTCAGCGCGGCGAGCGCGATGGGCGAGGAGGTGGGCTGGGCGCTCCAGGGGAAGCGGAAGGCGCGGTAGGAGGACATGTCGTAGGAGAGGTGGGCGGCGAACAGGACCTCGCCGGCGGGCGAGTACTCCCTGATCTCGGGGATGCCGCCGAAGCCGAGCACGACGTTGCCGCTCGGCAGCGTCTGCATGTTGCCCTGGCTGGCCGACAGCAGCTGGGGCTGGGGCCCGTAGTAGGAGGCGCGCAGGCTCGCCCGTCTTCGCTTCGGGTCGAGCGCCAGCCTGACACCGCGCGAGTAGGGGTGCTCGGGCGGGTTCGAGCCGTCGTCGAAGATCGTCACTTCGCCGGAGGCGAGCATCCGCGCATCGTGCTGCCAGGCGGTCTTGGCGACGGCCCCCAGTGCGAAGGAGCTGTGGTTGCCCCCCAGTCGCCAGAGGATTTCGCCGCTGCCGCCTCGCAGCTGGTAGGAGGCCCACGTCGAGCGTGCCGAGATCAGCAGGTTCCCGTTCGACTCGAGGTCGATCGAGTTGACGTGAAACCAGTCCCAGGGGGCGTTCGCGGGCGGCGAGGTTTCCGACTCGGAGACCGCGACGTGGTCGAGCGCGTGCCATTCCCAGCGCACCAGCCCTGTGCGCAGGTCGATCTCCTGCAAAGCGGTGTCGATCAGCGCGCCGTCGGCCGGTCCGGAGGCCGCGGAGAGGTTGCAGCGGATCGGGTTGAAGGCGGTGGTGTAGGCGATGCCATTGGCAGCCAGGCGGAAGTCGTGCAGATCGGCCGCCAGGCCGTTGCCGCCGCGCGCGCGCGCGATGGTCCGGTAGTGGCTGTCGAGCACCAGGTCTTCCCCCTGCCCGAAGCCGAGCGAGAGCACCTTGCCCTGCCACAGGGTCAACACGCGCTGCCCTTCGTAGTCCTGGAGGTCGAGGTTCTCTGCACTGAGCCCGCTCGGGGGCCGGTCAAACCAGATCAGGCGCCCCTGCGGCGAGTAGATCAGCGCGCCGTACTGCCCGGCGCTTGGCCCGTTGGTAGTCAGGATCTCGCCGGCGCTCGGATCGCGATCGGGCGAAGTCACCTGCAGGATCGGTGGATGCACGCCCGGCACGGTGGCAAAGCTCTGGTAGTCGCTCGGCTGGGCGGCGGGATTCGGAAACGCCGCGGCTTGCGCGGTGGGGAAGGGGGCGTCGACGCGAAAGGCGAAGGAGACCGAGCGACGGGGCGATGAGGGGACGGTCTGGGGCGCCGAGAGATGGCTGCCGGTGTCGATCGTTGCGCTCACCCTCACGCGCTCTCCCGAGGCGAACGCCGTGTCGGGTACGAAGCTTGCTCCGTCGCGCTGCGAATAGCCGACGAGGTGTCCCGTGTGCACGCCGGTCTCAGAGCCGCTGACCGACACCGCGTGGATCCGTGCGGGGGGCACGCCCAGGAAGCTGATCTGCGTGCGCGGGTTGGCGGTGTCGGTGCCCGGCGCCGGCGAGACGTAGATCGAGCTGGCCGCCAGCCGAGCGCTGTGCTGAATCGAGTCCGGCAGGCAGGCGGAAGCGGCGGTCGAGGAGCCCGAGAAGACGCCGGTGAGCGCGAGCACGGCGGCGGTCACGGCGGCGAGGCCGAGCGCGGCGAGCGCGACGCGAGCCACTACGTGGTGGCCGAGCCGACGGCTTCGGTCTCAGCGGCGCGCCACTCGCCCAGCTTGGCCAGCGCTCCGTCGATCACGCGCCCAAGGAACGTCTCACGATCGTTGACGTGCGGCAGCGGCTCGCTCGGGACCGGCACTTCCAGGAACTCGCACAGCGGCTCCCAGCCTTCGGTGACGTTCCAGACGAGCAGCCGGTCGGCGGGCACGCCGGCCTTGACCGCCTCGTTGTGTCGGTGGAACTGCTCGATCAGCTGCGCGGCCGTCTCGTGTCCGTCGGGAAAGCAACCCTGAGGCGACCAGAACATCCGGTCGACCAGCTTCAGGTAGCGCTCCCACTGGGGATCGACCTTGGCGCGCGCGCTGGAGGTCAGGTTCAGCACCGTATCGCCGAAGCACATGTTCCAGATCGTCTCGCGGAAACTCGGCTCCCACTTCTCGGCGTCGCGCACGCTCAGCAGCACCTTCGCGTCGGGGTAGTGCCCGGCCAGCTCGCGCCAGAAGGCGCCGCCGGGCCAGTCGACCGTCCCAGCGAAACCGCCGAACACCTCCTCCCACGGTTCCTGCCCGTCCATCGCGCGGTTCCAGACGTCGACCTGGTCGAGGTCGGCGATCACGTTGACCCAGTGGTAGCAGGGCGTAAAGCCGAGAGTCTCGAGCGCCACCTTCTGGGTAAGCGTCCCCGTGCGGGGAAGTCCGGCACCAATCACGCGCATCTGTGGCCCTCCAGGGTGCAGGCTTTGGTGAAGGTTTGATGAAGAAGCATGTGGATAGGATGAAGAGTCTATGAAGAAGTTCCCGTGCGGGTCCGCTCTTTCGCGGTCGGCGACGGGTTGCCCGAATATGCTCACAGCCCCCGTGGAGCCCCGTTCGTGAAAGCTATCGCAGCCGAGCCTGCCCCTCTCGCGCCGCGCCTGGCGCGCGCCAGGCGTCTGCGCGAGGCGCCGTCGGCCGGTCCCCTCGACGGCCTGCCGCGGATCGCCGGCCTGGCGCTCGCTCACCCCGAGCGCTCCTACACCCAGGAGCAGGTGCTCGAGCGGCTCGGGCTGGCCGAGGACGAGTTCGCGCGACGGATCTTCGGCCGCTGCGGGGTGCGCACCCGTCGGCTGGCGCTCGATGACGACGCCTTCCTCGCCGCCACAGTACAGGCACGCACACCGGAGATCGAGCGGATGCTGCTGGACGAGGCCACGCGCGCGGTCGACGCGCTCGACGTGGAGCCGCAGGAGATCGGCGTGGTGCTCACCTCGAGCCTGTACACGCTCGCCGGCCCGACGCTTGCCCACCGCCTGGTCGAGCGCTACGGCATGGACCCCGACACCGACAAGTACCACGTCGTCGGCGTGGGTTGTGCGAGCGCGGTTCCGTTGCTGCGCCTGGCCGGTCAGACGCTCGCCGGCCGTCCGGGCAAGAAGGCCCTGGTGGTGGCGGCGGAGAGCATGAGCGGAATCCTCAGCCCCGCTCGCGATGGAGACGAGCGCAGCAAGGTGGTCGGCGCCTCGATCTTCGGCGACGGGTGCGCCGCCGCGCTGGTCGAGCCCGAGGACGGTGCTGCGGACGCCGTGAGCGACGGCTCGGGCGTCGGCTCGCCGGCGATCGTGGCCTCCAAGGTGCACCAGGTCCCCGACACGCTCGACGCGGTGCGCATGCAGCTATCGGCGGCGGACGGCTATCTGCACCTGATCCGCGAGCTCCCCGACCTCGCCGCCGACGGTCTCGGCGAGCTGGTCGACGGCTTCTTGGGCGACAACCGCGTGGCTCGTGGCGACATAGATCGCTGGCTGCTTCATCCCGGCGGCCGGCGGATCATCGAGAGCCTGCAGGAAGGTCTAGACCTCAGCCGCGAGCAGGCGCGGTCGAGCTTCGACGTGCTCGCCGAGCACGGCAACGTCGGCACGCCAGCGATCTTCTACGTGCTCAGCCGCTCGCTGGCCGAGCGCCCGCCGGAGGTGGGCGAGCACGCGATGATGGTCACCGTCGGCCCGGGCGTGACCGTGGGCCTGATGCTGCTGCGCTGGTAAGGGCCACCGTCACGGGCTCCGTGACTCAGGGGCTGTGACTTGCCAGCAGGTCGAGCACGGCCGCGACGACGCCGTCGAGCGCGAGCTGCGGTGTGATCCGCAGCTCGGGGGCGCCCGGCGCCTGGTAGGGGTCGTCCACGCCGGTGAAGCCGTCGAGCTCGCCCGCGTAGGCGCGGGCGTACAGCCCCTTCGGGTCGCGCTCGGCGCACACCGAGACCGGGGTGTCCACGAACACTTCGACGAAGCGCAGGCCATCGGCCTCGTGTCGCCCGCGGACGTGCTCGCGCATCCGCGCGTAGGGCGAGACCAGTGCGACGATCGCGACGGTCCCGGAGTCGGCCAGCACGCGCGCGAGCTCGCCGACTCGGCGGACGTTCTCGGTGCGGTCCTCGCGCGAGAAGCCGAGGTCGCCGCACAGCCCGCGGCGCAGGTCGTCCCCGTCGAGCAGGTAGGCGTTGCGGCCGCTCGCAAGTAGTGCCTCCTCGAGCGCGGTGCCGAGCGTCGACTTGCCGGCCGAGGGCAGCCCCGTGATCCAGACGGTCGCTCCGCGCGAGTGCAGCGCGTCCCAGCGCCGCTCGCGCGTGAGGTCTCGCAGGTGCGGTGTGACGTTGGGACTGGAGGAGCTGCTCATCGGGGCGCGTCGCTCATGCTGCTGCGAGCTTCGCGCCCCCATCGTAGAGCTTGAGGATCTCGACGCTGCCGTCCGGGACCGCTGCCAGGCACAGCCCGCACAGCACACACTCGTCGAGGTTGGGTTGCACGATCGCGACTTTGCCGTCCTCGACGGCGAAGATGTCGACCGGGCAAGCTTCGGCGAGCTTGGCGGCAAGCGCGGCGTCGCCGGCGAGAGCGTCGGAGACCTCGACCGCGATGAAGATGCCGTCGCCCCTCATCGGCCTGGCCCCGTCGGGTCGCTCGCGCCCGCGCGCCGCGGGCGAGACACAACGGCCGCGCCAGCGGCCGTCCAGCCGGACCTCATGCCGGGCTCCCTTGCTCGATCTTGGCGCGGATCATCCCCGGGATGTCCTCGATCCGCTCGGCGACCGCGATCCCGGCCTGGGCGAGGCGGGCGATCTTCTCCGAGGCAGTGTCCTCCTTGCCTTCGACGATCGTGCCGGCGTGTCCGAAGCTCATGCCGGGCATCTCGTCCATGAAGCGCCCCGCCATGAAGGCGACGATCGGCAGGCGCGATTCGTTCTCGGTCACCCAGCGCGCCAGCTCGGCCTCCATGCGGCCACCCGGCTCGGTGTAGATGACGATGCCCTGCGTCTGCTCGTCGGCCTCGAACAGCGGCATCAGCTCGGCGTAGGAGGAGCCGATGATCGCGTCGCCGCCGATCGAGACGGCGGTCGACTGCCCGAGCCCGGCGGCCGACAGGGTGGAGGACATCTCTGTCGTCATGCCGCCGGAGCGGGAGATGACCCCGATCGGCCCCGGGGTGTAGGCCTGCGCAGCGTTGCGCGCGGGGCCGCCGATGCCGCCCATCTTGATCACGTCCGGGACGATGATGCCCAGGCAGTTGGGCCCGATGATGCGGGCTTTGCGCAGCGTCGCCAGCTCGACCATCTGCGCGACGTCGCGGCGGGGGATGCGCTCGGTGACGATCACGACCAGCTCGATGCCGTTCTCGATCGCCTCGAACACGGCGTCCTTGGTGAAGGCTGGGGGGACGGTGACGACCGAGCCGTAGATCGGCGATCCGTGGTGGGCGACGGCCTGGGCGACCGTGTCGAAGACCGGCACGCCGTGGACCTCGCGCCCCAAGCGCCCGGGCGTGACGCCGCCGACCACCTTGGCGCCGGCGCCGTAGTCCAAGCACTCTCGCGTCAAGTTGACCGCCTCGCGGCCGGTGATGCCTTGGACGATGAAAGTGGTCTCCGCGTCGATCAGGATGCTCACGTCGCTGAAACCCCCTGGATCTTCTCCACTGCGCGGCGTGCGGCCTCGTTGAGCGAGACCGAGCGGTCGGCGTAGTCGACCTTGTACTTCTCGAGGATCTTGAAGCCCTCCTCCTCCCACGCTCCCGGGATGCGGAAGATGGCGATCTTCTCGGCCGGGTCCATTCCCAGCTCCAGGCAGGCCTTGATCACGCCGCGGGCGACGATGTCCACGCGCGTGTTCGAGACGATCGACATCATCACCGCGATCTTGTCCACGCCGGGCTTTTGCAGCACAAGCTTGGCTAGCCCGCAGGCCTTCGCCACGGAGGGGTTGCCGCCGATCTCGCAGTAGTTGGCCGGCTTGCCGCCGTGCGCGCGCACGGCGTCGAACAGCGTCAGCGAGCCGCCGCCGGCGCCGATCACAAGACCGAGGTTGCCGTCGAACTCGGTGACGTTGCCGGCGACGCCGCGGTGGTCGGTGGCGTCGACCGCCTCGCCGGCCAGCTCGAAGGGGGTCGCCTCGCGCGCCTGGCGCGTCTCCTCGTCGCCGACACCGAGGTCGGCGAGCAGCTTCTTGTGCCGCCCGCGCGCCTCGTTCTCGATGTCCATGTGCGCGTCGAGCGCGACGAACGACCCGTCGGCCAGCTGTCCGAGCGGGTTGATCTCCGCGAGCGTCATGTCGTTATCGACGAACAGCTTGGCGAGCTTGGTGAGGATCGGGACCAGCTTGTTCAGCGCGCTGCCGGTGACGCCGGTGGCGGCGATCACCTCCTTAGCCTGGAACTCGCTGAAAGGCAGGATGTTCGAGAAGTGCCGGCGCCCGACCTTCTCGGGCTGCTCCTCGGCGACCTGCTCGATGTCGATCCCACCGACGGGGGAGAAGATCATCACGGGTTGCTTGCGGATCCCGTCCCAGACGACCCCGGCGTAGTACTCCTGGGCGACCTCGGCCTTCGGGTCGACCAGCACGCCGCGCGGCATGTGCCCGTTGATCTCCAGCGCAAGGATGTCGCGCGCGTGCGCCTGCGCCTCCTCGGGCGTGTCGGCGAACTTGACGCCGCCGGCCTTCATCCGCCCGCCGGTCAGGACCTGGGACTTGATCACGGTCGGCCCGCCGATGCGCGCGGCGATCTGCTTAGCCTCGGCGGCGTCGGTGGTGAAGCCGTAGTCCGTTACGGGGATGCCGCCGCGCTTGACGATCTCGCGCGCCTCGTACTCGAAGAATCTCATGCGGCGCGCAAGCCTAGCGGGTCTTACGCCTCAGCAGTCGGCCAGGGCGTGCAGCGCGCCGCAGATCTCTTGCACTCGTACGCCGAGCGAGCCGACTCTCTCGGTCAGAGCGGCGCGCCGTATGGAATCGAGATTGTCAAACGAAGCCGCGCAATCAATCGGGAGCCCCTCGGACTGACCCAAACCGATCTCCGTGGGGATCTTGCGCACGGTTCGCGTGACTGGCGCGACCACGATCCCCTTCAGCACCGGCACGGCCGCAGAGCGCGTCACGACGAGCACGGGCCTGCGGCCGTGCTCGGTCTGCGCCCACCAGATGTCCCCCTGGTTGGGAATGCTCACCAAGGTTCCTCTGCGACCAGCGCCCTTGTTTTGCGATCGAACCCAGCCAGCTCCTCCTCGGTCTCGGGACAGCGTTCGTATCCCGCGACGATTTCAGCCGCTACCCGTTGTTTTCGATGTTGATCCACAAGCTGCTCGAGCGCCATGCGCACAGCCTCAGAGCGGCTGGCCACGAAGCCGTCCGCGACCAGACCGTCGAGATCTGCGACTAGCTTGTCATCGATCCGCGTCACCACTTGGGCCATGCATAAAGCATAGCGGATCGCAATGCAGATACCACGGTGCGACTCTGAACCGCCGGCTGGATCGCCCAATGTCGGACGGCGATCCAGCCGGCGATCTTCCCTACGTCACCGGGATCGTCTCGTACACGTCGACTTTGCCGCCGTGCGCAAGGACAGGGCATTTGCCGACCAGCGCGGTGGCCGCCTCGAGGCTGTCGGCCGAGATCACCGAGTAGCCGCTCAGCCCGCTGGCGGCGGCGCCGTTGCTGCCCGAGTCGCTGACCGAGGCCGACGCGCCGACCGGCGCGCCCATCTCGACGACCGCCGATCCCAGCTCCCCGAACCAGCCACCCCAGGCGGCCATCGCCTCCTCGCGCTCGGCGTCGGTTTGGGCCATGCCGCCGCCGGTGTATGCCAACAGGTAGTTCGCCATCTGTGTTCTCCTCTGATCGGTGTGGTCGTTTTTGCTTGTGCTTTTTTGATGGGGCGGCCTAACGGCCGCCTGTCTGGGTCGCGATCTGGCGCAACGGCGCTTCTCGCTGGCTCACGCGGCGCGGGTGAACCCCCGCTCGCGGAAGACGTCCATGCACGCCGCCCAGCCGTGGGCATGGCGGTCGCGCGAGTCGGCGTCGGGTAGCCCGTCGTGCTCGAGCACGACCGTCGTGCGCTCGCCGTCGGGCTGGAACTCGACTGTCACGGTGCTGGCGGGCCCGAGCCCGCCGGCGTCGAGCTCCCACTGCCAGCTGTAGACCAGCCGATGCGGCCGGTCGACCTCGCTGTACTGCCCCTGGACGGTGTGGCGCTCGCCGTCCGGCCCCTCCATCGAGAGGCGGTAGCGCCCACCTGGGCGCAGGTCCACCTCGGCGATGGGGGTGGTGCCGTCGGGATGCACCGCCCACCAACGCCGCAGCACCTCGGGGCTGGTCCAGGCGTCGAACACCTCCTCGGGTGAGGCGTCGTAGCTGCGCTCGATGCGCAGGCTGGTCTCGCTGGTCATCACCGCGCCGGGCGCGGCCGCCGTCTCTGTCATCTCGTCTCCTTGGTTTTCGTGTCGGGTTCTTTGCTCGCTTGGCCTTGCCTGTCTGTTTCCCGGCTTTCGCGCTGCTCGCGCAGGTACTCCTCGACGGTGTCGAGCTTTCGCTCCCACAGCTCGCGCTGCCTGCTCATCCAGGCGTAGGCATCGCCGAGCGGCTCCGTACGGAGCCGCAGCCGGTGCGTGCGCCCGTCGACCACGCGCACGATCGCCCCGGCCTCCTCGAGCACCTTCAGGTGCTTTGAGATCGCGGGCTTTGAGACGCCGAAATCGCCGGTCGCCTCGCCGACCGTCATCTCCCGTTCGCTCAGCCGCTCGAGGATGCCGCGGCGGATCGGGTGCGAGCAGGCGGCGAAGGAGCGGTCGAGGGCGGGGTCGAGGAGAGCTGAACTGTTAGCCATCTGGTTAACAGTAGCATGTTGCCGGGCGGCGGCGAGCTATGTCGCGCGCAGCCGCTCGCTCTGCGCCCGCACCAGCTCGAGCAGATCGCCCGGCACCCCGGGGGTCTCGTCCGTCGCGCGCTCGACGGCCGCCGGCAGGCGCTCGAGCAGGTCGCTCACGGTCATTGCCGCGGTCGTGCGGGACATGCCCCAGGAGGTGGCCTCGTTGACCAGGCGGTCCGCAGTCACCCGGTCGGTGCGTTGCACGCCGTCGATGTACATCGCCAGCCGCTTGTCGCCATAGATGAACGTGGAGAGCAGGTCGTAGAGGGGTGCGAAGCGCAGGGCACCGGAGCGATCGTGCAGCAGCGAGAAGTTCTTGGCGTGGGCGTCGCCGTTGCCGATCGCGACGTTCAGCGTCACCGCACCCAACAGCGTGGTCAGCGCGCCGCGCTCTACGCTCGCCAGCAGCGCTGCAACCTTGCCTAGAGACGGCCCGCCGTCTTCCTCGTACTTGCGCCGTGGAGGCGTCCCTGTCGCCTGGCAGAAGTCCTCTTGGTGGATGCGCTCGACAACGCCATCGTCGCCGATCACGCGGTCATAGCGTGCCACGACGATCAGCTTCCGGCCCGCCGGTGCGGTCGTACTCACCGCGGCGACCGCCAGACCGAGGTACTTGGCCAGTCGCATGCAGAACGCCTCGTTCTCGACGGTGCCGGGGTAGCCGCGGATCTCCGGCTTGAGGATGTGCGTTGACGGAGTGCCGTCGACGGGCCTTCCCCAACCGCCGCCGCTCAGGCGCGTCAGGAGCAGCTTCTCCTGCACGCCAGCCAGCGAGATGCGCACGCGGTCGTCGACTCCGAGCGGCGCCTCACGAAGGTTGGCGACGCGCCGGGCCAGCTCATCGTCGGTTAGTGGCTCGGCGCCGGAGGTCAGCGCCGGCGCCGGCGCCGGCGCTGCATCGGGCTGGATGACGAGAGCGCCGGCGCAGTCGCGTCCAAGCTCGCGGGCCAGGCCGAAGGTGTCGTCCGCTCTCAGACCGAGCTCGGCGGCGATCGTCAGACGCATCTGTCCCTCGGGCAGCACACCGTCGAGCAGGGTGCCGACGACGCCGTTGGGGAAGCTTCGGTCGCTCAGCGGAACGGTCACGGACAGCAGAGGCGTGCCGCCTGGAAACGACTCGAGGGCCTCCGCCGTATAGCGCAGCCGCATGCGCCGACGCTCCCGCTCTACCACGGCCACCCTGGTCCCGTAGAGCCAGATGGCAAGGCGGTCGTCGCTCACCAGTCGGCCCGCTCAAGCGTCGCTTTGACGCCCAGCTCGCGCAGGATCGCGAGGATGCGGCGCAACTGCTGGGTGTCGGCTCCGCTCTCGAGTCGCGACAGGTAGGTGCGATCTAGCCCGACGCGCTCGGCCAGCTCATCCTGGGTCAAACCCGCCTGGGTGCGGTAGTGGCGGATCGCCTGGCCGAAGGACGAGGGGGTGTAGATGCGGAAGGGCTGCTCACTGCTATGTCCCGATGTATGCATATCCGCACATTAGCACAAAGGGGGGCGATGTGGGGATTTTAGGACATGGGCTCTATGCCGTGCGATGTTCGAGAATCAGCACACGATGTAAGACACTCACAGCCAGCCGAGCAGCGGTCCGAACACAAGCCCCGCGCTCAGCACCAGCCCGCCCAGCGAGCCGACCACCTGCAGCTGGCGGCGGCGGCTCTGCATGTCGTAGACCCAGAAGGCCGCGACGTAGAAGGTCAGGTAGCCGAACACGACGATCACAGGGAAGCTGGCGACGTTCCACCACCAGTAGTACCAGTGAAAGACGCCGTCGGCGTGCAGCAGCAGCTCGACCCCGACCGACGTCAGCGACAGCCCGATCGCCATCGCCCAGCGATTGGGCAGGCCGAGGATGCGCACGCCGCTATCGGCCGGCAGCAGCTTGGTGAAGACAATGCCGTTGATCGCGAAGAAGAGGGTGATCTCGATCGTCAGCCCGATCAGGATCACGTAGCTCGAGGAGCCGGTCACCGTCCACAGCGCTGCGTGTCCGTTGAAGTGCAAGACCAGCGCATTGACGATCTCGTTTGCCCAGTCCATCAGCCAGAAGGTCAGGCCGGCGAGAATCGCGCTCCAGTTCGCGCTCTGCACCTCGACGGCGTAGACGTAGACGACCAGCGCCAGCAGCGTGACCGTCGACCAGTGAAAGAGCCCGGGGGCGCGGAGCAGTCGCTCGGCTTCGAGCGTGAACTGTGGAACGGTCGCCAATGTCATGCAAGGCCCCCTTTGGCCGCTTCCGCCGCCGCGAATCAGTGCGCGCCGGCAATCGGACCGCCGCCCGTCGGGCTACACGCCCGCCGGCTGGGCCGCCGCCGGCGTGAAGCCGTAAGCCTCCGCCAGCTCCGGGTCCTTGCGCGCCAGCATCTCCGCCAGCGAAACCATCACCTGGCACTGCTTCCAGGTCGCGTCGTCCTGCATCTTGCCGTCGATCATGTGCACGCCGCGCCCGTCGGGAATCGCCTCGATCACCTTCTTGGCGAAGGCGACCTCGTCCGGGTCGGGAGAGAACACTTTCTTGGCGATGCCGATCTGCACCGGGTGAAGCGACCAGGCGCCGACGCAGCCGAGCAGGAAGGCGGCGCGGAACTGCGTCTCGCACCCCTGCACGTCCTTGATGTCGCCGTAGGGACCGTAGAAGGGAAGCGCGCCGACGGCCGTGCAGGCGTCGACCATGCGCGCGATCGAGTAGTGCCAGGGATCCTGCTGGTAGCTGGGGCGCGGCAGGTCCTCGTTCTCCGGGTCGGGATCGGCGATCGTGCGGTAGCCGGGATGACCGCCGCCCACGCGCGTGGTCTTCATCCGCCGCGAGGCGGCCAGGTCGGCCGGCCCGAAGCTCATCCCCTGGATGCGCGGCGAGGCGGCCGCGATCTCCTCCAGGTTGGCGACGCCGAGCGCGGTCTCGAGGATCGCGTGCACGAGGATTGGCTTGTCCAGTTTCGCCTTGGCCTCCAGCTGAGCCAGCAGCCGGTCGACGTAGTGGACGTCCCAGGCCCCCTCGACCTTGGGAACCATGATCACCTCGAGGCGATCGCCGATCGCGCCCACCACTTCGGTCAGGTCGTCGAGCACCCACGGCGACTCCAGCGCGTTGACTCGCGTCCATAGCGCCGTGTCGCCAAGCTCCATTTCACTCCCGACCTTGATCAACCCGGCTCGTGCGGCCAGCTTTCGATCGACCGGCACCGCGTCCTCGAGGTTCCCCAGCAGGATGTCCACCGTCGGCGCGATGTCGGGCACCTTGGCGAGCATCTTCTCGTTGGAGAAGTCCAGGAAGTGGATCATCCGCGAGGGCTTGAAGGGAATCTCGCGCGACGGCTCGGGCGCGCCGATCGCGAGGGGCTTATCGAAGGCTCGGGGATTGCGCAAGTTCGTTCTCCTGGGGTCTTGCCGTGGTCGTGGGCGCAAGGAACGCTATCGCCTCACTGGCTAGAGTTCCGCCCGACCCCACACAACACAGGAGAATCGCCCCCACGATGAGCGAGAACCCCACCGTCGAGACAGAGCAGGCTGCGCGCGAGGCATCAGGAGCCCACCCCTACGGCCGCTACCTGGAGGAGTTCGAGGTCGGCGCCACCTACAAGCACTGGCCGGCAAAGACCGTGACCGAGGCAGACGACCACCTGTTCTGCCTGATCACGATGAACCACCACCCGCTGCACCTCAACGACGTGTACGCGGCGAAATCGCAGCAGAAACGCAACGTGGTCGTCGGTCCGCTCGTCTACTCGCTCGCGCTCGGGATGTCCGTCAGCGACGTCTCCGGCAAGGCGATCGCAAACCTCGCCACCGAGGAGCTCTCACACCCGGCGCCGGTCTTCCACGGCGACACGCTGTTCTGCGAGTCCGAGGTCCTGGAGAAGCGCGAGTCCAAATCAAAGCCCGATCGCGGCACGGTCAAGGTGCACACGCGCGTCTACAACCAGGACGGTGTGCTGGTCGCTGAGTTCAAGCGCCTGGTGCTGGTGCCGCGGCGCGACTCGGCCCCGGCGAGCAGCGCCGCCGGCGCCGAAGGAAACGTCGAGTAGCGGGGCGCGCACCGGCCTGGCGAAGGCGGACGAACGTCTGGTGGCCATCGCCGGGGGCGTGCGATAGGCTGCAAGTATGCGCCCCGATCGGGCGTTTTTCCGTTCCCGGCGCCATTTGGCGCGGCCTCGCGGTTTGGCGCGAGGCAAACGCAATACTGAGGAGCCGCTCGCAACTCATGGAGACCACCGCCACAGCCGCCCCAAACACCAATCACGAGCGCCTGCTGGCGTGGGTCGAGGACATCGTCGAGCTGTGCGAGCCAGAGGCCGTGCACTGGTGCGACGGCTCGCGTGAGGAGTACGATCGCCTCTGCCAGCTGCTCGTCGACGCCGGCACCTTTCGCAAGCTCTCGGACGCCAAGCGACCGAACTCCTACCTCGGCTTCTCAGATCCCGGCGACGTCGCCCGGGTCGAGGACCGCACCTTCATCTGCTCGCCGACCGAGCGGGAAGCCGGCCCGACCAACAACTGGCGCGACCCCGAGGAGATGAAGGAGGCGCTCGGAGAGCTGTTCAGCGGCTGCATGCACGGTCGCACGATGTACGTGGTGCCGTTCTCGATGGGCCCGATCGGTTCGGACAAGAGCCAGATCGGCGTGCAGCTGACCGACTCCCCCTACGTGGCGGTGTCGATGCGAATCATGACTCGGATGGGCGCGGCCGCACTTGACGCGCTCGGCGAGCAGGGCGACTTCATCCCGTGCCTTCACTCGGTCGGGATGCCACTCGAGGACGGCGTCGAGGACGTCCCCTGGCCGTGCAACGCCGACAACAAGTACATCGTCCACTTCCCGGCCACCCGCGAGATCACCTCCTACGGGTCGGGCTACGGCGGCAACGCGCTGCTCGGCAAGAAGTGCTTCGCGCTGCGGATCGCCTCGGTGATGGCGCGCGACGAGGGCTGGATGGCCGAGCACATGCTGATCCTCAAGCTGACCTCGCCTGAGAAGAAGGTCAAGTACGTCGCGGCGGCCTTCCCCTCGGCGTGCGGCAAGACCAATCTGGCGATGCTGATCCCGACGCTCGAGGGCTGGACGGTCGAGACGATCGGCGACGACATCGCCTGGATGAAGTTCGGCAAGGACGGTCGCCTGTACGCGATCAACCCCGAGGCCGGCTTCTTCGGTGTGGCGCCGGGCACCGGCGAGCACACGAACCCCAACGCGATCCGCACGGTCCAGTCCAACACGATCTTCACCAACTGCGCGCTGACCGACGACGGCGACGTGTGGTGGGAGGGCCTGACCGACGAGGCCCCCGCGCACCTGATCGACTGGCGCGGCAAAGACTGGACGCCCGCGTCAGAGACGCCGGCGGCCCACCCGAATGCGCGCTTCACGGTCGCCGCGGCGCAGGACCCGGCGATCGCAGCTGAGTGGGAGGACCCCGCGGGGGTGCCGATCTCCGCGATCCTGTTCGGCGGGCGTCGCTCCACCGTCGTCCCGCTCGTCACCGAGGCGTTCGATTGGGAGCACGGCGTGTTCCTGGGCGCGACGATGGGCTCGGAGAAGACCGCCGCGGCTGCCGGCACGGTCGGCGAGCTGCGCTTCGACCCGTTCGCGATGCTGCCGTTCTGCGGCTACAACATGGCCGACTACTTCGCCCACTGGTTGAAGATCGGCCGCGAAGCCGACCCGGCGAAGCTGCCGAAGATCTTCTACGTCAACTGGTTTCGCAAGGACGCGAGCGGCAAATTCCTGTGGCCCGGCTACGGCGAGAACTCGCGCGTGCTGGCATGGATCTTCGCCCGCTGCGCCGGTCACGGCGCCGCCAACGAGACGCCGATCGGTCACATGCCGCCCGTCGGCCCCGAGGGTCTGGACACCCGTGGCGTCGAGGTCTCCGACGAGGACGTGGCCGAGTTGCTGCGCGTCGACGTGCACGAGTGGAAGGCGCAGCTACCGCACTTCCACGAGCACTTCGGCAAGTTCGACAGCCTGCCGCGTGAGCTGCACGAGCAGCTGCTGGCGCTCGAGCAGCGGCTGTCGGCCTGATCGGCTGGCGCTGCTGAGGAGTCCGTCGTGGGTCCTCAGACCGGCTCGGGCGCCCTTGCAGCGCCCGCCTTGCTCGTGGCTGTGCCCCAGTCGCTAGCCGTCGTCGCGTCGCGCCGGCGCCAGTTGAGCGCCAGCGCCAGAGACTGGGTGAGCAGCGCCACGGCGAGGGCAAGCGCGAAGCTCGCGGCGATCGAGAGTGAGCGCAGCGACTCGGCCAGCGCGAAGCAGAACAGGGCGTAGGCGACCAGGCCGAGCACGAAGCCACGCATGATTCGCAGTAGGTCCTCCTGGCCGTGCAGGGCGTGGGTGAACACGGCAAGCACGCTCGCGATCACCGGGAAGGGAGCCAGCAGACCGCTCAGTTTCGCGCCAAGCTGACCGGCCAGGGCGGTAAGCGCCAGCACCAGTGCGAGCGCGCTCAGACCCCGCAGCGGCAGGTCCCAGGCGGGCGGGATCGCCTCGCTGAGTCGCTGGCCGCGCGACCGTGGCACCACGAGCAGCGCCACGCCGATCGCGACGAGCACACACGCAAGGGCCAGCGGAGTCGAGACCGCCAAGCCGCTCAGTGCGGCCGTCATCGCAAAAAAGGCTCCCCACCCGAGGATCAGGCTCGCGAGCCAGTGAGCGCCGCTTGCCAGCCGCGCGTACACGACGATGAAAGCGATCAGCGAGACGATCCCAAGCAGCGTGGCCGCGGACGCTCCGGCTGCGAAAGCGCGCCCGTGGTCGAGCGCGAACACGAGAAGGATCGGTCCTGCCACGACCGGCAGCCCACCGACCAAACCGCCGATGCGCGCTCCGTAGCGGCGAGCGGCGAGCGACGCTCCGATCACGAAGGCAGGGGCCAGCAAGAGCTTCGCCGCGAGTACTCCCATCGCGTCAGATGATGACGACCGCAGCGATCGCCCGCCGGGGCGCGGGGCGGCCTCTACTCGTGCGCTTCGTGCGCTTCGCCGGCGGAGGCCGGCGGGCGCGACTCCTCGGCCAGCGAGGTGATCGTCAGCGCACCGCGGGCAGCCGACTCCAGCACCTCGGTGGCCTCCTCCAGCGAGCGCGCGTAAAGCTCGACGAGCAGATGGACGACGATCTGGTCGTCCTCGTGCTTGTGGAAGCGGACGTGCGTGAAGAACTCGCGCACCCCGTACTCGCCGAAGGCAGCGTAGGAGAGGGCGTCGCCGGCCTCCGGCCCCGAGCAGATCTCGACGTCGTCGGAGTCGACGGTGACCGTGCACGAGGCCACCCAGGGGGTGCCGGCGATCATCCGTTCCCAGCGATCCTCGATCGGCTCCACGCGCCCGTTGGCAAACCCCAGGTGAGGCTGGTCGTGCATGCAGTCAAGGCACTGCACGACCGCCTCCTGCAGCTCGTCGACTACTTCCGAACGCTCGCCGGTGTCGGGGTCGATCTTGTGGATCCCCTCGTAGTGGACCTGCACCTCGAGGTTCTGCGACCAGCAGCGATAGCAGCGAAGCCAAGCGCGCGCCGTGGTCTCGGGGGTGGAGCCCTCCATCGGGGGCATTGTATGCGCGTCGCCCCGCCTTACCCGAATGTGAACGCGTAGCCTGACACCCCTGGCGAGAATCGCAGCGACAGGCGGTGCTGTCGATCGCCGGGCAGGGACACCAGCGAGTACAGTCGCTGACTGCGCACCGTCACCGCGCTGCCGTGCACGTCGGCGCCGGCCTCGCGGGCCGGGATCGGCCTGCCGTCGAGCAGGACCCGGACCGAGCGCGGCAGTTCGCCCTGGGAGCTGAGGACCAGGTACACGTTCTTGGCCTCGAACTCGAGATCGACCCCGGCGTCCGCAAGCGCTGCCGCAGGCTGACCGGCGATCTCCCAGGTGCCGCTGAACGCGAATTCGTTCAGGCTCAGCTGGGCGGGCGGGGCGCCGTAGTCGTGCGTGCCTTCGTGGGGCCCGTCGCGCCATCCTTGCGCGCGGTTAGTGCCCAGGTAGGTCTCGGGCGTGGCGACTTCGCTCGGCGCGATCACGCCGGTGGGGCGGCTCATGCCACCGACTTCGTGGCCAGCTTCGGCCAGCAGCGCTCTGATCGCCGTCTCCGTCTGGCCGTAGTCGCCCTCACCGGCGACGGCATAGCGGACGTGCCCGCGCGCGTCGATCAGATAGTCGGCCGGCCAGTACTGGTTGCCGTAGGCGTTCCAGGTGCCCATGTCGTTGTCCTGGACGACCGGGTAGTGGATGCCGAAGCGCTCGATCGCGCTCTGCACGTTGCTCGCTTCGTGCTCGAAGGCGAACTCGGGCGTGTGCACACCGACGATCGTCAGCCCGTCCCGGCGATAGGCGGCGTCCCACGCCTCCAGGTAGGGCAGCGTGCGGATGCAGTTGATGCAGGTGTAGGTCCAGAAGTCGACCAGCACGACGCGCCCCCGCAGCGAGGCGAGCGTCACCGGCTTGTCCGCCCCCGTGTTGAACCAACGCTGGGTTTCGTGGAATTCCGGCGCTTTGCCGAGGTCCTTGAGCCCGCGCGCGTCGGCCAGCAGCGTTGTGTCGCTGGCGTTCTTTGGCGCGATCGCGGGCTCGCCGACCCTCTGCGCGAACCTGCCCCGACGGCCGGTGATCTCCCGCAGGCGCGACTCGACCGCCTTCGACTTCTCAAGTCCGGCGGTCAGGTTGACTTCGGGGATGTGTTCGGCCACGTACTGGTCGAAGCGCACGTCCGCGCCGGCGATCATCGCCACGGCCGTGATCAGCAGAACGGCGCCGAGCGTCCTTTGCAGCGCCGGCCCGCGGCCCGCCGCGCGGACGCGGTCGAACAGGGTGCGCCCGCCCAGCGTCAGCGCCAGCAGCACCGCGGCACTGCCGAGCGAGTAGGCGATCGCCACGACGACGCTGCGCCCGCTGACGGCGCCGACGGATATGACCGCGGCGAGGATCGGCCCCGCGCAGGGCGTGTAGACCAAGCCGAGCGCACCGCCGACGAGCAGCCCGGAGCGAAACCCGTCGCCGCCGCCGCCGCGAGCGCCGCCGGCGCCCAGCGCGGCCACCCGCGACATCCTCGCCTCCAAGCGATCCCCAACAGATGGCACGAGCAGCACGAGGCCGGCCGCCAACAGCACGCCGATCGCGATGTAGCGCAGCGGGTCGGCGCCGAGGCCGACACCGCCGACCACGTCGGCGACGCCAACGATCGCGATCGTGAAGGTTACCGTCAGCCCGAGAACGACACCCAGCGGCCGCCGGCGGCCGCCGACCCCGCCGGCGGAGAGCAGCGCCGGCAGCAGGGGCAGCACGCAGGGCGACAGCGCCGTTCCCGCCCCGGCAAGAACCGCAAATCCGATCAGCAGCAGCATCTCTCCTTAGAGACTACGGTGAGCGCAGACCGTTACACGCCGGCCTTCGCGTCCGCCCGAGGGCGCTAGCGCTTGACCATCACGAACACGGTCGCGATCGCAAACGCGATTTGACCGAACGCGAGCGCGGCGCCGAGATTGGCTGCGCCGAGGGCAGCCGCTATCGCGCTCGCGAGGACGAACGCGCCGACCATGATCGCCAGATCGCCGCCTACGCCGGGCACCGGTCGCTCACCGATCGCCTGCTCGCGCGCGAGCTCACGCGCCACCGGACCGTTCGAGGACGCCGACGAGCGCACGCTCGTCAAGCGCGGGATCCTGCTCGGCCAGGAGCTGCTCGGCGCTCCGCCGTCCGCCGAGCGCGCGCAGACCGCGCTCGCCGTGCTCGGCAAGGTAGTCGAGCAGAGCGCCGGCGCGGCGCGCATGTGTGCGCCGCTCGCCGAGGTCGATCCCGGCGAGGTGCCCGTCGAGCGCAGCGAGCAGCTCGTCGACCCCCCGCGTGGGCGCGAGCGAGGAAACGGCAAGCACGCGTGTCTCGCGCGCCCCGAGCGAGCGCAGAGCTGCGCTGAGGTCGCGCCTGGTCGCAAGCGCGATGTCGCCGAGGTCGGCCTTGGTCACCACGAGCACGTCTGGAGTCTCCATGATCCCGGACTTCAGGAACTGCAGCACGTCGCCGCTGCCGGGCTGCACGACGACGACGACGGTGTCGGCGACGTCGGCGACCTCGGTCTCGCCCTGCCCGACGCCGACCGTCTCGATCACGACGACGTCGAAGGCGGCGGCCAGCGCCTGTGCGGCGTTGCGCGTGGCGGGGGCAAGGCCGCCGAGACGATCGCCGGCGGCGGTCGAGCGGATCATCACCCCCGCGTCGGTGGGGTCGAACTCGATTCGTGCGCGGTCGCCGAGCAGCGATCCGCCGGAGCGGCGGGAGCTTGGGTCGACGGCGAGCATCGCCACCGTGCGGCCGCTGACCCGCCAGGCATGGAGCAGCGCGGAGAGCAGCGTCGACTTGCCCGCGCCCGGCGGCCCGGTTACGCCGACGACGTGCCCGGGCGCCTCACCGCCGAGCGCCGCCGGCGAGACCTCGGCAAGCAGCGCCGCTGCCTGCTCGCGGTCGCCCGCGGCGCTGCTCTCGATCAGGTTCAGCGCGGCGGGGGCAGCCGATGGGTCTCTTTCACGCAGTCGCCGGCCGAGCTGCGCTCCCGCTCGGAGGGTCGGGCTCATCGCCCGCTCATCGTCTGCCGATCGCGACTGCAATCATTGGCCGCGTGCAGCCGCCCTCACGCCGGCAGTGCGGCGCCGGCGCGTTCGCCGACGATCTGCACGATGTCGCGCACGATCCGCGTGATGTCGAAGTCCTTTGGCGTGTAGACCGCCGCCACCCCGGCCCGCTTGAGCAGCTCTACGTCCTGCTCGGGGATGATCCCGCCAACCACCACCGGGACGTCGACGCCGCTGTCGTGCAACGCCTCGATCACCGCTGGGATCAGCTCGCGGTGCGAGCCGGAGAGGATCGAGAGCCCGATTACGTGCACCCCCTCCTGCAACGCCGAGGCGGCGATCTGCTGGGGGGTCAGGCGGATCCCTTCGTAGACGACGTCCATGCCCGCGTCGCGCGCACGCACGGCGATCTGCTCGGCGCCGTTGGAGTGCCCGTCGAGACCGGGCTTGCCGACCAGGATCTTCGGCCGGCGGCCGAGCTTCTCGGCCAGTAGCTCGACCTGCTCGCGCAGCTGCGCGAGCTCCTCGTCGGCCGGCGCGGCGACGGCCTCGCCGACGCCCGTCGGAGCGCGGTAGCTGCCGAACACCTCGCGCAGCGTGGACGCCCACTCGCCGGTGGTGGCTCCTGCGCGGGCGGCGGCGATCGTCGGGACCATCAGGTTCTCGTCCGCGTCCTCGCGGGCGGCGACGCGCGCAAGCTCTGCCAGGGCGGCGTCGACGGCGGCCTGATCGCGCTTGGAGCGCCATCCCTTCAGGGACTCGATCTGCTCGGCCTCCACGGCGGGGTCGACGACGAGAATCCCGCCCTCGGCGTCGCTGGTCAGCGGCGAGTCCTCCGTCTCGGTGAAACGGTTTTGCCCGACCACCACCTGCTCGCCGGCTTCGATCCGGCGGATCCGCTCGCGGTGCGAGTCGACAAGCGCCGCCTTCATGTACGGAACGGCCTGGACGGCGCCACCGTGCTCGGCGACCTTGGCCATCTCCTCGCGCGCGCCGGCAAGCAGCTCGTCCACCAATCCCTCCATCACCTTCGAGCCCTCGAAGATGTCGGGGTACTCGAGCAAGTCGGTTTCGTAGGCGAGCACCTGCTGGATGCGCAGGGACCACTGCTGGTCCCAGGGTCGCGGCAGCCCAAGCGCCTCGTTCCACGCCGGCAGCTGGATCGCGCGCGCGCGAGCGTCGCGGCCGAGCGTGACCGCGAGCGCCTCGAGCACGATCCGCTGCACGTTGTTCTCCGGCTGCGCCTCGGTCAGCCCGAGCGAGTTGACCTGCACGCCGTAGCGAAAGCGCAGCAGGCGTGGGTCGTCGACGCCGTAGCGCTCGCGCCCGATCTGCTCCCAGAGGATTCCCATCGCGCGCAGCTTGGCGTGCTCCTCCACGAAGCGGACTCCCGCGTTGACGAAGAAGGAGATGCGCCCGAACACGTCGCCCATCAGCTGCTCGGCGCGGTCGCCGAGGCGTTCGCGGGCAGCGTCCAGGACGGCGATCGCGTTGCTCATCGCGTAGGCGATCTCCTGCACCGGCGTGGCCCCGGCCTCCTGCAGGTGATAGGAGCAGACGTTGATCGGGTTCCACTTCGGCACGTGCTCGACCGTGTAGGCGATCATGTCGGCGATCAGCCGCATCGAGGGACCGGGCGGGAAGGCATAGGTGCCACGCGCCAGGAACTCCTTGACGATGTCGTTCTGGGTCGTCCCCTGCAGAGCCGACTGGGCGGTGGGCGGGTCCTGGCTCTCGGCGGCGACGATGTACAGCGCCAGCAGCCAGGCCGCGGTCGCGTTGATCGTCATCGACGTGTTCATCTCGCCGAGCGGGATGCCGTCCATCAGCATTTCCATGTCGCCGCGATGGCAGACCGGCACCCCGACCTTGCCGACCTCGCCGCGCGCGAGCTCGTCGTCGGGGTCGTAGCCGGTCTGGGTGGGCAGGTCGAAGGCGATCGACAGCCCCGTCTGTCCCTTGGCCAGGTTGCGGCGGTACAGCTCGTTGGACGCCTTCGCGGTCGAGTGTCCCGCGTAGGTGCGCATCATCCAGGGTCGGTCGCGCTTGGACAGGCGCACGCTGGGTTCCTCGACGCTCACGGACTCAATTGTATGGTCGAGCGAGATTTTCGGCCGGGAGGGCCGGCTTCGGCCCCTGGCGGGCGGGCGCAAGCTGGCTTGGCGGTGGCGGCGCGGGAGTGCACGCAGGCGCACGCGGCGTGCAAGTAGCCGGGCGCGGGCTTGCGAGCAGCTGGGCGGTCTTTATCCTGGGCAGGTGACCAGCGAGACGATCGAGCGCCCACGCACCAGCGGCCCGGACAGCGGCACCGGCGGGTCCTGGCGCGTGATCGTGCGCAACGACGACCACAACACCTTCGACCACGTCGCCAGGACGCTCGCGCGGTTCGTCCCCGGGGTGAGCCTCGAGCGCGGCCACGAGATCGCCAACATCATCCACAACTCGGGTCAGGCGATCGTGTTCGCCGGCCACCGGGAGCCCGCCGAGCACTACTGGGAGTTGCTGAAGGGCGCCGGGCTGACGATGGCGCCGCTCGAGCGCTGCTGAGCGAGCAGGTCGCTTGCGGGCAATCAGCTCAGCGGGATGCTCTGGCGGCCATTGGGCCCGCTCAGCACGAGCGTGGCGCGACGGTGGCGCGCGCCTGTCCTCAGGCTCAGCGTGCAGCCCGAGCCGGCGGTCAGCTGGCAGTGCGCCGGGGCGACGCTCCATGCGGACACGTCGTGGCCGGCTGCGATCGCCGCCGTGACGCTCATCGCCTCGCCAGAGGCCCAGATCCGCAGCCGTGTCACTCGAGCGCCGCGGGAGAGGTGGACCGCGCGCACGGAGACTCCGACTGGCAACGTCTGGGCGATCTGCGCCCAGGTCGGCGAGAGGAGCGGATCGGCGCCGTTCGCGGCCGGCTGGTAGGCGCCGACGAGCAGCTCGGTGAGGCTCGCCGCGTGCACGCTGGCGCCCATCGCCACGCTCGCTTCGAAGGACGCGAGGACGTTGTCGCGGTGACCCCAGCAGCCGCTGTCGGTCGGGCTCTGGCAGGCGAGGTTCTGCGAGCCGAAGCCGTCGTCGTACATCCAGGAGAAATCGTCGAACACCGTCGAGCGGGTGCCGCCGGCCCAGTTACTCCCCCACGAGTAGCCGCTCGGCCCGATCGGGTCGGTTTCCGCGGCGGCGGCACGCCGGGCGGCCGCGTTCAGCCTGCCGGTGAGGCCGAGCGCCGGCGGCAACCCACGGTCGACGCGCTCGAGATCGACAAGCGCAAGCAGCCGCTGGGGGACGGGGAGCGCGGCGAAGTCGCCGGGCAAGGTCATCGGTGCGACCCCTTCGCCGCGGCGCGCAGCGTCGACGTCGGCGAGCGCGTGCGTGTCGCAGTTGGCGATGGGTGTGTGCGGGGTGAGGCAGGCGCGAACCGTCGCGGCGCTCGGCGCGCTGTTTTGCGGGGGGTTGCCGGCCGGCGCGGCGGCAGCGGTCGCGGGCTCCGCGAGCGGCGGTGCGGCAAGCGCGACGGCGGCTGCGATCAGCGCAGGGGCCAGCAGCCGTGTGCCCAGGCCGGTCGGCAGCAGTGTGTGACGGAGGATGCTGCTCACGCTTGGATTAACCCACGTCGAGGGCGATCGGACCGCCGCGGTGCTCGACGGCGCTTGTGCGGGCGATCGGTCCGGTCCGGCTGCGACAGCGCTCAGCCGACGTCGCCGACCGGGAGTCCGCTGTGACCGTTGGCGCTCTCCGGTCCCGCGTCGGCCACGCGCCCACTCTCGGGATCGATCGCTCCGGCGACCGTGCGGTCCCACCAACCGTAGAGCACCGGCACCTGGTACCAGCTGGAGTGTCGGACGCGGAACTCGGTCATCTCCGGTCCGTCCCAGAAGCGTTCCCAGTCCAGATGGCTGTCGAAGTGGGCAACCTGCTGGAAGCGGTAGCGGTCCTCGCGCGAGCGATAGACGGCGTAGGAGGTTGCGCCGTAGCGCAGCGCGGTGGGGGCGATCTCGTTGAGAGCGGCTTCCAGGCCCTCGGCGCGGAAGCCGGTCGCGTACCAGGGGACGATCACCGTGCCGGCGGACATCTCAGCCTCCCACCTCGGCGCGGATGGCTCCGGGGCCTTCGGCCGTCTTGCCTTCCGCCTCGGATTCGGCGCCGACCAGGATCGAGATCTTCCCAAGGTGCTTGTTTTCGAGCATCAGCTGGTGCGCTTCGGCCACGCCCTCGAAGCCGAGCGTGCGCCACAGCACCGGGCGGATCTGCCCGGACTCGATCAGCTCGTTGGCCTTCATGCACTCGTACGCGTTGGCAAAGTGCGAGCCGACGATCTCCTTCTGCTTCATCCACAGGTAGCGCACGTCGAAGTCGAGGTTGTAGCCGGTGGTGCCTGCGCAGATCACGACCTTGCCGAATGGCTTGACCGTGAACACGGAGGTCGGGAAGGTCGCCTGTCCGACGTGCTCGAAGACGATGTCCGGGGCATCGCCGAGGATCTGCTTGACGCGCTTTGAGAACTCGCGCGAGGCCAGGAAGCGTGCCTTCTCCTCTTCGGGGCTCTCGCCGCCTTTCCGCATCATCCCCGAGAACTCGGCACGGTCGATGTAGTCGACGGCACCCAGGCGCTTGACCAGCTCGCCCTTCTCGGCGGAGGAGACGACGCCGACGCAGTGGGCGCCGGCGGCGGCGCAGAGCTGGGTGGCGAACACGCCGAGACCGCCGGCGGCGCCCCAGATCAGCACGTTGTGGCCGGCCTGCAGCTTGCAGCGGGTGATCAGCATCCGGTAGGCGGTGAAGTAGACCAGGCCGTAGGAGGCGGCCTCCGACCAGGACAGCGCCTTGGGCTTTGGCAAGAGCTGCTGGGCCTGCACCTTGGTGAACTGGGCGAAGGACCCCCAGGTCGTCTCGTACCCCCAGATCTTCTGCGAAGGCGCTGCCATCGGGTCCAGCCCGTGCACCTCGGGGTCCTCGTAGGATGCCTGGTTGCAGTGCACGACGACCTCGTCGCCGGGCTTCCAGCGCGTCACGCCGGCACCGACCTTCCAGACCACGCCGGAGGCGTCGGAGCCGCCGATGTGGTGGCCGTACTGCTGGTGGTCGCCGTAGCGCCAGACGCCGATCGGCTTGCCGAGCGCGGCCCAAACGTTGTTGTAGTTAACGCCGGCTGCCATCACCCGGACGATCACCTCGAAGGCAGCGGGCTCGGGGACCTCGATCTCCTCGAGCTGGAAGGCGTCCTTGGGCTCGCCCTCGCGCTCCTCGCGGATCACCCAGGCAGCCATCGTCTCCGGCAGCTCGCCGGGGGTTGCGTCGAGCTTTGAAACCTGCTGCAGATCGATTGCCACGTGTCTTGAAACCTCGCGTGTCGGGGGCCCGCGAAGCCTACCCGAACGGCAGCTCGACCACGATGGCCGTCGCGTGACAGCCGGCTACCTTCAAGGTGGCGCCGGGCTCGGCCTCGCGGCGCAGCAGCGCCAGGCCGATCGGGCCGCGGGCGGGGGAGAGCACCGAGCTTCCGAGGCTGCCCACGGGCCGCTCGCCGTTGGCCGATCCCGGTTCGGCCAACAACAACTCGGTCCCGCTCGTCACCGGCTCGGAGAGGCACAGGCCGCGCAGATGACGATTTGGTTTTCCCTTGTAGTGCAGGCGCGCGACCGTCTCCTGCCCGACATAGCACCCCTTGGTGAAGGAGACGGCGCGCTCGTTGAGCCCCGCCTCCTGGGGGATCGTGGTCTCGTCGACGTCCAGGCCGTAGCGGGGTCGGCCGCGTTCCACGCGGAGGATCTCGGCGGCCTGCTCGTCGACGGGTGCGGCTCCGCTCCGCTCCAGCGCGGCCTGCACGGTCGTCATGGCGCTTGCCGCGAACAGCACGTCGAGCCCGACGTCGGTGCGGATCAGGCGCGCCGGCGCGACGTCGATCTGCGCTGGGACGTGGCTGTGCTCGGCCTCGCCGGGAAGAGCCGCGCGGTCGTGCTCGACCCCCTCGGACCCAGCCAGCGGTCCGACCGCGGCGGTCGCGACTCGGTCGGCCTCCGGACCCACGAGCGAGAACAGCGAGGACTCGAGCGTGCGCTTGTGCAGCTCGACACGGTAGCCGACCTTAAAGCGCCAGATCGCGTCGAACAGCGCCTGCAACGCCGTGCGCTCCGTGTCGAGTAGTAGTTCTGCGGCCGGGGAGCCCGGCTCGCCGGCGGCGAGGATGCGCAGGTCGCCGAGCATCTTGCCCTTGTGCGTGAGAAAGGTTGCATAGCGCCCTTCGCCCGGCTGCAGGTCGAGCAGTTCGTTGCTCACCTGCCCGTTGAGAAACTCGACGGCGTCCGCGCCGGTCAGCGCCAACTTGCCGCGCTCGGAGCGATCGACCAAGCCGCAACGCTCGGTCAGGGCGGCGTACTGCTCGGCTAGCGACACGGTCTCGGCAACGGTCACGATTCGAGGATAGGCGCCGGAGACTCGCGATAGGGTTCAGACGTGGCGCTCGCCGAGAACTTCCAACAGATCGTCGACTCGCTCCCCGATGACTGGACCGACCTCGAGCTCGACCTGCGCATCGCCGACGAGTCGCGCTACATCGACGCGTGTGTCTACCTGGTGACCTGCAACGCGCGCCCGTATTCCAAGCACGACTGGCATTGGCGGCTGCTGGTCGCGCACAACTTCGGCCACGCGGCGTCGGCGCCGACCACGCACGGAGCCCTGCGCCTACTGGACCAGGCCGGCATCGAGGGCGAGCTGGTCCTGCGCGAGCAGCGCGTCGGTCGCGCCGAGGTGGTGCAGATGTGGGGTAGGCCGCAGTCGGTCCGCGAGGAGTTCGCGCGGCTGCGAGCCCAGTAGTCCGCGGTCGCGTGGCCGGGACGGCAAAGCGACGCCAAAGGAGGCGCCGGTGGCACGGGTGATCGCGTTCGTCCCCGACCTGTTGTTCGGCTCGCAGCTGCAGGGAGCCCTGCGGGCGGCCGGCCATCAGGTCGAGCTCGCCGCCGACACAGCGGCGGTGCGGGGAAAGCTCGACGGGGCCGACGTGCTGGTGGTGGACCTGACCGACGCTGCGGTCGAGCGCCTCGATCAGGTGGCCGCGTTGATCGCAGACGGGGCGTTGGCTTCAGCCAAGACGCTGGCGTTCTATTCGCACGTCGAGGCGCAAACACGCGCGCTGGCGGAGAGCGCCGGCATCGACGTCGTCGTCGCGCGCTCGCGGATGGCGCGCGAAGCGCCGGAGCTGGTCGCCCGCCTGGCCGATTGACTTCGCGAATGGGGGTCGGCGGCATGGCGCCGACCCCCTAGCGTCTATGCCTTGACCAGTTCGCGTTCGGTGGCTTCGATCACACCCGAGCGGTTCTTGTGGGAGTGCTCGTAGGTGCGCACGCGCTTGAGCTGCCGCTCATCCCCGTCGCTCAGGACGGTGCGGATCTCATCGACGCTCAGCTCGTCGTATCCCGGCCACGGCTCGTTGCCGCGCAGGCCGGCGATTCGGCTCAGGACGGTCGTGCGGTTCTCGTTCTTGCGCTCGTAGGAGTCGATCTTTGCGAGGTCGACCTGCGAGAGGTGAGTGAGCTTCTCGACGATCTCCGCGGCGGTCAGCTTCCCGTAGCCGGCGATCGCCAGGTCTCCTTCGGTTGCCAGAGCTCCCTTGACCTCGCCCTCGGCCCGCGCCACGCCCGGCACCTTGCGCGCCTTGCGGGCGTTTCGCTTTGCGCTCGAAGCGGCGTCGCGAGCGGCGCCTCTCACGGTCTCCGAGGCCGAGCGCGCTGCGTCGGCAGCCCCGGTCTTGCCGATGTCATACGAGGAGTTCCCACGGATCT
>DATASE010000099.1:0-3031 GCA_036269375.1 Solirubrobacteraceae bacterium
CGCGTCAGCGCCGCTGACGCGTCCTATTACGTACCCGCCACGAGCACACGGACTCTCCACCACGCATTTCCCCAAAACAGACACGCGAAAAACGACTCCCTCTCAGAAGCGACCCGGTCCCTCTCCCAAGGTCCCCGTCAAACGTTTGCTGCCGGCCACGTAGACCGACCCAAAACCCGACCTTATGTTGGCGTCACCGTCGTTGTCTACGGGTGACTATGGTTGGTTATACACGAGCTATGAACTCATGTCAACCCTTGCTTGATAACAACATCGTTTTTTGGGGGCCGGCGGCGACCATCGCGCGGGGGCGCCCAGCGAGGCCGGCACGGGTCGAGCTAGGGCGCGAGCAGCAGCGCCGGATCGGCCCCGGCGGCCAGGTTTCGCAGCGCCTCTGCGTCGGCTCCTGGCCCCGCGGACCGTGCCAGCTCCAGCCGTTTGCGATGGCCCTCGAAGCGCTCGCGCGCGTATGGCTCCGCCAGCCCGCGCGAGACCATGAACGCCCAGTCCGAGGCTTGCAGCGCGAGCAGCTCGCGCAGTGCCGCGGCGCCGACGTCGCGGCCGGCGGCCACCGTGCGCAGCTCGGCGGCGCGCGTCTCGAAGGCGATGTCCGCCACCCGCGGCCCGGACCAGGTCGAGAGGTCGCCGTGCTCTCCCCAGGTGCTCGGTGCCCAGGCGTCCGTGTCGACCTGAGCTGGGTCGGCCAATGCCGCGGCTTCGTCCAGGCGCACAAGCGTCAGGCCCTGGCGCTCGCACTCCTCGACGACGGCGCGCAGCCACTGCACGCCCTCGTACCACCAGTGCCCGAGCAGCTCGGTGTCCAGGGCGCACACGACCAGCCCACCCCCCGGCAGCGGCTTGCCGCCGTCGCGGACGGCCGCGTCGGCCAGCCGTTTGATCGTCGCCGCTACGAAGTCGGCCGCGTGCTCGCGCGCTAGCGCCAGCGCCCGCTCGTGGTCGTACGGCGAGCCGTCGTTGGCCCACGGTTTGTGGTGATGGATCGTGTGGTTGTGGTAGTCGCGGTAGACCCCATGCGCCGGGTAGCCGCCGTCGCTCCAAACGCGCGCGATCGTCGCGCGATCGATCGGGACGAGCGTGACGCCGGCCTCCCCCACCAGCGCTCGCAGGTGCTCGCGAGCGCGGAGGCCATAGCGGCCTGTCAGCTCGACGCAGCATGCGCGCACGCCGGCCTCCTCGAGCAGCGGCTCCAGGTGCGGCGCGTGCGCGCACTCCGGCAGCCAGAAGCCGCCGCTCCACCCGGCGTCTGCCGCTCCGGCGCCGGCGGACGGTGATTCGGGCATACCGAAGCGTGCGCGATGCGAGTCGACGCCAGTGCGCACCTGCGCGTGGACCCCCGCGTCGCTGGCAAGCATGGGCAACACCGCGTGAGTGGCCGAGGAGGTCCACTGCGCACACGGGGCAAATGCCGCCAGCAGGTCCCGACCCCGCTCGCGAAAGCGCGCCAGGCGCGCCTCGTACTCGCTCCAGCAGCGCTCCAGCTCGCGCGCGAGCTCGTCAGCGCCGCTCTCGCGCAGCCCGGCGATGTCCTTCTCGTGCGTCTCGCGGCGCACCCCTTCGACAAACGCTTCGAAGCGCTCCCCCAGCCCCGGCGCTTCGAGCTGGTCGCACAGCACGGGCGTCAGCGACACGGTCAGCGGCGCCCCCTCGTCGAGCAGGTCAAGCAGCGGCAGGTAGCTCCCCGCGATCGCCTCCCACAGCCACTCCTCGCCGAACGGCCAGGTGCCAAAGCCCTCGACGTAGGGCATGTGCGTGTGCAGGACGATCGCAAGCTCGCCGTTCGAGCGCCCTGACGCGCGCACCGCTTGTGGCCTACCAGCCATTCGCGCGGCGTCCCTGAGCTATCCAACGCGCGTAGAGAGGGTCGGTGAAGCGGGCGCTGCCGGCACCGGGCTCCGTCAGCTCCCCGGAGGCGACCAGGCTGTCACGCGAGGAGAGCGCCGAGGCCTTGCCGATCTGGTGGGTTCCAAGCGTCCCCTGCGCCGTGAGCGGCTGGCCTGTTGCGATGATCTCGAGCACGCGGCGCTCGTTGGGTGTGAGCGCGTCCCAACCTCGCTGAAACGACTCGTGCAGCTCGCTCAGCGCTGCGGCGACCGCGACCAGCCAGGTCTGCTCGTCGGACGGCCGCTCCCGGGTCGTGGCCTGCCAGAGATGGTGGGCGAGCAGCATCGCGCGCTGCGGATGCCCGGCGCAGGCGTCGAGCAGCAACTCGAGCGCAGCGCCGGGATCACGGCCCCCGGCCGCAAAGCGCTGAACGACGTAGTCGCCGAGCGCCTGCGCGGGCAGTGGACGCAGGGTAAGCGGCCGTGCGAACCCGTAAAGAGGGCGAGCCCGATCGTCGAACAGGGCAGCCATCATCGACGGGTGCGATCCGGCGAAGACGTAGCTGGCGCATTCGCCGTGATGCTGCGCCCGAGAGCGGATCAACCCGTCAACACCGGTGCCAGCGCTGAGGACGTCCTGAAACTCGTCGAAGACGATCGCCGTGCGCACGCCGTCGCGCTCGAAGGTGCGAGCCGGCAGGTCGAGCATCGCAAGCAACCGGCGCTCAGCGTCGGTCTCGCCCGGTGTCGCGGACGCCTGTACCCCGACCACACCCGGGGCACCGACGCTGGCGCTGGGCCGCATCGTCCGCAGGATGCTGCGCACCCGGCGCTGAATCTCGCCGCGTAGGCAGCGTTCGTAGGCATCCTCGATCCGCAGAGAAACCTGCTCGAGCGTGACCACGCCGTAAAGATCGACGTAGACGGTGTGCAGCCCGGCCCTGTGTTCGACAACGTCGAGCGCACGCTTGGCGATAGTCGTCTTGCCGTAGCGTCGCGGCGCGGTCAACCGCACCGCGTGCCCCGCCTCGGCGTAGCTAACAAGCTGTTCCAACTCGGCCTCGCGGTCGACGATGTCCTCCGTGCCAACTGGGCGCTCAGTGATGAACGGGTTGATCTCGGTGGTCACGGGTATGTCGAGAATATAGCGAGAAGGTATATTGTGAGTATACCTGATAGGCGTAGGACTA
>DATASE010000100.1:0-5872 GCA_036269375.1 Solirubrobacteraceae bacterium
CGCGATGATCACCATCGCCACCCACGCTTCCAGGCGCTGCAGCGAGACCAGGCACAGCAGCGCGCCGACCACGAGCAGCTTGTCGGCGAGCGGGTCCATCAGCTTGCCGAAGGTGGTCACCTCGGCTCGCGAGCGGGCCAGATAGCCATCGACGAAGTCGGTCAGCGAGGCGAGCGCGAACACGACCGCCGCGAGCACGTCCCCGGCCGGCGTGTTGCCGAGCAGCGCCACTACCAGGACCGGCACCAGCATGATGCGCGCGACCGTCAACAGATTGGGGAGGTTCAGCGGCATCGCCAGGCAGGATAGGGTGTGGCCCATGCAGCCGCACTCCCAGCTGATACCGATGGTCGTCGAGCGCACGGCGCGCGGCGAGCGCGAGTTCGACATCTTCTCGCGGCTGCTCAACGAGCGGATCATCTTCCTCGGCACCCCGATCGAAGACCAGGTCGCAAACCTCGTCGTGGCGCAGCTGCTGCACCTGGAGTCACAGGACCCCGACAAGGACATCTCGATCTACATCAACTCGCCGGGCGGCAGCGTCTACTCGGGGCTTGCCATCTACGACACGATGCGCTTCGTCAAGCCAGACATCCAGACGATGTGCGTCGGCGTGGCGATGTCGATGGGTTCGCTCTTGCTGGCGGGTGGGACCAAGGGCAAGCGCGCGGCGCTGCCCAACTCGCGCATCCTCATCCACCAGCCATCCGCTGGGTTTGAAGGACAGTCGACCGACATCGAGATCCACGCGCGCGAGATCCTCAACGTGCGCGAGCGCCTGGACGACATCTACGCCGAGCACACCGGGCGCTCCAAGGAGGAGGTGCGCGCCGACATGGAGCGCGACCGCTTCTTCAGCTCCGAGCAGGCACGCGAGTACGGCCTGATCGACCGCGTGGTCGAGAAGCACTGACGCGCCGACAGTCTCGAGCGCGCGGATAGAGGGATGGCGGCCGGCTTCGCCGGCCGTGCTGTTGCCGCTTCAGGAAATCGCGTGCTCGATCGACCCGAGCCGGTCGATCTCGATCCGCACGACGTCGCCGCTTGCCAGCAGCCGCGGCGGGTCAAAGCCCATCCCAACACCGCCCGGCGTCCCGGTGAGGATCAGGTCGCCGGGATGGAGCGTGCAGGTCTCGGCGATGAACTCGATCAGCTCGTCGATCTTGAAGATCAGGTTGGATGTGGAGGAGTCCTGGCGCAGCTCGCCGTTGACCCACGTGCGCAACGCCAGCGCGTTGGGGTCGGGGACCTCCTCGGCGGTCGTTATCCACGGGCCGTACGGGCAGAAGCCGTCGGCGCCCTTGGCGCGCGTCCACTGCAGCTCGCGCTTTTGCAGGTCGCGCGCGGAGACGTCGTCGGCGACCGCGTAGCCGGCCACCGCGGCCCCCGCTCCCATCACGACCGCCAGCTCGCCCTCGTAGTCGAGTCGCTTGACGACCGCCGGGCAGGCGACCGGAGCGTTCGGCGGAGCAGCCGAGGAGGGGAGCTTCATAAACACGATCGGGGTCTCCGGTGCGCTCGCTCCGAGCTCGGCGACGTGGTCGGCGTAGTTCATGCCGATCCCAAAGATGGCCCGTGGCTGTGGGACCGGAGCGAGCAGCGTGACCTCCGCGAGCGCGAACGACTCCTCCCCGGCGCGAGCCAGCGCCGGCTCGGCAAGGCAGTCAAGGACGCTCGTGCGTGCGTCGGCGAGAGGGTGGACACGCTCGCCCTGGACCACGCCGGCGCGCGGCTCCCTCTCCGATGGCGCCAGGAAGGTTGCCAGTCGCATCGGCGCGCAGGTTACTCGTACAGTGCCAGCGTGGCGAGGATCACGTACAGCGCGACCAGCGCCCAACCCTCGAACTCGGCCGCCTCGCCGTCTGCCGTCACCTGCCACATCGCCAGCGCCATCACCAGCAGCGCGCCGATGTACACGGGGGCGAGCGCGAACGTCAGCGTCGTGGCGAGCGCGAAGGAGATCAGTACGAGCACGGGAAACAGGAATGCTGCGATCTGCGCCACCGAGTTCTTGACCACCGAGATGGCCAGGTCCGAGCGTCGCTTGTAGGCGAGCACTATTCCTGCGGTGTTCTCGACCGCGTTGCCGGCGATCGCGACGATCACGAGCCCCGCGAAGGCCTGCGAGAGGTGAAGCTGCGAGATCGCCGGTGCGAGCGCAGCGACGAACCAATCCGACACGAACGCCGAGGCCGCCCCGCCGATGCCGAGCAGCGCGAGCGTGACCGGCAGCGCCAGACGCGGTCGCGTCGCGGCACGGTCGGGGGTCGCGTCCGAGCGCAGATAGGGCACCACCCACGCCAGGTAGACGACCAGCAGGCTGACGGCGCCCACGGCAGAGATCGCCTGCACGTGATGGCTGGCCGGATCGTGCGCGGCCAGCGAGAGCCCGAGCAGCACGATGATGAAGACGGTGACGAGCAGCAGCGTCGCGGTGTCGCGTGGCAACCGGTGCGAGAAGCGCATCACCCCGCCCTCGGCACGCCGCGCGCCGACCACGATCACCAAGCCGAGCACGAGCATCGCGTTGGCGAAGATCGACCCGACGATCGCCGTCTGCGCCACCACCAGCTCGCTCTTTTGCAGCGCGAAGACGACCACGAACAGCTCGGGCAGGTTGCCGAGCGTCGACTGCAGCATCCCGGTCACCGCCGGGCCGAAGCGCTCGCCGAGCTGCTCGGTCGCAAACGAGACCACCCACGCCAGCCCCGCGAGCGCGACCGTCGCCAGCGCGAAGCGGGGCACCGGCGGCCAGTGCGCGTAGTTTGCGACGCCGGCAAGCGCGGTCGCCGCGGACACCAGCGGCAGTGCTGTGCGCTCGAGCGCGGTCAGTCTGGCCATCGACGGGTGGATGCTCTCAGACCCATCAGTCGTCGGTGACATGCTCGCTCGACCATCTAGCTCGCCGGTGGCGCGCGTCGACGCCGGCGACCCATCAAGGCCGGCCGCAGGCCGGCCCCATCAAAGAAAGGACGCGACTTAGCCGCGTATCAGGCCGCCGGCCACGCCGGCGGATCTCAGCCGCCGTTGCCGCCGGGCCGGTACAGCGACCCGCAACCGGCGCCGCCGGCTCTGACCTGCGCGTCGCTGGGCGTGTCGTCGCTGAGCAGTCGCGGGACGCTCACTGTGCGCAGGTGCTTGCGCTGGATCGCCGCGAAGATGCCGAGCATCGCCCGGATCGTCTGGCCGTGGTTCTCGTGCATCAGGACGATCGAGCCTGGCTTCAGGCCATCGATCGCGTTGCGTTCGATTTCGGCGTAGTTGGCGCCCAGCGAGTCGCGACTGTCGACCGTCCACATGATCTCGAGCAGGTTGTGCCGCTGGGCGATCCGATCGATCGTCGCGTCGCGCGCGCCGTACGGGGGACGAAACAGAAACACAGGGCCGCCCGCGACGTGCTCGATCGCCTGTTGGGTGTGGACGATCTGCGCTTCGGCTTCTGAGGGGGCAAGGCTCGTCAACAGCGGGTGGGTGAAGGTGTGGTCCCCGACCGACCCCAGTGCGCGCTCCTCACGCAGCGCCGGCGGGAGCAGCGCGATGTTGCGACCGACGACGAAGAAGGTCGCTTTCACGTGGTGCTTGCGAAGCTTTGGCAGCGCGAGCCAGGTGTACTGCCCCGGGCCATCGTCGAAGGTGAGCGCCACCTCGTTCCCGCGCGGGGCGGCGCAGTAGATCGGCTTGCCCAACGCGATCAGGTGACGAACTGCGGGAGTCTCATGCGCTTCGTCGTCGGTCGCGGGCTTGGTTACCAGAGCTGTGCCTCGCGCGCCCGCGCGTGCCACGGTCCCGGTCCCGGCTCCCAGCCCACTCTGGTCTCGGTTGCCGGCGTGCGACGCACCCGACCACATGACGCCGCTCAGCGCGAGCGCGAGGATCGCAGCCGCCGCAATCGCAGCGCTCGCCACAAGCGCGCGCTGGCGACGTAGGCGCGAGCGGCTCGCGGCCCGCGTGCGGGCGCGCCGTTCCGCCCGCCGATCGTCGTGCGCGGGCGGCCGTTGTGGGGTCATCGAGCACCTCCTGCGCTCACGATCGGTGTCCTATCACGGCCCGCTGCGCCGAGCGCCGCCCCGCGCTAGACTTTGTCCGACCTCGCGCCGGGCGGGGTCTTTGTTTCGCCTGGCGCCCCTTTCGACCAAGCTGGGATCTCAGACCATGGCTCGCGGAGACGTTCGGATAGCAATCACCCTCGCCTGCGAGGAGTGCAAGCACCGCAATTACCAGACGAACAAGAGCAAGCGCAACAACCCCGACCGGGTGACGCTGCGCAAGTTTTGTCGTTGGTGCCGCCGCCACACCAGCCATCGGGAGACTCGCTAGCGCGGGTGCGCAGCCTTGGCCCGTGACCGCAACAAGCGTTCCAGAGCACGCCGGACACGGCCTTCGGACGCGCCGACCCGGCAGGTCCGGGAGCCGGCGGCCGCGCCTGCGCAGAGCCAGCCCGTGCGGGCCGATCTGCCCGGCGCCCTCGAGCACGCGGGCGACGTCGACGAGTTCGACGCCGCGCTCATTCGCGGCGCCGAGGGCGTGCCGCTCGAGCGCGATGAGACCGGCAACGGAGACGGCGAGGTCGCACCGGCGCCCGGGCGCCCGGGGCGCGGTCGCCGCGGCTCCGGCAGCTCCGCAGCCGAGCTGGAGGAGGCCTTCGGCGAGGGAGTTGCCGCCGAGGAGCTGCCGATCAAGCGCGCCGGCCAGCCGATCCATCTGCGCGCGATCGCGTTCCTGCGCGCAAGCTGGGCCGAGCTGCAGCGGGTTCAGTGGCCGGATCGCCCGCACGTCACCCAGGCCACCACGGTCGTGCTCGGCTTCCTGGTCGTCGCCGGGCTCTACCTCGGCGCCGCCGACTGGGTCGCCCAGAAGATCGTCAACTTGATTCTTTAGCTAGCGTTTCCGATCCGCTGGCGCGCGCGGCCCGTCCGCTCCCGTCCACCTGTCCACTATCGAAGCCGTAGGAAAGTCCGCATGTTCCGTTGGTACGTCGTCAACACCTATTCCGGTCACGAGAACAAGGTCAAGCACAACCTCGAGCACCGCGTGGTGTCGCTCGGGCAACAGCGTTCCGTGCGCCGGATCGTGGTTCCCACCGAGTCCGTGTCCGAGATGAAGGACAACCAGAAGGTCACGGTCGAGAAGCGGACGATGCCCGGCTACGTGCTCGTGAACATGGAGCTCAACGAGGACTCCTGGGGCGTGGTCAAGGGCACCCCGGGGGTGACGGGCTTCGTCGGCTCCTCGCAGGAGCCGGTGCCGCTGACCCAGATCGAGGTCGATCGCCTGCTGCACAAGGAGGTCGCGACCGCCCCGCGCACGCGCGCCCAGTTCGCGATCGGCGAGACCGTCAAGGTGGTCTCAGGGCCTCTGTCGGACTTCTCCGGCGAGATCTCCGAGATCAACGACGACGCGGCAAAGCTCAAGGTGCTGGTATCAATCTTCGGTCGAGAGACGCCCGTAGAGGTGGGCTTCGACCAAGTCAAGAAGCTATAGGTAGGGACTTCGCGATGGCAAAGAAGGTTCTGACGACGATCAAGCTGCAGGCCCGTGGCGGCCAGGCATCCCCAGCGCCGCCGGTCGGACCAGCGCTCGGGCAGCACGGCATCAACATCATGGAGTTCTGTAAGGCGTTCAACGCCCAGACGGTCAGCGAAACCGGGACGCTGATCCCGGTCGTGATCACCGTGTACGAGGACCGCTCGTTCACGTTCGTCACCAAGACGCCGCCCGCGGCCGTGCTGATAAAGCAGGCGCTGAAACTGGACAAGGGGTCGGGCGAGCCCAACCGCAACAAGGTCGGCAAGATCACCGACGCCCAGCTGCGTGAGATCGCCGAGCGCAAGCTCGCAGACCTCAACGCACACGACGTCGATGAAGCCGTGAA